>JBDRLB010000054.1:0-5556 GCA_043813365.1 Microcaldota archaeon | reverse complement strand
CCATCGAATGTGGTAGGCCCTGAATTGCCGCAGAAGATATCATATTGCGTGTTGGTGCAAATTGTGTTCGTGGAAAGGTCGGTGCCGGATGAGCCATTTAGCATCGAAAGACCATTTTGCGAGTTTGAGGAGATGATATTTCCAATTAGGTCATTATTTGTACTTCCATTTATCAGGATTCCAGTTCCCAAGTTACCAGTTATTGTATTGGTGGAAAAGAGGTTGTATGAGCCTGCCTGTAACTCAATTCCCGCACCGAGATTGTTTCTGATAGTGTTCCTGATAACATAACTTGGATAGGTGCCGACACTGGACATCCTAATTCCCGAAAATGAACTGCCTTCAATCGTGTTGTTTTCGATTGTATTGTGATATACTCCATCCAACATAAGGCCGTAATCGTTTCCGGATATTACGTTTGAGGCAATGGTACTTTGCCAGGAACCGTGGACATGGATGCCTTCGCGCTTATTGTTGTTAATGATATTCGAGGAAATTATGCTGTAATCGCAGCCCTCACAGTGGATCCCAGATCCAAACTGGCTATAAGTGATTGTGTTTGATGTGATGGTGTTGTTTTCACCAGCATAGATGTGAACATTGTTGGCAAAATTATTGTTGATGGTATTTGAGGAAAGGGTATTCAAATCGCTCTCTGGATCTAAATACGCCCCATAACCTTGGTTGTTTCTGATTGTATTTGAGGTTAACGTGTTGTAGTCTGAATCTTCAAGAACAATTCCGCCATTTGAGTTATCGCTGATAATGTTTGAATTTAGAGTGTTCTCGTTTACATCCCACTTGAAATGAATACCAAAACCTGAGTTGCCGCTAATTGTGTTTGCGATAAATTCGTTATTTTCGCTGATATAGGCATATATCCCATTCATCTTGTTGCTATTTATTGTGTTTGCGATGAAGCTGTTATCGCTTGAGTCATAGATGGAACTACCATCGTTCTGGTTATCTATGATATAGTTGCGTTCAATAGCGTTGTGTCCGGTGCCACGTTGGATTGCTATGCCCGTATGTCCGTTGGAAGAAATGTTTGAATCCGTTATTCTTGTATAAGAGAAATCCCCTATAATTCCCTGGAAGCCGTTGTTAACTAGTTTTACGGATGTAAAGTAATTATTCGAAGAGGGGCCGGAGTTTACGCCAGCGCCTAGGTTGTTGTGGACGTTTATGCTGTGGAAATTATGGCTATTCCCAGTTAAAATGATTCCTTCGTTGTAATTTGATATATCACAACCAAATATCGAATTTTCAGAGTTCGAAACAGTTACGCCTATAGAATTTGATTGGCCATTCCCTACAAATTTAACAAGCCCATCCCCGCAATTGATGGTGATTCCGGTGCCGGTGACCATGATTCCATTAGGGAAATTATATGTACCAAAGCACAGGTTCACTTGCTGCCCGTTATATGAGGAATCGTAGTTCTTTCCGTTGGTAGGATAAACGCAATTTTCCCCTCCCGTGACGCCTGCCGATGGCTCCGGTGTCGTTATCAGGCTTCCGGTGTCAATCGTAAACGCCCTGCCCACAACCGCTGAATTAGTGTAAAGATACAGCACCCCTATGAGGGCAATGAAAGCAATCAGGCCGATGAAATACACTACGTTTGCATTAACGGCGGGCTTACTCGATCGTGGCATCCGGATCACCTATTAAATTAACTGTAAATACTACTTGCTTTGTGATTATTTAAAAACTTATGGATTGTTTAAACCGGGATTTTTTCACTTGAAATCAACCGAGCTCTGGCGGTTTTCCATAATTTTCCCTTTTTGCACACAAATCCGAACGAATTATTAAGCGCGCTACCGAATTAATTCCATGAAAACCCGCATCAAGCGCATTTTCTCCGGATTCAAGGCAAACCCGCCGGATGCCATCTTCATCAATTACGGCGGCGTCCGGGATTACTCGTTCTTCCATGTTACCGGCCTTACGGGCGGCTCCTTTGAGGGCAGCAGTGCGATAATCCGGAAGGATGGAAGCTGCAGCGCACTCATTCCCCAATTGGAGGAAAACACCGCAATCCGTGAAAATAAATCCAACAGGCTCGGTTTGGATCTGCAAATTTTCAAAAGCGGGATGGAACACATCGAAATGCTAAGGAGGGAGCTTAAGGGAGTAAAGAAATTGGGAATAAATTATTCCGGGATGAGCGTTGCCACAAAGCAGCGCCTTCAAAGCGAGCTTAAAACCGGATTTGTCGATGCCGGAACGGCTTTGCGAGCTGCCCGCCTCATCAAGGATGAAATTGAAATCTCAAAAATAAAAAAAGCGGTTGACATTGCGGAAAACGCTTTTGGGAGTGTTATTAATGAGGGAATAATCAAGCCCGGAATCCGTGAACGGGATTTAGCGGCTGAACTTGTCTATTTTATTCAGAAAAACGGTGGAACGCAATCCTTCCCCTCGATAATCGCTATCGGAAAAAATGCCGCCGAACCACATTATGGTACGGGCGATGCGAAATTGAGGCGGGGGGATTTTATCCTGATTGATTGGGGCGCCAAATTCCAAAGGTATTGCAGCGACCTGTCCAGGACTTTCGTTTTCGGAAGGGCAAGCCCAAAGCAACGACGTATGCTTGAACTTGTTGAGGATGCGCAGGAGGTCGCCTTCAATTTGGTGCAGGAGGGGGTGAACGGTGCCGCCGTCCATTCCGCCGTCGAGGATTTCATCAACAAGTCCGAGTTCAAGGGCAAATTCGTGCATGCAACTGGCCATTCCCTTGGCCTTGAGGTTCACGACGGCGCCGGGCTTGGGAGGGAGAAAATCGAATTGAAGGAAGGGATGGTAATTACGGTCGAGCCCGGGATTTACCTTAAAGGAATGGGCGGTGTTAGAATTGAAGACGATGTGCTAATCAAGAAGGGCGGAATCGAAAAATTGAGCAGGAAGAACAGGTTCTTTGAACTTTAGTGGATAGGATGAATTTTTTTTCAGAATTAACACGGGATCGGTTTTATAAGTGGTTCCCACTATTAAGAATATGTGATCATCCATGGCTGCAAAAAGAACCAATAAAATCAAGAAGGATCCCTTTGAGGATGAATTCCTCAGGATCCACGACGAGATGGAGCGGATGGTAAATGACATACTCACGTTGCATTTCAGGAACGAGCAGCTTGCAAGGAAGCACTCTCCCTTCGTTTATGGCTTTTCCATGAAAGTGACGCAGCAAGGCAGGCCCGAAATCCGCGAGTTCGGAACCGCCCTCCCGCCTAAAAAGGAATGGAAAAACGAGGCCGAAATGGAAATTTCAAGGGAGCCTTTGATCGACCTGATTGAGGGCAAGGAGGAGCTCTCGTTGATAGCCGAGCTTCCCGGCGCCCGGAAGGAGGACATCCATATTACCTGCACAGAGGATTCGCTTTTCCTTAATGCGAAATACCATGAGAAAAACTACCAAAAACAGATCGCCCTTCCGTGCAAAGTCAGGCCTGATAGCGCAAAAGCAACCTACAAGAACGGTGTTCTCGAGGTAAAATACCGGAGGGAGGAGCCGAAAAAGGAACACGGCAGGGAACTCAAGATCAATTAGCGAGATCGTTTAGGGCAATTGGTGTGAAGCCATTTTTCCCCTTTTTCAATTCTGCAATAGATCCAGCAATCCTAAGTGCGGCAAAATAGCTGGAGATCACGGGAATCTTCCTTTGGATTGCAAATTTGCGCAGTTCTTCCGTCTTCCTTATTTCTTCCTGATTGCTGCCCTGTGCCTTTATCCCATCGATGATAAATGAAATGCGTCCCTGCTTAATGAGCCTGATCGCACTTTGCGCATCCATCTTGCCCGAGTCATGGATTTCCAATCCGGCTTTCCAGAATGCTTCCGATAATATTTTCTTCCATTTCCCGCAGCTTCCAAGGAAAACGGAATTTCCAAATGAATTTCCGGCTGCCAAAAGCGCCTTCAGGTATGCCTCATGGAAGGATTTTGCTATTCCCATCACTTCCCCGGTGCTCTTCATCTCCGGGCCCAGCACGGGATCCACATCCGGGAATTTAATGAATGGGAATACCGGCGCCTTAACTGCATAGTAGCCCTTCCTTGGAATGAGCTCCGCATCGAATTCGCTGAAATAATCGGGCAATTTCCTGCCAACATGGATTGCGGCAGCAATCTTTGCAATGGGCATGCCCGTTGCTTTGCTCAGGAAAGGCACGGTCCGGCTAGCGCGCGGATTCACCTCCAATACATATACCTCCTCGCCCTTCACCGCCATCTGGATATTTGCAAGCCCGATGATTTGGAGCTCCAGGCAGATCCGCTTCGTGTATTCCCTGATTTTTTTCAGCGCATTTTCAGATATTCCAATTGAGGGAATGACGCAGCCCGAATCCCCCGAGTGTATGCCGGCTTCCTCTATTTGCTCCATGATGCCTGCAATTTTGACTCTTGTGCCATCGCATAGTGCATCGACGTCCGCTTCAGTTGCATCCTCGAGGAAACGGTCCATGATGATCGCATGGTTGCCGGAAATGAAAATCGCCTCGTCGATCTTGCGGAGCAATTGCGCCTCGTCATAAACGATGTCCATCGCCCTTCCCCCCAGCACATATGAGGGCCGGATCAGGAGGGGGTATGAGATGCTCCTTGCAACTTCCATTGCCTCCTCCCGGGTAAAGGCAATGCCGCTTTCGACAATTGGTATTTTCAATTTCTGCATCATCGCCTTGAATTTCTTCCGGTTCTGGGAGGCATCGATCGACCTAACTCCAGTGCCAAGGATCCGAATTCCATTCTGCTCAAGGGGCAGGGACAAGTTCACCGCGGTCTGGCCCCCAAACTGCACCAATACCCCTTCGATTGGGTGTTCCTTCCTAATGACGTTCATTACGCATTCGGGTGTCAGGGGCTCAAAATATAGCTTCGAGGAAACATCGAAATCCGTTGAAACGGTTTCGGGGTTGTTGTTTATGATGATGGACTCATACCCAAGCTCCCGAAGGGCAATCACTGCATGCACCGTGCAATAATCAAATTCTATTCCCTGCCCAATCCTTATGGGGCCTCCCCCCAGGATTACCACTTTTTTCCCCTTCGATAATTGAGCTTCCACAAGGCCCGATTCGTCCTCCGGTTCGTACGCGGAATAGTAATACGGGGTTATTGCCTCGAATTCGGCCGAGCAGGTGTCGACCATCTTGAACGCAGCCGATATTTTTTCCCTCCCCCTGATGAATGCAACCGAATCAGTTGATAGGGAGGCAAGGTGCGAGATCTGATTGTCGGAAAATCCAAGTTTCTTTGCTTGAAGGAATGCGCCGTGCGTTTCCTGCCTTGCAATGTCCATATTTGCTATCATTTCCTCCATCTCCACAATATTCCTTATTTTCTCGATGAACCATATGTTGATCATCGATTTCGAGGCTATCTCCTGCGTTGAAAGCAGCTTCTGCCGGAGAATATCCTTGATTGCAAATAACCGAAGCTCGCTTGGTGCCAGGTATTTTTCCAATGCGCCCTCCTCCTTGAAATCGAATTCGATTTTCTGCTTCAATTCAAGGGAATGTATCGCCTTTTGCAAAGCCTCCTCG
>JBDRLB010000053.1:0-26665 GCA_043813365.1 Microcaldota archaeon | reverse complement strand
CGATGCAGATTTGGAAACTATTCGGAGCTATGTGCGCGAGGAGAACGACCCGAGGCAGCGCACCCTCACATCTTATTAACGGGGAAATCCTACGCCTTTAGGCGTAGGTAATTTAATAGGTTTTGAAGCCACTTTATTTTTTATCACCCCCTTTTTCTCGCTTTTTCGCGAATCTCCCCAGCGGCATTCCTTTTTCCGGATAAACTAAGTAAAACTAGACTGGACTTTCAACCAACGCATCCACACCTACAGGCAGCACCTCCTTGCAGCTGCAGGCGGCTCTCTTTCCGCCAATAGTGCAGGTCAGGCTGAAGGCGGTCTCAGTTGTGAGGCTGTTTGCAGCCATGTAGCCGCAGACCATATCCTTCCTAGCCGATAAAGGAAGGAAGTTGAGGTGGTCATTTATCAGAGTCTGGCTTACCAGGAAGTTGTTCAAATGCGTTTGCAAATCCGCTACAGTCAGCTGGATTGCAGCCACAGCCAGCTCCAAAGCATCTAGGCGGCTATTCTGGGCAATATCTGATTCGTTAAGTATGCTCGTTTGGTTCTCCAGCTGCCCGACTTTCTGCTCCAAAACTGCAATCCTCAACAGCAGGTCCTGCGGATCAACTGTCGGGGAAGGCGATGGTGAGGGAGAAGGAGTTGGGGATGGGGAAGGGGAGGGGAATGGTACGATTATTTCCGGCCCATTTATTACAAAATTGTCGTAATCAAAATGCGTTGCTCCATTATGCCCGGTCCTTGTATTGAAGGCAAAATTGAACGGAGCAGAAAAAGCGGTGGAATTGAACGTAACAATAGAGTAATCCGGCCTCACTATTTTGAGGAGGGTGTTCCCAGTTGCAAATTCTATCCTCGCATGGTAGGTTCCGGGAGAATAGCCTGCAACCATTGCGCCACTCCAGTAGCCGATTGCACCGCACCAGAAGCAAACTCCAGAACTGACATCCCATGGAACATCATTTATCACCACCCTGCTCATGTAGTTGCCGGAGCCTGAATTAAGGAGAACATCATAATCCAATGAATCGCCATTTTGGAAGGCATAGCCGATAATTTTCCCCGAAACATCTGAATTCGATGCGTTCAGTTGCGCTGTGTGGTAATTTTGGTTGGATGTATCCAGGTAATACTCATCCAGAGCGGAAGGGGCTTCAAAAGGAGCGGTTATGTTCCATTTATCCAGATTCAGGGTTGGGGAGGAGAAATTTTCATATTCGTAGTTTATTGGCGTAGGAGTTGGTGAAGGGGAGGGGGAGGGTGTTGGCGAAACGGTCGCATTGGGTGAAGGGCTGGGGGAGGGAGATGGTGAAGGAATAACTGTGGGATAAACAAGCGGGAAGTAATCGCCGCCATTGGTAATGTTGCCTTTTGAATTATAGGGCAAAAGCGTATCCCCAAAACCATCGGAATTTGTATCCGAACCCAAATAATCCGACCAGTAATTTCCACTAACTGATGGCCCGCCGATTATATTTACACCGGAAGTAACTGGCTTACTCCAATAATTATAATACGGGTCCTTCGCATTTATGCTATTTTCAAAATAATTGTTGAAAACCAGGTTATAGTTGGAACTTGGGATGTTAAGCCCAACAGAGTTGTTCACTACCTTGTTACCAGATACGTTATTGTACCAAGAACCTGCCAGATAGATTCCCGGGGTATTATTTGCAACTAAATTGTCGATTATGTAATTATTTCCGCTTGATTCAAAATATACGCCCGAACCAGTGGTGGAAACAAACTCATTTGAAATAAGGTGGTTTTTATTTGAGTAGTAAATATTTGCACCATATCGCTTGTTTGCTTCGAAACGGTTTAGAGTGATATTATTAGAGTCAGAATAATGTGAAAAAATCCCGTCCCAACCATTGAAATTTGCCGAATTATTTATATAGCTGTTATTTGTTCCTGCCGAATACGCTATTCCATACTGCAGATTATTTTCCGCAATATTATCCGAAAATATGTTATGGGAAATAATATGGCCATGAATGCCCGAAACTGCGTTATATTTTACAGTATTTTTTGTGATTGTGTTATAATATGAATTTTGCGGAAATATTCCGTGGTCGTTGTTGGAAGACGCCACACTTTCCGCAATAAGATTATTGTTTGAAAAAGTCAAATAAACCCCATCAATTGCATTGTTGCTCGCATTTATCCTTGAAAATACATTGAAATTGGAATAATGCACCATTATCCCATAGCTATTCCGGTAAAATCGGTTATTTACATAATAATTTGAATCGGCATAGGACAACACGGAACCATAGAGGTATCCAAAAGCTTCGCAATTTTTTACCGTTGCATTTTTAGTATAGGGCAAACTGATACCAGCATAAGTACCACTATAATCTCCCGAAAGAAGGGAATTTCCGCAATCAAGAATAACATCATTGGCACAAACATCTATTCCCGCAGGCAGATAATAGTACCCCATTTGGAAGGTTGTATTTTCACGTACATCGCAGTCATTTGTGGGTATTTGGCCGCAAGAGGGATGAGCGGCATTGCAGCCGGTACCGGCATCAACAAAATTAGCCGCTAAAACCATCAGAAACGCAAACAAAGCCAGCCTTACCGAAAATCCGCCCACCATATGAATCCCCCCTACGGATGAGCATTAAATAAATTATTAAAGGCTGCAGGGGGCCGGTTCGGGTGAAATTGGGTGGCTACGGTTACTTCTTCAATAGCTGCTTCGCCAAATTGCTGCCAGCCCATTGCTTCCGGTCCGTTTGGGGGGAAGGAAAAAAATCAGGAGGCAGAAACCGCTTTCAGGGCGTCAAGGCGGCCGTTGCCGTAAATGTTGTCGTCGCCCTTCTTCCCAAGGTCCAGTGCGGTTGAGAACAGGATGCTTTTTATCTGGGAAACTGTCAGGGAAGGGTTCTTCGCCTTCATCAGGGCAACCGTTCCGGAAACAGCCGGGGTTGCCATGGAAGTGCCTGAAAGGTAGGTGTAGCTGCCGTTCATGAAAGTTGAGTAGATGCCCACGCCGGGGGCGACGATGCCGTTCAGCTTGAAAGTCGATCCCCTTCCTGAGAAGGCAGCGATCGCATCGTTGAAATCTACCGCCCCTACTGCAACAGCAGTGGAGATGCATGCCGGAGCGCCAACCCCGCGGGGGTCGTTCCCTGCGGCAACGATCACTATCTTGCCTTTCGAGATCGCGTTGTTGATTGCAGCCTTGAGAGTGGAGTAGGTGCGGTCGCAGCTCTTCGTGTAAACTTGCAAGGTGGAGATGCTCATGGAAATCGCATCGATCCCGGGCATGCCCGCAACATCATTGATCGCGGCGATCATGTCGGAGAAGTAGCCGTTGCCGTTCGCATCAAGAATCTTGCCCGCGAATATCCTTGCATCAGGCGCGATCCCTTTGGCAGCAGGAATGACTCCGTCGGCAGTAATGATGCCCGCAACGTGCGAGCCGTGGCCGTTGTCATCGTTGTAGGAATAGCAGTTGGAAAGGTAGCACTTGCCTCCGTATACGCTTGAGCTTAGCTCGGGGTGGGAAACATCTATGCCGGTATCCAAAACGGCAATTACCCTGCCCGCGCCGGTGTTCCCTGAATCCTGCACTTGCGAGGCGCCGACCTTGTCGTTGGTGCGGGTATCGGCTATGTGGATCAGCTCGTCCTCCTCATAAGCGACATTGATCTGCAGATTGTCGGGGCAGTCCAAAGAGACCCCGGTAACGAGTTCCTTTGCGGAGTGAGTAACTTTGCAGCCCTGCTTTTCCAAATGGGAGATGTCCTTTGCATCAACGGTTTGTGCGATTACGCGCTTGGCGTCGACCAATGCGATGGAATTGAACAGCAGCAGAAAGACGGAAACCAGTAGAATGCCCTTTTTCATGCGTACCCCCCTCAATATTTTTAGTAAATTTGCTCGTTCTAGTATAATAAGGTTTATATTTCGGCGATTGTCTAAAATTCACAATGCTATGAGGGGAAGCGGTTACTTCTTCAACAACTGTTTCGCCAAATTATTGTCAACCCACTGTTTCCAGTCCGTCAGGAGTTTCTTGTGCTCCACGGAACCGGATTCCTCACGCTGCTGCTCGGACATCAGCATGTACCTGGAGTGGGCGGGGATGGTGTAATCGGCTTCCAGAATTTTGGGGATGGAGTATTTCCGCTTCAGGTCAACGAGGTACTGCTTTGCATCGGCGCGGGCGCGGATTTCCTGCCAGATTTGATCCGGCTTCAGCCCCCTTGTTGTCTGGAGCTTTTTCATCCATTCCGAGCCCTTAATTGCATCATCAAACAGATCCAAATCATCCTTGCCGGCATCGAATTTCATCCAGTTGAGGAAGCCATCTTCTTTATCAGGGTCTTCCGTCCAGTGCTTCTTGATTTCAGTGATTTCAATCAGCCTGCGCGCTCGTTTCAGGGAGCCCTTGAAGCGCACTTGAGTGGCAACTACGGCAAAATCAGTTGCCTTGAAGGAGGTGGTGGGGACGCCCAGATCATTCACAATGCGGTCCCAGATGGAGTAAGCGCTTTCACCGTGGATTGTGCCCATCACAACATTCCCAACTGCTCCGACTCTCATGGCTTCGAAGAGCGCGCGGGCTTCGGTGGAGCGCACCTCCCCAACTATGAGGACGGAATCCCCTAAACGGAGAGCTGTACGAAGAGCATCCTCAGCGGAAACCTCGGATTCGCTCTGCATACCTAGAGGAGCTCTTGTTTTTAGCCGCTGGATTGAGAAACCCAATTTTTTGAGGGAGTGCACGGGAAGCTCGAGAGTATTATGGGCGACGATGTTCTCACAAACGAAATTTTCGCAGTTTGGGACGGAGAAATCGTACACATAATTGAATCCGCCTTGCTTAAATGCGGGCTTGACGGAAACAACCTCATCCCAGTAGAGGTCGGAATTGGCGAGATTGGAGAAGAAGCTGTGCATTGATTGCTTTTGGAGGGTCAGTGAAAGCTGATTCAAGTGGCGGCGCCCGACCTTGAAGCCCCTTGAGGAATAATCGTACCGGTTAATGGGGCTATTGTCGGCAAGGAGAGAGAGCAGCTGCCTTGGAAGGGGGATGGTATCCAGAGTATCGTGAGTGGAAGTCCGTTGGAGGGCCCGTTCAAGCTTCAAATTCTTCCTTTTCTGAAGGAAACCTATTTTCAGGAACTGCTGCAGCATGGGAATTGAGGAAATGGATAAGGTCTGCATCCCGGGAGTTGTTGCCTTGTGCTCACGGGCAACTATTCCGAACCGCAGAAGGAGGGTGCGGATATCCTTTATCAGCTGCGGCGAGGAGAGGGATGTGGTTACTTCATAATCGGACGCACAGCCATCGCCGCTATAGAAGCCTTTGAGCACCTCCGAGAGCTGGGAATCAGCAATGGAAAATAGCCAATGCGGGAAGCGCTTCGTATATGAATCGCCAACCAAACCCAATATGTTTTTTGAGATCCAAACCAAGCCCGTGTTGGAGATGATGCGGGAATAGCCGTCGGTGCAGAGCCTTGCTTTCAGGCCGAACTGCGAGGCGACCGCATCAATTACCTTCACCTCCTCTTCCTCTCCGGCGGAGATTATCATGCCGAATTTGCCATCATATGAGCCATCGGACAGCCATAAACCGATGTAGTTGAGCAACTCGGGGGAAAGGGCGGTATATGTGGGGATGGGCTTGGATTTGCGGTCAAGTTTGAAGAGCACATTCTGGTATTCAAACGCTTTGGGGAAGCGGATGGCAGCTTTTATTGGCAAAATCCCCTTCCGGATCCAATTTTGCACGGTTCCTTTAGAATACCCTTCGGATTTTGCATACTGCATAAGTCCGGGGCGGATGGATTTCAGCCACTCGCGGTATTCCTCACAAACCAAAAAGGAACCGGCTGGCAGCAGCTTGGGGTCAAGCAGGTTGAAGCCGGTTTTCAGCTTTGCTTCGGAAGGAAGGATCCGGGGAACCGCAATGTGATCGCCTGTTTTCAGGAGAGAGGTTTTTATTGGCTCGACTCCGAATGCGCCTAGGGTGAAAAGGGAGTGGTCGGAAGTTACTTTTATCCTCCTTCCAGACCTCGTAATAACCTCGTAAATCGGCTTATTGACGCCGTGCCGGGTGAATTGGGTCACAGGATGGAGTGAAATCTTGTTATTCCCATCAAGGGAATAAACCTTGATATTATCGGGATTTGTGGGAAGCAATTCGCGGCCGTCTACTGATTGCGTGCCGTATTTTTCTATCAAACCATCTATAAGCTCACCGACAGTCGTCCTCTCCAAATCACCGTTCCGTTCAACCATTATTTCCGAATCTCCGGTGACGCTGTCCTCCTGCACAATTATCCTCAGGTTTTGCGTGATTTCCTGCATCATTGCCTGCAGAATTGAGGTATTATGCACGACCAGCCCATTAGCTATGAAGCTGTGGGTGCCTCCAACTGTCAAATCGTAAACGTATTTTTCGCCGCAGGGGATTTCCTCAACAGAAACAATTTTGTCCCAGAAAAGGTCATTGTAAGCAAGTTTCTTGAGTGAATCAACCAGGGGCCCATTTTCGACCCCCTTTTCCAATAACTTAGAGTGCAATTTTTGGAGAGTTTTGGGGGTAAGATTGTGCTGGTCAAGGGAGGTTTTCCCAAATCCGTGCAGCTGCTTGCATTCCCGAAGGAGGCCCCATGCATTGGGCACAACGTCTATGTTGGTGTTGAATTTGCCGGAAGAGGAGAGCAATTTCCGCAGGCGCACCAGCTTTTGGGGGTGATGCATCGGGATTGATTGCGCAAATTTTGCGGCATTCTCGCCCCGGATGAAAAGGCGGTAGTATGTAATGCCCCGCACATCCTTTGGCTTCAGGAACGAGATTATCCCGAATCTTTGGAGGGCAAGCTGCATCTGCCTTGCAATTGACTCCGAGGCGGTGCAGAATTCAACCTCGTGCTTCGTAACAGAAACCGAGGAGTCGCAGTCGAAATATCCGCCTATGAAGGAAGCGAGCACCGAATTGGGGGAGAGCAGCAATTTTTCGGGGATTGCCTGGGTTGACGCCTTGTCGCCCGAAATGATCCCCAGTTTGTCCCTTAGGATGTAAAACAGCGGCTTGCAGGAGATCTGGTAATTCGGAGAGCGGTTTTTTGGAAGGATTGTTCTTCCCCTAATGCGAAAAACCTTCTCCGCAAGGTGTCCAAATTCGTTCCTAAGTGCATCGTTGGTGTTGGTGAATTCAATTTTTTTCTCGTCAAGATGGCCATCGCCCATAAGGAGGCCTAAAAACCTTCCGAAATCCTCATCGAGGTCGAGATTTGCCTGAAACGGAAGCTTTAGGGAATTAGTGCCGGCGATTGCATTCTCAAAATTGGAGATGTAGGAAATTGGCTGCTCTCCTGAATAATCGCAAAGAAGCCTGATTTCGGAAAGGAATGCAGATTTGCGCACGCTATCCTTTAGGTTGCGCAGGGTTCGGTAGCTGGTTTGCGAATCCGATGCAATTAATGTCAGCGGCTGCTGCCATTGCATTTCCCGAAGCGCTCCAGAGATTTGCTTTCCGCAGCCGTCATATTTCAGTTCCGGATGGAGCATTGAAACGCTCTGGTAATTCCCAGAAGCATTTAGCTGCCGGGGGGATGCAACATATTCACCAACGGAAAATCCGTCAGCCCTCTTCATTGTGACTTTTGATTCTTCCACTGTGAAGAACGGATGTTCCGGCGTTACAAGGATCTGCTTTCCGGAGGCGAAGAGGAATTTCATCATCCTGTTCGGGGCGTTCCTGCGCCAGACCTTTTCAACAGGGAGCTTCCTGATCTGAAGATTGGGATCCATTGAAGGAACGGAAATGCTGAGCCCGTTCTGGCTTAAATCAGCGCAAATCCCATCGTCCAATTGTATCAGTTTACTGCTTTTTGAGAGGCATTTTTCCACCACTTCCCCGATCGGTTTGAGATTTCCGTCAGCTGTTTGAAGCAAGGTGTTTTTATCGAGGCATTTGCCTGCGCCTCTTGAGCCCACTATGAGAGTGGAGGCCTGCGCATCAACCATGAAGGAGAGCATCCCTGCTGTGAGGGGGTTGAACATCTTGAAATCCAGGAATTGAGCTAATGTCCAGGGGGTTTCCTTGTGCAAGCGCAAGGCAAAGGCGGTGCCATCAACTGCAAGCGGTTTTCCAATGGCGGCAACTCTTGTTTGCAGATCCGGCAAATCGAAATCCAGGATTGGGTGCGCTTCATCAAATGGGCGGCCGGAAAGTGCGCGGAAGCGTGAAACAAGGGATTTGGCTTCCTCTTCGGAGTAGATGATGTTTGTTTGGCACTGACCGTACTTGGAGTGCACTAAATAGATGGGCTTGTCCCCGAGGGGGGAATCGATGTAAACGTCGGTAATTTGCCTATCGGAGAGGATTATCTCCAGAATGCCATAGCCGATGGTGTAGCGGGAGACTATTGTCGCAAGCTCGTCCTTCTCCTCGGCTGAAATTTTGATGCTGTTTGCCTGCGCGAGATCGTTGATTGTTGCAGCGTAGATTTTGCGGAAGTATTTGCGCGCCTGCTGCATATCCAAAAATGAGACGGATGCCGGGCGGTGAGTGGAGACAACTTCTTTTGTTTTCTCAAGCAGGAAATACTTGTCCGGTGCGAGGGTGTATTCGGGAGGGTTGATGTAGTAAAGCAGTTCAATTTTCTCAGGGTGCTTGTAGATGTAGATTTTGGTGCCGAGAATCTCATACTGATCAATGAGGGAGAGATTCTCAACTCCGGTGAAGAAGATGCGCGAGCCGATGAATGAGGGCTTGATGGCGGATTCGAAAATCGAGTGGTAAATGTTGCGGTCAGCTGGAATGGAGGTTAGCTGGAGGAGGTATTTTTTCATAGCCTGGATCATGTCCGTTTTCTCGATTTCGGAGCGGATGAAAGTGAGGGTTTTTATGTAGGTTTTGAGATCTTCCAAAGAAGCCTCGGAAGCGCCGCTTCCTTTTGCGATCTGCGTTTTCAACTCCTGCAAAACGAATAGGTAAGCGCGGAAGGGATCTGCGGGAAGCAAATCCAGAAATTGCATTATCGCATCATGGCGAGGCGCCAAAACGCGGGAATCGGTTGTCGTGCCTAAATTTACAGGGCTCCAGATTGTCGAGCCTTCGAATTTTGAGATGAGGTCGCCGATGCCCTTCAGCATGCGGGTTTGGTCCTCATCGTAAATGCGCTCATAGTATTCGGAGAGCACTATCTCATCGGCATCCACTTCGCGCAGTTTCTGCACTACATCTTTCATGCAGGCGGCGTATTGCGCGATGTCAGCTCCGTAAGGAGCGCCCTTGTAGTTGATTATGAGCTGCTTCTTGCCGCCTTCGGATTTGACGACGTATTCCCCTACCATATGTTTCGATCACATAAGGGCGGGGCGGTTTATAAAACATTAGTGGGAAAAGGGGAAAAAGTAATTGGGGGAGCGGCCCCCTTGGGAATGTTGCCCTCAGGAACATAATTTAAAAGGAACGGGAGAGTATCCAATTCATGGCTGATGTTGAGCAGGAGGCGGAGAAGTTCTCGTTGCCTTCGCAGAGTAGCGATAAATACAAGGAGTTGGTAGGGGAGCAGCCTTCGGAGGAAGGGATGGGAGGGAAATTCTCGGAGTTGATGGGAAAGATCAGGTCCAACTGGAAAATCGTTGCAATAATTGCGCTGCTTGTGGTAATTGCAGCTGCTGTTTTGATGTTCATCCCCAGAAGCTCCGGAAGGGTGAGCATTGGGGTTTCATTGATTGATTCGCCGGGCGTGCCGATTGTGGGGGCAACCGTATCATTGCTGGATGCAGAGAACTCCAAATCAGTAACGCCGGATGGGTATACGGACATGCTGGGAATAGTGAAATTCCAGTCCGTTCCGGCTGAGAAGGACCTTATTCTGGAGGTGTCGCCGCTGGAGCCGGAATATTCCGTTCTAAGGAAGAGGATGAGGTTCAAGGAGGGCGAATCCGTTTCGATGGATGTGGAAATTGAGAAGAGGAATACGCTCTCTTTTGACAAGGGCAATTATGAGGTGCTGCTTGCGCAGGGATGCGTGGGGCAGCTGGTTGTTCCCGTGTCAAATTTGGACCAGACTGATTTTGAAACTGATTTCGTGTTCCCTGAAGAGCTTCAAAACGTAATTACAAGTGACGGGCCTGTTGTTGTTCCAGCAGGAGGGGAGGCGTATTTGAGCGCGAGCCTGCAATATCCGGCGAATATGAAGAGCGATATGCTTGGGAGTGTTAGGCTGAAGTATACTGCGAACAGGAAGTTTGATTTGGCTATAAGGAAAACGGATAAGAAAGCAAAATTGAGTGTTGATTTCGTGAGCAGGGATGCGAGCGACATTAAGGGCGAGGTGGCTGAATTGCCTATTGTGAAGAAATCGCAAATAAAAATCAAGAATTCGGGAAGCACCGGAGCGGTTCTGCTTTCGGACGTGGAAGTGTCCGTGAAGGGCGATTTTGCTGCTTGGACGAAATTGGATTTATCGAGTTTGGAGGAGGCGAATGCGAAGGGAGGGATCAAGCCTGGTGAGGAGGTGCTGGTGCAGATGACGGTTACAATTCCATTGAACACGAATCCGATCCCTTACAAGGGAGAGCTGAAAGTGAGCACATCCTGCGAGAGCAAACCCATCCCATTGAGCGCGGAAATAACGGAGGGCTGATACTAAAAAGTAGGGGAATTTGAAGAATTAATCTGTACTTTCAATTTCCACCCCTTCCTTGTTAAAGGTTATTCTATGCGAATCAAAAATCCCTTGCCTTCCCAGCAGTATCCGGTCCTCCTTTTCATCATTGCCGCCGTGCTTTTCATGCAAAATATGGACAATGCACGGGATTTTTTTATCAAGTATTTCAATGAATGCTGTTGCCGCATAATAGGAAAGGCAGTTTTTTCCGCAGGCACCGGTGCTTTGCTGTTCCTCACCCGAGATTGCTATGCCGGCAGCTTTGGCTATGTTGCTAGGGATTACTATGTTGTCTGCGCCGGAATCCAAAAGCCCGTCCCAGTTGCTGGCTTCGTCCCTCATATTAAGGAGTTTAATCGCAATAACGGGCCGTTTTGCTATCCCCTCTAGCCTATAATTGAAAAATTTCTTGGCCATGCAAACGCCCTACATTAGTATATGCAGACGGCGGAAAGGTTTTTAGGGATCTTTGTCAAAAGGACGCTCTCGAGATTATCCTTGCCTATTTGGTCTATCAGGGTGTTCAGCCTGCTGCTTATTGATAAGATTTTGGGCGTTCCATTCGGGCTTCCAATAGCAAGCCACTTGCCTTCATTTGCCTTGATGATTTTAGGATTGCGGGAAAGCCATTGGTTTGCCGCATCCTTGTTGAAACGGGATGCCATATCCTTTCGCACAAAGTATCTGCCTTCCGGAGTTATTTAAGCCTTTTGAGGGGGCATTTCGGGTGGGGAGGAAGACGCCGCTGGCTGGTTGGGCGGTATTCCCCATTTAATTAATTTTTCCGCAGTTAGTGTATCGTGGGTAAATGATCAGCAGGCTTAGGATGAAGAGGTGGAAGTCGCATGAGGATACCGAACTGAAGTTCGGGAAGGGCTCCAATCTGTTCATCGGGAAGATGGGCAGCGGGAAGAGCTCGGCTATTGATGCGATTAGTTTTGCGCTATTTGGGACGTTCCCGGCGTTGAAGAGCAGGCGTGTTAAGATTGAGGAGCTGGTAATGCAGAGACCAAACAAGCACTCGAGCGCGGAAATTGAGCTGGAGTTTGATTTTGGGGGGAAAAATTACCGGATTGTGAGGCAGGCAGGGGGAAAAACCACTTCGGCGCAGCTTTTCGAGGAGGGGAAATTGATAGAGGCGCAGACTTCGAGAGTTTCGGAGATGGTTGAGGGGATATTGAAAATTGATTATGATCTGTTCTCGAGAATAATTTATGCGGAGCAGAACAGGATTGACTATTTGTTGACGCTGCAGAAAGGGGAAAGGAAGAGGCAGATTGACGAGCTATTGGGGATTGCGAGGTTCGAGCAGGTAAGGGCAAATGCGGGAACAGCTGTTGGAAAGCTGGGGAATCTGAAGCAGGAGGATGAAAAATTTTTAGAAGGAGCAGGGGCCCCTAAGCTGAAGGAGGAAAGGGAGAGGCTGCAGAAGGAAATAGCAGAAAAAACCGAGATGATGCGACATAAGCAGCATGAGAATTCGGAAATGCTTGCGAAAGTGAGGGAAATCAGGAAAAGGATGGTGGAGAAGGAGGCGGAAGAGGGAAAGCATTTGCAGCTGCAGAGGCAATTGGGGGAAACGGAGGCGCTGATAAAGGATAAGAATTCGCAGCTGGAGGAGGGGTATTCGGAGGAGCAGCTGGAAAAATTAAGGAGGGAAACAGCTGAGCTGGAGAGGAAGGAAAAGGAGGGGAATGGGGAGCTGAAAATTGCAGGAAATGCGCTCTCTGAGGCAAGCGCCAAATTAGGGATGCTGAAAGCGGAAGTGCATAAATTGGAAAGCAGGGAGAGGGAGAGGGATGCGTTGGCAAGGAAAAAGGAAGCGCTCGGGAATGTTGCGGAAATTGAATCTGCTGTGAAGAAAAGGGAGGCTGAAATACAGGGATATTCTGAAAAATACGCAAAATCCGAGGCGGAACTGTCGGAATTGGAGAAGAGCGTCCATGCGTTGCACGGGGCGGATGCGAAATGCCCGGTATGCGATTCGGAAATTACGGAGGAGAGAAAGAGGGAGCTGATTGGGAAGAGGGAGCAGAGGAAAGGGGAGCTGCATCACGAGAAGGAAAACGCAAGGAAGGCGCTTTCCGAAGCGAGGATGGGGGTTGAGATTGAAAGGAGGAAAATGCTGGAGGCAAAGGAAGCCGCAATAAAATTGGAGCAATTTGAAGGAGTAGCGGAAGAGTTGAAGGAGACGAAGGGAAAATTGGAGGCGCTAATGAAGGAGGAACCGGCTTTGAAGGAGAAGGTGAAGGCGTTCTCGGATGGGCTGGAGGAGTTGGGGAGGAAAGTGCAAAAAAGCAGGCAGGAGCTGCTGAAAATGGAGAGAATACCGAAATTGAAGCATGAGATTGCATTGCTGGAGGGGAAAAGGGGTGGCCTGAAGAAGGAGATGCAGGCGCTGAAATTCGAACCTACGGAATTGAAGAAATTAAGGGAGGGGATTGTGGATGCGGAAAAGAAATCATCCGCTTTGGGGGCTGAAATTGATTCAGTTGGCTCGTTGATTGCAACTAAGAATGCGAATGTGAATGAAATTATTGGAAGGCTGGAGGAGTTGGAAAAGAAGGAAGCGGAAATCAATAAAATCAAGGGGAAAATATCCAAACTTACTGGCTTCCAGGAGGCGGTTGTGGAAACGCAGGCGGAAATGAGGCAGCAGTTGGTTGATGCGATGAATTCAGCTATGAATAGCCTATGGCCGTCCATTTATCCTTACAATGACTATTCGCAGGTTCGGTTAAGCCCTACGGAGGATGATTATCTGTTGGAGCTGAAAACTACAGCAAATGAGTGGATGCCAATTGAAAGCGGTTCAGGAGGGGAGAAGAGCTGCGCTGCCTTGACATTGAGAGTGGCATTTGCAATGGTGCTTACCCCTAATCTGAGCTGGCTCATTTTAGATGAGCCGACGCATAATCTGGATGGCCAGGCGGTGCAGCTGCTGAACCGCGCTTTGCATGATGAGATACCCAAAATTGTTGAGCAGACGTTCATAATTACGCATGATGAGGCGTTGAAGGAAGGGGCGAGCTCCAAAATATTCTATTTCGAGAGGGACAAGGACTCCGGGGAGAAGAGTTCGGTTGAGGAGATGGGAGGGAATTGAATACGCGCTCCGAAGACGCCACGTTTTAATAAGCAAACCGATATTACCATTTTGGTGATAAAATGAAAATTGCTTTATTGCTAATACTTGTTTTTGGCATCGCCCTGTTCGGTTGCACTGGAAATGGCACCGAAAATCCAACAGCAGCCCCTACTGAGCTGCCGACTGAAATGGCAACTGCAACTCCAACCGAACTATCAACATCTACTCCAACGGCAACCGAGGCGCCTCAAGCAACGGAACAAAGCAGCCTGAAGGATTGCAAGTCGGATTTTGATTGTTTCATTAAAGCGTCTGAAAATTGCGAATTGGCCAAGATGAAGCATGCATATACGACGACGTTTGGGACAATTAAACAAAGGAATGAGCTTGATTACGAGCTTAAAGGAATGGCGGCTGGAAAATGCATTTTTTACATTAAAATAGGAAAAATCACCATAGAATTCCCGCCGGAGGTACCGAAGGAGACTGTTGATGAGCAGAAGGCATTTTACGACAAAATGGCAGGCCGCGATGGCACGTGCAAATTTGAAAAAGCCGAACTGACAGCCCTTCTGGAAAGGTGGAGGGTGGGAATGTTCTCACTGTCAACCGATGTTAACGAGGGAGATTGGGCAGGCGCCGGATGCGAAGGCGAATACTTCAGTTCGAGTTTGGGCTAGTGGCAAAGCCGCCCGGAGATATGTATAAATACCAGCCGCGGGTTAAGCATAAGCGATAGGAATGGGCTATACCGTCTGGCTGGAAATAATCCGCGTGATGCTGGGGGTGCTTATACTGCTAGCGCTTTCCACGCTGTTTAGGGTTTTCAAGGATACGAAAGTGGTGAACGAGCTAAAAATCGTCACCCTGGGGTTTGCGCTTTATACTTTGCAGGCGTTTCTGGGGGCATTGCAGGCATATGGGTACGCGATGCCAGTTATTTGGAAGCTGGAGCTGGATGAGTTCATGGAAGCGAGCATGTACGTGGTGTTCGTTTATGCGATTGTTAGGCTGAACAGCCTGTTCAATCTGCTGCAGCTGGAGAAGAGAGTTGTGAAAGTGATGAAGGAAGTGCTAGGGTGAAAAAATGGTTTTGCTGAGTCTCGCGAGTCTGTTTGCAAGCACGCTGCTTTTCTACTATACGCTGAGGTTCTACAACCTCATGAGTGACACGAAGCTGCAGGATGCGCTGAAATTGCTGCTGAACGGGTTCCTTTTGCTGGTGCTGAAATCGCTTGTTGGGATATGCGAGGATTACGGGTACATAAACATGCCTTTCCCGAAGGGAGACCTGGAGGGGCTGGTGTCACTGATTGCATACATCGTGATTATCTTCTCCATGCTGAAATTCCGGAGGGTGTTCGTGGAATTTGAAGTGCAGAAGAAGGCGATAAGCATGCTGAGGAACGTTTTCGAGAACCCGGGGAAGCAGTCTGCACCGGCTGCTGAGAAGCCGAAAGCTGCTGCCAAAAGGAGGAAGAACAACTAATTAACCCCAAAGGGCAACCTGCGGTTTCCCTATTGGGTTGCCTTACCCTTCCGCAATTAGATTTGCGAATACAGCAAGGGAAGCAGGATTGTCGCATCGCCGTACACTACGGCAGTGCTGCCCCTCTCCTTTATCTTGCCCCAGCTTTTGGCCATCAACACCTATAGGGAACCTAGGTTCCCTACTCGTGTTGCCTCTACCCTCCTAATTAGATTTGCGAATACAGCAAGGGAAGCAGGATTGTCGCATCGCCGTACACTACGGCAGTGCTGCCCCTCTCCTTTATCTTGCCCCAGCTTTTCGCCTCGTTGGGGAATGCGCCGGAAAGGGAGCCGTCATAAGCGCTTGCTGTTGTGATGTAAACGGAATAGTCGAGCCCGCCGCGCAGCAAGTTGGAAGCGATTGTGTAATGCTTTGAGATGCCGCCGCCCAGGATGAGCGCACCGGTCTTTTTTGCTGTAAGAATGAGGTTCGCGAGCTCCTTCATGTCGCCGGTCTCATCCAGGATGAAATCCCTGTTATCCTGTTTGAAGAAGAAGAGCTGCAATCCGATGGCGGAATCTATCAAGCCTGGGGAGAAGACGGGGATGTTGTTCTTCCTGCATTGGTAGAGGAAGGAGCTTTCATCCTTGATGGTTGAGGAAATTTCAGAAATGAGCTCCCTTGCGGAATAAATTTTCTTTTTTGCGTAAAGCCGCTTGAGCAGGGGCTGCATCCTTTTCTCAAGCGCCACATAATTTTCATTGTCTACCAAAATGTTCCCCAGCCGGTTGATGCTTCTCTTATGGAGCTGCACGTCATCCAGATTGAAATCGCCCTTTTCATAGAAGGAGAAGGATTTGATGAGGTCGTGGTCGATTGAGCCTCCCGTAGTTATTACGGCGTCGAACATTTTCCTTTTGAGCATATCTGCGAAAATTCCGCGCAATCCGGAAGCGGCCATGTTGGCCGTGAATGCCAAAAAGCGCGTGCATTGCCTGTCGGAGAGCATATCCTTCATTACAACGGATGCCTTGTGCAGCTCGCTTGCTTGGAAGCCCGCGTTTTCCATTTGGGAGAACAGATCTGCCGAGCCCATTCCTTTCTTGATTTTAAAATCGGTTATTTTCATTATGATCACTCGATATTTTATAATTTTATTTCTTTTTTTCGATTATAAAGCCTCTGCTGCAATTAAATATGCCTCCAAGTGAAACCATCCAAAATTCATTCTGACCTATATCGACGAACATCTTTAGCGCAAGGGGGCTAAGTTTTTCGAAATTGACGGTTCCGGCTTTGTGTGATCTTTGAAAAGTTCCCAAAGCACTATATGCGGGATAAAAAGCATGCTCGGTTACCTTCGCTATTTGATCACAAATGCCGCCCCGGGGCCGGCTTCCCGTTTTGCCCAGGAATGGGGAGAACAGACTCCGCAAATGCTCATGATCGGCCTTCCCCGTTTTGTCGTTTGTGAATATTATTACCCTACCACCGGGTCTTACGACCCTTAAATATTCCCGCAAAGGACCTTCAACATCGCGGATCCATGGCATCGAACCGTGCTCAAATACTACGTCCATAGAATTGTCCGGTTTTTTTATCCTCCTCGCATCCGAAATCAGGACTCGGGGGGTCTTCAATTGGAAGCCTCCGGTCTTCCAATCCCTTATCTCTTTCGCATATTGGTAGGGATCTCCCAAAGCAGCCATATTTTCGTATTCGAATTGCTCCCGAAACATGGTATCGTCCAATTTTTTGCCCAATGCAATGAGATTTCTCGGAGGAGACCTGCCCGACCTCGTAATCCGCCCTATTTGCTGCCTCAATTTTGCCTGCAAGGTCGGCGATTTGTTGTCAAGGAGCGTCAAAGTGCCTTTGCCTCCATGCATATGCATGGAGAGGAACATCGCAGAAGGGTCACAGAGGGGGCTGTTGTTGGGGCCTATCACGAGAACGTGATCACTGGACCTCACATGTTCGGAAAGGAGCTCCGATGCAGCTATTTTTTCCTTTTCCGCCATTTAATCATCCTTATGGGTCAAATCATCATTCCTTTCGAGTCCTCGCAGTTCCCCACTGCGGGCCCGGTCTCATGAAGCGTAATCATTCTGCCGTCGGAGGTTTTTAAGCGGAATTCTTTTGCGGAAACGCAGAATTCGTGGTAGTAGAGCGTGTTAATTGAATGGCGCCGGCTTTTCTGGAGCCTCCAGAGGGCGCGGGAGTAGGAGTTGAGCTCAATGTGCAGTTCGGCCTCACGGGATTTCGCATCCAAGGTGAAGGACGGCAGTTTCCCCGGAGTGCGCCGGATGCGGACGTTCCTGAAGAAGTACTTCATGTTTGATTTTGCGTCGTAGAATTCGAGCTTCTTGCGCAATTTGATGTCCAGCGGTTGGTGGTGCTCCGCAAAAAGGGAATGCCCCAGCCTCCCGATGTTGTAGGTGATGATGGAGCCGTTATGGAAGTGAACCATGCCCCATTGCCACGGGATCACTATCCCATTCACGAATACTTTCTGGAAGTAGGCGGTTCCGGCTATTGTCTGGATACTGCCTTTCGATTTTATTTTCCCGCTCAGATTAAGGCGGTTGATCTTCAGGATGTTGTATCCGATGCGATCGAGGAAATGGCTGTCTTTATGGAAGGGCGGGAAATCCGGGTCCTGCTGCATTTTGAAATCAATGGAAGCCTGCTTGCCGCTTATTTTAACTGTAAATTGGTCGCCTTTCTGGGAGAAGGAGCTCTCTTTTGCGGAAAGCGATCTTTTGGAGCCGGAGAGCTGCAATCTCGAGGGAGTCACCACGAAATCCTCGTGCATCTTCTTCCCGTCATAGAACCAGGCAGCGGTGGCGCCGGAAAATTCCAGTTCGTTTCCGCTGCGGTGCACATCCTCGTTCATGTCGAGCATGACATCGTTGCACAGAATGTGGCGCTCGCGCTTCTTGCTCCATAAGATCATGAGCTGCCTGGGCTCTTTGGGTTTTTCCGGGTTGTTGAAGAAGAACAGCCAGAACCACCACCACCACGTTTTGCGCTTCCCGCCTTCCATCTTCCAAATGTCGGGTGTGACGTCTTTGACCATAAGGATACCGCTGGCAATTTCTGGAAAGCATATAAAACAACGAGATTTTAATAGTTGAGTTTTCTCCTTTTAAGATATGTTCACGCTGCTGATTCCAACGCATAATGAGGAGAACCGCATTGAGGAGACGCTGGAGGCGCTATTCTTCTTTTTGCACAAGCATTTCAGGAAAAGGGAGTATGAGGTGCTCGTGGTTGATGATGGGAGCGACAGGACGGCGCAAAAGGTAAGGGAGTTTGAGAGCAGGGAGCATTCTTTGAGGCTGAGGCATTTCCCAAAAAGGCTGGGGAAGGGAGGCGCACTGATGGAGGGGTTCAAACTGGCAAGGGGGAAGGAAATCATCACTTATGATGCGGATGGCGCAATTCCTGCTAGGGAAATACCGAAAATGCTTCATGAGCTTGAAAAATGCGAGTTGGTGATTGGGAGCAGGGCGCATCCGGATTCGGACATTTACGGGAAGGTGCCGCTGAGGAGGAGGTTTGCGAGCTATTCGTTCAACACGCTTGTTAATCTGCTGTTTGGTTTGGGAATAAGGGATACGCAGTGCGGGTTCAAGGGAATTGGGAAGGAAGCGGCGATGGAACTGTTGCCGCTCATGAAATTGCGGGATTTTGAGTGGGACGTGGAGCTGATTGTTAAAGCTAAAAGGAAAGGATTCAAAATCAGGGAGATTGGTATAGAATGGCACCATAAGAAGGAGGGGAAGGTGAAAATCGGCGACACTACACGGATGCTAAGGGGAGTGCTGAAACTGAAAGCGGAACTGATGGGGAATTGAATCTGTAATTGGGGAGTATGCTGGAAAAATCCAATGGGCGGATTGTGGGGGAGAGGACGAAATGGGAAAAATTGAGTGGGAGGAAATAGCAAGGAGGGGAAGGAACCATGCAGTGCTCAGCATGGACCTTGTTGCCAGGGGAATGGCCGAAGGCGGGTTCGGGGAGCTATATGGGGAGGAGATGGGAATTTCGAGATGGAGGCAGTTTGACAGCGCGAGATGGATGGATGCCGCTGAGATCGCAACTTTCGGGGAGAGGATGCGGAAGAGCCTCGAAAAGGATCCGGAATACATGCTGAAAATCGGGAGGAAGGCGGTGGATTCGATTACGGAAATGAGGAAAGTTGTTGACAGGATCAATGGGATGGATCTGCGGGAAATGGAAAATTCTAAAATCCTTGCGCTATTTGAAGAGCTTGCAAAATGCTACAGGGGAATCGGCGCTCCAACTTATAGCTACATTTTAGTCAACAAATTCTATTCGGATTCCGTGGCGCAGATCGTTGAAAAAAGGGAGAAGGACCCGCATAAGCAGGCAGGGATGATCAAGAAGCTGCTTGCAATTGAGAGGGAGTATGCGCTGAAACTGGAAAGGGAATCAATTGCAAAATTGGCGAGGAAGCATGCGGAGAAAACGCTGAAGGAGGAGGAAATTGCGGAGCATGCAAGGAAATTCGGGCATATGGGAAGGTATGTTTTCTATGGGAAACCGTATGATGCAAAAAAGCTGATGGAACGCATCGAGCAGCTTGTGGAGAAGGGAGTGGAGAACGAATCGAGGCGGCTGGAGGAGCAGAATTCGCATGTGAAGGAGCAGAAAATAATGGAGAAGGAGCTGGCATTCACGGAAGGGGAGATGATACGGCTGAAAACAATAAGGGAATGGATTTGGTTCTCATATTATAATGATGAAATCTGGGGGTATACTGCTCATTTTGCGATGAATTTGTGGGAGGAGATAGGAAAAAGGCTGGGGCTAACGTATGAAGAGGTAATTGAGCTGATTTACCCGGAAATCGTGGAGGGGCTGAAGCAGGGGAAGAAGTGCAATGAGGAATTCCGGAAGCGCATTGCGGAGAGGTACCAGAATTCCGCGCTCCTTATGGAGAATGGGAAAGTCGTTTTGATGGAAGGGGAGGAGCTCCGGAAATATTACGGGAAGGAAAAGCAGGTGGAGGAGGTGTTTTCGCACATAACCGAAGTAAGAGGCACTAGCGCTTCGCCGGGGATTGCAAAGGGGACTGTGAAAGTGCTGAACAGCATCAATGAGCTGGAGAAAGTGAAGAAGGGGGACGTAATGGTTGCGCCTAGCACGGTGCCCGCTTTTGTTCCAGCAATGGAAAAGGCTGCTGCTATTGTAACAAATGAGGGAGGGCTGCTGTCGCATGCGGCAATTGTTAGCAGGGAATTCGGCATCCCGTGCATTGTAGGGACGAAAATCGCGACCAAAGTTTTTCATGACGGCGATTTGGTGGAAGTTGACGCGATAAAAGGAATTGTAAGGAAAGTGGGGAAGTAGGCAATATCCGATTGTTTTCTAATCGCTGCCCAATTTGGGGCGCTCGTCCATCATTTCATCCAATGTGATTTTTCCTCCGGCTGGGGAAAGCATCATGTAGGATTGGTAGGCAAGCGCAAGGTACCAGAAGGAAAGGAGCAGACTGAATGCCATTTGGAGGAGCCCGCTTTCCTTCAAAAGGGAGTAGCCCATCGTTTCAATTAATGCCCAGATTGCAAGGCAAGCCAGCCATGCGAGAAGGCCGAACCCCTTCGCGAACCAGTAGGGTTTCTGCGCCTCTACCTCTGCTTTGGTGATCTTCTCCTTCAAATTGATGTAAATTACCTTAAGGCCCATGAGGAGGATGGGCAGCAGCACGAATATCTTTGCATAAACCTGCTCGCCAACGAGGAAGTAGTACCAGAGGGGGAAGAAAATGAACACTATGAGGAATGGGATGATGTTAAGCCTCGCCTGGCCGGTTGTTGTCCTGACAGTGCGATTGGGAGCCCACATGACAACAAAAAGGTACATGATGGTGGATGCCCACAGCATTTCAGAATCAGCTTTCATGAAGAAGGGGAAGCTGGAATTGAAGAAAGTCGTAGCGAGCATCAGGAAGAATATTGCAACGGAGGAAATCATCGTCCCGAGCTCGAAAAGGTCCTTCAACCCCTTGATTTTGATCATGGAATCACTTCTAAGCAGGAAGCTTTATGCCCTCGTCCTTGAGCAGTTTGGAGAAAATTGCGTAAACTTCCTTCAAATGCTTGCAGGTGCTTCCTTCGAAGCGCAGTGTTATTGCAGGTTCCGTGTTGGAAACCCGCAGCAAGCCCCATGCATTCTCCAGTTTCAGGTAGACGCCATCTATTGTGAGAACCTTTTTTCCGTATTTCTTCCTGAGGAGAGCGGTAATTTTTTGCACGAGGGCGTGCTTTTTCTCATTGTCGCAATGGAGCCGCAGTTCGGGAGTGGAGGGGTAGTGGGGCATCTTTTTGACAGCATCTGAAAGCTTTTCGCGCATTCCGCTTGCGATTTCGATCATTTTTGTTCCGGCGTAAATGCCGTCATCGAATCCGAAATGATCTGCAAAGAAATAGTGGCCGGAAACCTCCCCTCCGAATAGTGCCTTATTGGAAATGAGGTTGTCACGGATTGCTATGCGGCCTGCTTTGCTTATTATCGGCTTCCCTTTCAGTTTTTTTGCCTCTTCTGGAACGGCGTTGGAGAGCCTGAGATCATAAACAATAGCGCCCTTTCTTTTTTCGAGCTCATGTCGAAGGAAGAGGATGCAGACGTCGTCCTCGCGGATTATTTTCCCCTTCTCATCAACGAAACCTGCACGGTCGCCATCGCCATCGAAAGCAATGCCGAGATGCGCCTGCTGCTCGATTACCGCTTCAGAAAGCCATTTCAAATTGGAAGGGTTGTGGGGATCTGCTATGTGGTTGAGGAACGCGCTTTCCATATCCTCAAATAGGGAAACTACTTCACAGCCCATGCACTTCAGAAGCTCGTGGGCAATAGGGCCGCAGGTGCCGTTGCCGGAATCAATCACAACCCGGAGCTTCCGTTTCAAGTGGATGCGTTTTTGCAAATCGGCAATGTATTCGCCGTCAATGGGCTTTTTCAGCTCGTGGCCCTGCTTTTCGGAGCGGATGAATTTGCGGGAGTTGTAGATTTTTTCCATTTCCTGCATTTGGGCGCTCATTAAAGGAAGGTTTTTTAGGTACATCTCGAAGCCGTTGTACTGCGGAGGGTTGTGGGAGGCGGTGATCATGCATGCTCCGGCAGCCTTGTTTGCGGAAATTGCGAATTGCAGAACAGGAGTGGCGGCAATGCCTATGTCGATCACATCGTAACCTGCAAAAAGGAGGGAATCGCAGAAAGAGTTGCGCAAACTTAAAGAGGAGGGGCGGTTGTCCCTTGCCAAGTAAATGGTTTTGTTCGGCAATTCGCGTTTTGAAAGGAAAGCTGCGAATGCCTTTCCCATTTCGGATGCGACTTTCTCATCAATTGTCTCCTTGTAAATGCCCCGGATGTCGTAGCCCTTGAAGATGCTCATAATCACTCACGCAAAGCAAGAACTCAGGGAACGGATTAATACCTTTTGCTTGAGGGAGAATCATTCATGCAGCCAGTGGCCCTTCCGGATGATTTTCTTCTTGAGGTAATAGCCGGCAAGGAGGCCTCCCACCAAGCCGAAGACGTGCGCGAAATTGGCAATGCCGGGCTGAAGATCGCCAATTCCATTGGAGAACTCGATGAAGAACCAGAAAATCGCGGCCATGTAGATGGGCATCGGGAAGAAGAATACGAGCACGGTGAGGTTCGGCTGGAGCAAAGCGAGGCAGCCAAGTATTCCGTAAATCGCGCCTGATGCTCCAACAACCGGAATGTTTCCGAAGCCGGATGTAATTGCAAAGCCGATGCTGCCCAAAATGCCGGATGCGAAATATACAAGCAGGAAATTGTTCCTTCCGATCTTCGATTCGAGGAAGGGGCCGAACATGAGCAAACCGAACATGTTGAAGAAGATGTGCAGCACGCTGCCATGTAAGAACATGGAAGTGACAAGGGTCCAGGGCTGCTGCAAAAGCAGGGAGGGCGTGAGGGAGAAGAACGAATTGAATGGCGCCCCGAATAAGACTTGCAGTATGAATACGAGAATGGTCGCTCCTAATAGGTAATGGGTCATCATCCGCATTTGATTGCACCTTGTTAGGCGGTTATGCAGCCAGAATTTATAAACGGAATCGAAAGGTTTTAATCCAGCTAAACCTAACCATTTGGTATGGTTACTTTCACCCTTTCATTCGTGCTTACGCAGCTGTGGCTGATATTCCTGCTGTCCCTAATCGTGACCTTCGTGATTTTCCCGCTGGTTTTCCTGATGACCTTCCTTTACGATTACATCGAGAGGAAATACGAGAAGACGCCCAAAGTGCTTATTATGCTTTTCGTGACTTTCATTGCGGTACTCATAGCGGTGACGGCTATTGAGTTCTATTTGGAGTTCACGCTGCCGCTTGCTTTATCACCATAAATAAAGGGGATAAGACTAATTGAGAGCAGGCAATCCATCATCTACGTTTTAGGCAAACCTTTCGGCGATTATTGACCTTCCCTGCGAGGTGAGCTCGTAGTACTTCCACTTGCGGCCCTCGTCCATCTTCTTCACCAAACCCTTGGATTCCAGCAGTTCGAGGTGCTGCTTTGCTCCGGGAAGGGAAATGTTGGAACCTGCAGCTAATTCGGAAAGGGTTTTCCTCCTTTGCTGCAAGGAGTAGAGCATCTCAACGCGCGTTTCGGATGAGAGCGTCTTGAAAATGTCGGAATCGAAAACAGCCGAGGACTGGAAGGACACTTTAAAAATGTTGGTTACGAGCATCAGGCCGAGCAGCGCTATCGCACCGTAGTAGATTGCGGGATCTTGCAACACCCCTTTTTCCTGCACTGTTTCGGTTTTGAATGCCTTGGCTGCTGCTGGAGCTCCAAGAGGGGCGATTTCAGGCGCGGTTGAGCGGAGAACATCCGCATCCTCTTGTATGGCTGCTTTTTCATCCTGCTGGTCACCTGTTCCCGAACTGAGCAGCGGCGGGCCCGGAGTGGGCTCGAATTCCCCTTGCTGAGTGGAAAGGACGCTTGTGAACGTTAAAACGTTGTTGTAAAACAATAAGCAGACGGCTATCAGCAGCATAAAGAGTACCGCTATGTTCCTCATGCTTATTTTCTTCTTCCTTTCAATCTTGAGTTCCATAAGGATCACTGAAAATATTGATTATCTGCTTAATATATCGATTTTGGAATGCTTAAGTGAAAGCCTAATCAGCCGAAAATGGATCGGAGCCAGAGGTAGATGACGATTATTGCAGTGATGAATGCAATCCAGAAAATCTTATCCAGCTTGTCCAGGTCCATATAGGGATCAGCGTGTTCAGGAATATTAATTTTTTGCTTAAGCGTCATTTTTGAGCAATGATGAAGATTTTGCCGGTTTTTCCATCAATTTTCACTCTCATGCCCTCCTTCAGCAATTGGCTGCCCCGGAGCTGCACGATGCACGGAAGGGAAAGCTCGCGGGCAATTATTGCGGTATGGCTAAGCACCCCGCCGGTTTCGGAGATGATGCCCTTCGAGTTGGGAAGAAGGGACGCGAGGCTTGGGGAGAAGGTCCGTGAGAGGATGATTTTGCCTGCTGTTTTTTTGGGGTAGTACTTTTGCGTGTTGATGAAAACAACTTCTGCTTCGGCATCAAGGGCGGCGCCTGCAGGCGTGCCGGATAATTCTGGAGGTGCAATTTCTTCCTGCCATTTTCCGGCGAAATGAATGAGCGTATTGGGAAGCTGAAGAAGGGAGTTTTTTTCGTACTGCAGAAGCCTTTCTTTTGCAAGTGATTTCATTTTGGAAGGGTCTTCAATTGCTAGGGGAAGCTCAGGAAGCCGCAGATGGAAAATTTCATTTCCCATCCCTGCTGCGCCAGCTGCCCCCAGATAGGCACCGCGCAGTATTCCCAAATAGCGCATGCACAGGAATTTGGAGTTCTCGCGCCATCTGGCGTAGGGGTCCCTGGGGAACGGGGGAGGAAGGATGGATTTGGGGTTCTCGTGGAAACGGACTGCACTTAGATCATACGGTTCGGGGGAGTAGAAGCCGAATTGCGATGCCGCCTCATCCTCCAGCCCCTCGGAAAGCATGCCGGAAAGCTGCTCCGCCTCGCATGATTTCCAGGCGTCTGAATCAGGCATGCGCACCTTGAACGAAGCTGCCAGCGAGGACGCGAAGGAGTATTCCATGGAGGCAACAGCGCCATCCATTGCTTTTGCCGCAGTGCCCGCATAATCAGTGATCGCACCGGAGTGCTCATGGTGGAATTGAACGGCGGCTTTGCGGAAATTTGAGAAATCGCCCAATTTTTCCCGGATGAACAGGGGAAGGAGGGAAAGCTGGAGGGAATCGGAGAGGATGTTGATTGGGGAGGTTATTTTCAGGAGCAGATTTTCAGCAGCGGGAGGGTTTTTTTCAGAAATGCGGCCGTTTTCGAATGAGAGCTCCTTCCCGCCCCCCAAGGAGAGGCATTTCTTTTCCATGTTCATGCAGAAATACATCCTTCCTGCGATGAAGGAGAGGTATTCGGAGCTGCTGGGGAAATGGCCGGTGCCGGTTTCGGAGTAGATTTTCCAGAATGGGCCCTCGGAAGAGAAAATGCGGCTGAAAAAATCAGCCGAGCTTTCCTTGCAAATTGAAAGGAGGTCGGAATTCGCATTCCTGTAAAGAACGAGGCAGCTTGAAAATCGGGGGTTGGCGGAGACTGCGACAGCAAGGTCACTTGAAATGATGCTTAAATCCATATGGCAAAACCTATTCCCTCGTGATGTCCGAAAAGCCTCCTTGAGCGACTGTTGCCGCTGCTTTGCCCTCGCATGAGCCCGTGCCAAGCAGCTCTATTTCCCCTTTGTTGGGGAATTGGTCGTATGAGATGTAAACCGGGCAGAAAATGCGCTTCCTTCCTTCGGGAGATTCCACATAGCACGAGAAAGTCGGGAAGAAGGTCTGGACGTATTCAGTGCCGAGGATGATGCAGGGCTTGCTGTTTTTAGGGAGGAACCAGATGCGCGTTTCCAGCTCATTGGGCAACGGCTGGGGAGTTGCAGATGGGGAAGTTCCGCCAATGGTTTGCTTCATTTCGGATTGTACAGGCGCAGCTCCAATTGCCTTGTCAAGCATCGAATCCAAAGGCGATTGGGAGGGCGGAGCGGTTTCAAGCGGGAAATCATACCCGGCAGTTTTAGTTGTGGAAAATTTGTGCGTATTCATTGAAAGCATGGCGGATGCTGCGGTTGCAACGAGTATGAAAAGAGAAATTGCGGAAATTTGTATGAGCATGGCGGGCCTTTCCTTTGCATTGGAAAGCGAATACGTGCGGTAGGAGGAGAGGAAGCGGAGGGAGAAGAATGAAATGGCTGAGATGAGCGCTGCTAGGAGAACGCTTTCTGCGTCAATCGGGCTGATGAGGAGAATTGAAGCGAGCATGCAAATAAGCGCTAAAACCGCATTCCCGAGGAAGGAGAGGAGGAAACGGAATGCCTGGTA
>JBDRLB010000052.1:0-42704 GCA_043813365.1 Microcaldota archaeon | reverse complement strand
ATTCCATGCTTACCCCTCAAGGGGAGAACTATTACCGCGGCACCAATGTGACAATAAGCCTGAACGTGACGGACGAGTGCAGTGCGGTGCTTCCAACCGGCTTGGCAATAAGCTACAATTACACCCGCGACCCGAACACCTATTACTGCACAAACATACTCAACCAATCGGATGGGGTATACAACTGCAGCCTCAACACCACCAGCCTCGATGCAAGATACTACAACATCACAGCTGAAAGCTCCAAGGCGCTTTACAACGTAAACTCCACCCTGTTCCTGAATGCGTTCCGCGTCCAAACCTCGCCAGTCCTTACCAATCCGGTTGTGAACACTTCCACCAATGACGGGGACGCGGGAAGCACAGGCGGCTACTCGGAGAACTTCACTTTCTATGCGACCTTGGTGGATGAGGATGGCGATTCAGTTACCGGCGCATTGTATATAAAACCCGTAAGCAGCGGCTCATGGACGCTTGTTGCCTCCCCAACGTGCAACAGCGACTGCAATAATACTGTTTTCTCATATTCAAAGACGGACTTCTCATGCCCCGCACCGGATGATTTGGGAGAATGGAATTTCATGTGGAATGCAACCGACTCTTCAGGGCTGGTAACTACCGCAGGGGTGCAGAATTTCACAGTTGAGCAAGATGACATACGTCTTGATTACATTACTGGCAATGCAACAACTCAATACCGGAACAACACCGAATCAACGACTTTCTCCGTAAGGGTTTTCGACGTAGACCTCAACCAGTATTTGCCGTTGGGGCAGGCTTCAGGAAGGAGGTGGATCACAACAAACGGTTCGGAATATGATTCGGGAGTAGGGCTGAGCACGCTTTCAAACGGCTTCTTCAATTCCACCTTCGATGCAACGTGCAGTTACCTTGTAGGGCTGCAGAAATGGAAGATTGGCACAGTCGGCAATACGTGCTACAAGTCCATCAACACCACTGCTTACAACATAACCCTTTGGAGCAATATGTCTTCAACCATTTCCGTGCCGAATGGGGAGGCATACAACCGCACCAGCATCGTTCCGATCTCATTCAATGCGAGGGATGAGTGCTACTTGAATATCACTGGGGCGACAACCTCGATATACCTGTTCGGCGAGCAGCAGAACTATTCCATAACTTCTGGGATCACGGATTTAGGCAACGGCACGTACAATTATTCTTTCGATACAAACGGGAAGGTTTATGGCGGCTATAACGTAACCGCAATCGCCTCAAAGGGCTATTACCATTCGTACAACGGAACCCGCGCTCCCGGCTTCAGGATAATAATCAATCCCGACCTTACTTCCCCGCAGGTCAACCATGTCACAGCGGGATGGGGCGAATCCTGGACTTTCCAAGTGGACTGCAAGCAGAATGACAATGAGGCATTCAACGTCACGCTTTACAAGCGCCTCAACTCCTCTTACTCATGGGTTGCAATTGAAACGCAGCAATGCCAGGGCACGAGCTATGGGACGCTCTCATTCCCCGAAACCCTGAGCTGCGGCGACGTGACCCCTGCGGGAACATCGCAATTCAAATTCAATGCAACCAACAGGTTCGGCCAGACTACGGAGGTAACTGGCTCTACTTTCACTGTTGACAAGGATGACGTGTCGCTCGTTTACATAGAAGGGGATGCGAAGAACGCGACACGCGAAGGTTCGAGCACCGAACTACTCAGAGTTGCAATATATGATACTGACCGCGGCACGGTCTCTGTCGGAAACGGAACGAGAACTGTTTTCTACGTTTCAACCGATGGCGAGAATTTCGATTCCGGCTCCCAAAACACAACTGATTCCTTAGGCAACACTTCCTATTACTTCGGCGCGACCTGCAACTACTATGCAATGCCGCAGAAGTGGGCTGCGGCAGTAGATAATGATGCGTGCTACAAGAACAAATTCTCTGCAAACTTTACAATTGACGTATATGGTCAGCTGAAGAACACCATCCTCAACCCAACTGAGCAGCAGCACTTCAACAAATCCAACCAGATACTCGTAAGGCTTAATGAGACATCTGACTGCCAAATGGAGGGCGGAATAAATGGCACGACTACATCGGTGAGGATCGTTTCCGCGAACAATTCGATTTATTCCTGCAACCAGATAAATGATGAAAATGATGGCTACTACAACTGCACATGGGATTCGAACAACAAGCAGCAGGGGAATTATTCGATACAATTCAACTCGAGCAGGGCATATTTCAATTCCAACTCCACAACTTATGATGAATGGTTCTATTTGCGCGACGTCACCGCAACAGCGGAGAACCTTTCAGTCAGCATTGCACAAGCAGGCTGGACCCGCGCCTACAATTATTCGGTTCAGATCTACGACCCTGCGGGCGACAATGTCACATGCACGCTTTTCGTTTCAATTGACGGGAATTCCACCTGGAAATTGAAGGGAATGAACTCCGTTGCAGGCTCTGGAAACTGCACCGTCCAGGTTCATGATTTCACGTGCGAGGAGATCGGCACGGACAACTTCTTCAAATTCTACATCCTGAACGCAGAGCCCACGAATGCATTCAATACTTCGGTTGCCGAAGGCCCGAACCTCACTTCCTCAAACGTAAATGTGATTTATGCGGCGGGAAACGAGACCTCCGTAAACAGGAACGGCGCCGCCGCCTACCTTTCAGTAAGGGTTTACGACACGGAAAACCAGACTTACGTGAATAATGCGAACATCACCTTCTGGGCGACCAATGATGCGGCATTGTTTGATTCCGGCAACCAAACAACAACAAACGCAAGCGGCTATGCGCAAGTGTATTTCAACCCCTCCTGCGGCTATTCCGCAGCGAAACAGGTATGGAAGGGAGGGATGACAGACATCTGCTACAGCTACACGAATTCCTCCGATTTCAATGTCACGGTCGTAGGAGACCTGAACATCCGTTTCCTTTCACCGCTCAATTCCCAGCGGTATGTTATAGGGAATAACATAACGCTCCGGGCCAACGTTTCTGACGACTGCTCCATTCCGGTCACTTCCGCAACCGTTCTGTTCAACGCATCCCGCTCCACCACTAACGTGATATGCTCGCAAGTGAACGACGAGGCGAATGGCGGCTACAATTGCACTTTCAATACGACCGGAAGGCCTTACGGCTCTTATAACATCACAACAAATGCAACGAAGCAATATTACAATCTGGGAGCGAACACCACCCTTTCGAACTTCATAATCTCAAGCATTCCCATACTATACAATTACAACGTCACGCCTACACTAGGGGGCTGGAGCGAGAATTTCACGTTCTCGGTAATGGTGGACGAGCCCGACAGCGATACAGTAACCGTCAGGCTGTGGGAAAGCAAAATAGGGCAGGCGGAGACGAACATATATACAACAACTGCAAATGGCTCGGGCACACTTGTAACCTTCAACTATTCATTCGGGGTAAATACTGCAAAAGGGAACCACACGTTCAAATGGAACGCCACGAATAGCGACGCGCCCTACCAGACCAATTACACGAATTATACTGTAGAAAAAGATGACATACTGCTGGAACTCATTTGGGGAGCAAATCTCTCGATAAGGAGGTCAACCACCGACCAGGGAGTTTTCACCGTACGTGCCAGGGATGTTGATGCGCAAGGGCTCAGTTACCTCGGAGGCGGGCTGCTCGGCCGAGTAAACGTTACAACGAACGGCTCAGCATACACCCAATTTTACGACCTTTATTCCGACCCGAACGGCTACCTCAACAAAACTGATTTCGATCCGGATTGCGTTTTCGGCGCAGGCGACCAGAACTGGTACATCACTTTGTTTGAAAGCCCCGACTATAAGCTGGCAAACACTACTGAATATGATTTCAACATCACTACCGACTTGAACGTGACCTTGACGCAGCCAACCGGGCAGAAATTTTACCGCGGCCAGGGCATTGACCTGCGTGGGCTGGTTGAAGACGAATGCCCCAATCCCGTTAATCAGACCGCCGTTACCTTTTCCGCACAGCTGAGTGCCGGAGGCAGCACATACAGTTGCACGCCGGTTTATGACGAGCTCAGCGGGTATTACAACTGCACCATCCCCGGAACGGATACCGAAAACCTGCAAGTTGGGAATTACAACGTCACAATGAATTCCACAATGGATTACTACAATTCCTCCCAAGTGACGAACTACAACGGCTTCATACTCACTGCAAAGCCATCGCTTACCAACCCGCAGGTGGATGCGGTCTCTGATGACTGGGGAAGGCTTTGGACTTTCACCGTTACTGCGAATGACATCGAAGGAGATAATTTCACAATCTACTTCTTCAAGAAAATTGGTGCAGGAGGGAGCTGGGTGCTTTACAACCAGACTACTGTTGCCTATACCAACCCCACTTCCGTCTCGTTCAGGCACCGCTTCGTGTGCGACGACATTGAAGTGAATTACTTCAAGTTCAATGCAACAGATTCCAGCAACAACAATACGAATGAGACCGAGGAGGGCTCGTTTACTATAACAAAAGAACTGGTGCAAGTGCAGTTCTCAACAGGCGCTGGGCAGACCATCGACAGGGAAGGCAACGGCAACGGCACCTTCAGGGCAAGGGTTTACGATGTGCACAGCAATGCGTACGTTCCCGCTAACCTGAACGTCTCATTCTGGATCACAACCGACGGCTCCTCGTATGATTCGGGGAACATTTCGCTTACGGACTCAAACGGCTTTGCAACCAATTATTTCAACCCCAGCTGCTCCTACAGCTCGCAGGCCCAAAACTGGTTCGCGGGCACATTGGGGAACAAGTGCTACCAAGACATCAACGAATCCGGGACGCATTCGTTCACAGTAAGGGGTCAGCTCGAGAATCCCGTAATATTCCCGCCGTATGGCACGCAAGTCCCTGTAGCAAACAACCTGACAATAAGCATAAATGCAACATCGGAGTGCCTTGATGTCCGCCCTGCTGCAACAGTGGGCATACAACTGATCTCGCCGGATGACGTTCTCGAAACTTGCTCCCCGGTTGAGAACATGGGCAGCGGAATGTTCAATTGCACGCTCAACACCTCTTTCCACCAAGGAGGCAACTGGAGCTTTAAGATCAATTCATCGGAAAGCGGCTTTCTGAGCAATGTCACTACCTTCTACAATTGGACGGAGTTCGTGAATACCCCTCCGCTTTACTCGAACCAGAATGTCACTCCCGAGCTCGGAGGCTGGAGCGAGCGCTTCAGCTTCTCCGTTGATATCAGCGATCCGCAAGGGGATACCGTGCTATGCACGCTCTTCACTTCCACAAACGGAGGCTCGACCAACGTGTCAAAAGGAAGCATGAACATTTCCGGAGGCGGCCAGTGCACAATAAATGTCACGACTTTCACATGTGGCGACATCAGCAGCAATACCCTGTATTTCTTCAACCTTAATGACGGCACCAACGTGGAAAGTACGATCCCGAGCACCAATTATGAGGTCGAGAAGAACGATATCAATGTTTCCATAGTTTACGGGAACAACAGCGTCATCAACAGGTCGTCGCAGCTGTGGCCGCTAGTAGTGAGGGTTTACAATATCGACAATTCATCTTATGCAGTAGCCGGAGTGGGTGGCAAATTCTGGGTTACAACTGACGGCAGTAATCTGCAGGAAAATAGCACGCAGACAAATTCTTCAGGCCATCTCCCATTGCCATTCTCTGCAACTTGCGATTATTTTGTAGGGAACCAGATATGGACTGCAGGGATAATTGATGATGCATGCTACAAATCCACGAACGCAACTGCTCCCGGCAATTACATGAACTTAACTGTTATTGGCTACCTTTCAAATGCGATCACTTCGCCCCAGGGTTCTACAGTTTCAAAGGGTTCCAACGTTACCATTCAGGCCACGCTTCTTGATGATTGCGGGCTTGACATCGGCTCTGCCAATGTAAGCTTGAACCCGATCCACAATGCAACTGCCGCTATATATGCATGCTCGCCAGTCACGAATCCACTTAACGGCAATTACCAGTGCATCTTCAATACTTCCAACCTGCTTTACCAGTGGTATGACGTCACGATGAACTCCTCCAAGCCCTACTACCATGCGAACAACACCTTCAAGTATTATGAAAGCTTCTTCCTGGAAACCACCCCGCTGTTCTCCAATGCAACTGCGCTGAAGACGCTTGGCGGCTGGGGTGAAGAATTCAGATTCTCCGTAATTGTGACCGATGACGATGCGGACACCAACACTGTCAGGCTCTTTGCAAAGAAAAACGACACAGAGGACTGGACGCTATATAATTTCACAACAGTTGTCGCTCCCTCGAACCAGCTCGTGAACCTCTCAATTTATTCTGGCGCATTATCCTGCTCCGACATTGGGAGCTGGAACTTCCGGTTCGAATCAACTGATTCAAGGGGATATGTCACCAATTCCACCTTCGGCAATTTCAGCCTCGAAGCGGATGATGTCAACCTTTCGATGGCAATTGGTGACGGATCTACCATCCAAAGGAACGCGAGCGCATCAAGCATGCTTTCGATTCTTGTGAGGGACACGGACAAGGACGAATACCTCGGGCTAGGCTGGAACATCACAATGTGGATTACAACCAACACTTCCCTTTATGACGACGGAACGCTGCTCTCCACAAATGCCAGCGGCTATGCAAACTACCAATTCGACCCCACGTGCAGCTATACTGCCGCAGTCCAGAAATGGAAGGGCGGCACAACGGGCAACATGTGCTACAAGAATACCAACTCCAGCAATTACTCCGTCACGCTGAACGCGCCGCTTTACCCGTTCATCACCTTTCCAGAGGGTGACGGCTTCCTTAGGGGAGACCGGGTGCCGATGAATGTTTCGCTCTATGATGAATGCTCCCTTGTTTCCGGTGCAACCCCCTCATTCAGCGTGCGCACAGGCTCCCTCCAACCGGTAACTTGCACCGCAATAACCCAGGGAGGCGGCTATTACAACTGCACTTGGGATTCCTCGAACAGGCCCATGGGCTATTACAACATAACGTTCTCAGCTTCGAAGAACTACTACATCTCGAATTCAACAATGAAAGGATGGGCTTTCTTCCTAGGAAGCACGCCTTCGCTTTCTTTTGATTCTGTCTCCCCAACATCAGACGGCTGGGGAAGGCTTTACACTTTCACGGTTACCGTCACGGATGCGGATACAAACCCGAACAACGTCACGCTCTGGAAGAGCCTCGACAATGTGTCATTCGCCCCGATTGATTCGCGCATAGTTTATACCATCGCGGGCGGCGGCACCAACACATCCACATTCGAGCACCACTTCACCTGCGGCGACATGGGAACCAATTATTACTACTTCACGACGCAGGACCCGTTCGGTTACAACGACACGACCCAAGTCAAGACATTCACGACCGAAAAGGATGACGTCACAGTTACGATTGATGCATCGAGCAACACCTCCATAAGAAGGATTGGAACCGATATCGCAACCTTAAAGGCAAGGATATACGATTCGGACTACGGCATATACCCAGACGGCACTGCGGCAACCATATACGTCACGCTGAACAATTCACAATACGGCACGAATTATACCTGCGCAACAACGGATGGCAATTGCACCATCCAGCATGACCCAGTTTGCACTACAAATGCGGGCATCCAATACTGGTACGCGCAAACCGTTGACTCGTGCTACAAGGATGTCAATTCAAGCAATACTTCCCTGACCGTTAACGGCCAGCTTTACACTGCCGTGCTGCCCAATTTTGCAGGCGGGATCGCACTGCGGAACCGCAACCAGACGTTAAGCGCATCGATCAGGGACGAATGCAGCAGCAACATCACCGATGCGACAATAAGCTGGTACAACGAGACCACCAGGCTGCTGGCAACAAATTACGTTGCAAACTGGACCGTGCCAAAAAACTACAAGCTCGGAGGCACCACGATTTACACGAATGCCTCGAGGCAATATTACGAAAACGGCACCAACTCAACTCCCCTATACATCAGGGGCTGGAGCCGCGTAACCATAATTACGCCTGCAAACGGCACGGAGGATGTTGCAGGCTCCATCATACCCGTAATCTGCCAGGTGATTGACAACGATACGAATGCAAACATCACCAATTACCCGGTTGAGTTCTTCAAGGACGGCGGGCTGCAGCAAACCACAAATACCACGGTCAACGGCACAACGGAATGGCAATGGGTCACCTCCTCTGAGCTTGCGGGGATACATAATGTGAGCTGCATCATTGACAATAACGCATACCTTTACTACAACACCTCCACAAGCACACATAATATTTCCGTATTGCTCAAGAGGCAGCTCATCATCGACCAGATACAGCCGGACTATTCATCAATCTACAGGAACAATTCGTTCTATCCGAACGCGACTAATTTCACAATACACGTGAAGGATGCGAATATAGGCTCGGCTGCGAATGCGCTTGTAATGCTGTTCAATTCCTCGCTTTTCCCCGTATACAACTGCACTACGGACATCAACGGCTACTGCAACCTCATATATGATGCGCCGGAAAACATGACTCCGGGCAGCTACTTGCTTTACATGAATTCCTCCAAGGCAGGGAACGAGGATTCGGATACCAATAGCACCCCCGTAACGGTAAACGGGGTGCTTTTCTCCAACATAACGACGCCCCTCAACGGCTCGTTCTACAGCAAGGCGAATTCGGCCGATTTGGCAGTAACAGTGCTGGATGAAAACAGCAACCCGATCTCCCTAATTGCCACATGGTCGAATGAAACAAGCCAGTTTGCCTCGACCGTTTCCAATGCCGCACCGGTTGCGTTTGCGCTCACGAGCCAGCAAACTGGCTACCGCAATTTCACGGTGACGTCCGCCAAGGCATATTACGACACTGCAAGCAGTTCCTCCATAATCAGGATCTCCGGGCTTGCGGACGTAAGCGTCGCTTACCCGTCTAACGGCTCGATCCTCACGTTCCCGCTCAATGTTACGATAGTATGCAAGGCGTTCGACCACGACTCCGGCGCTGAAATACCGGATTACAACATCACCTTCGCCTACGTCGATACCGGAGGCACCTATTCGGAGAACATCACCACCAATTCGAGCGGCTTCGCAACATACAACTATACGCCCGGCCAGAAGGGGCAGGTGAACTTCCAATGCATGATACTTGACGACCAGCCCAAATTCTACAGCGCATACAACGACTTCTCGCAGGTGTTCATAACCGAGCTTGACACGAGGCCGCCCGTGATCATCAACACTTCGCTCATTCCCAACCAGTCGTTGGAGACGAACCTGAATTACACCCAGATCACCGCGTATGCGCTTGATGATACTGGAGTCAACAATGTTTACGCCTCGATAAGCTGGCCTAATGGCACTATTCAAAACATCACACTGAACCCGCTCTCCAATGGCACGTATGCGGTGAATTACACCCCGACAATAAATGGAACCTACAGTGTCATGATATATGCAGTAGATTTGCCCCCGGAAAGCAACGTGAACTCCTCATTTGCAGGCTATTTCGAATCCATAGGGAAAACGAATACTAGCATTGCGATTTCACCTGTGCAGATAACCGCTTCAGGCATCACGCAAACCTCGGGTTTCCAATTCGTAATTTCCCTCAACCTTACAAATTACGGTCCCGTGCCCGCATATATGACCAACATGACCATTTCGGATGATTCGAATTCCGAGATCACTTACAACGATACCTTCCGCTCCTGCAACGACATACCTGCCGGAGGAAACTGCACATGGGCCGTGCTTGTGACGGTATTACCCGCCACTCCCCAGAAGCTGATCCGGATTACTGTAAATGCCACCTGGAGGGACCCTGATTTGCAAGTGCTGAGCGTAACCAACGGCACGGATATTATCGTTTCCGCAAACCCGATCGTTGACATCGTGGATTCAGCTAAGTCGCTGAGCGTTTTCAACGGCTTCAGCGGCGTAATTACGAACGTCACCACTGCCGCAACAGGCAATGAGCAGCTGCTGAATGTTCAATTGACAACAACTGGCGGAGACATAGGCGTCCTCTGCCCGGGCTGCGTGATATCCATTTTGCCGAATTCACAGGGACTCCTTGCAGCCGGGTCCAACTTCACTTCCAACATTTCCATTTCCGTCCCACCAACGCAGCCGCCAGGATCGTTCTATACATTCGTGCAGGCGAATGCAAGCGGTCTTACGGATTCGGTGATGCTTAATTTCACCCTGACTTCCAATGGCACATGGGCGCGCTCACCAGCGACATTCGGCAACATCACTGTATCAACGAATTCCACCGGGGTCATCGGCAACATCACCGTATCGAACAACGGCAACGTAAAATCCACATTCACCTTCGTGACTTCCGGGCTCAATCCGCCACTTGTTGTGCTGCTATATGACGGGATGCAGACGGTTGCGTATGACATTGACAAGCAAATAACGCGCAATGTTTCCGTGAGCTATATTGTTTCTGCTTCCGCATCCATTGGCTACTATCCCGGGACTGTCAGCATATTGGCGAGCAACAGCTCTCCAGCATCGCAGCAGGTAACGCTCGCACTCAACGTCACTGACCTTCCGCCCGTAATTTCCAATGCGAATGCGACCCCGACAAGCATAGAGGCAATTTACGGGAATGCGCTGATTTCCGCAACTATCACAGACAATTTCGGCATTACGGGAGCATGGGTGAACATCACTGCAAACGGTTCTGTTTACCAGGCATTCCTTTCCGGCACGGGCAACTATTTCTCGGCATACTACAACTCATCCGTTACAGGAAACCAGTCGATAATTGTATGCGCTAATGACACCATAAATACCGTCAGCTGCAGTTCGCTTTTCAACATTTCCGTCATCGGCACATCCAATGTCTCATTGTTTGCGCCTGCAATAACTCTTTACAACATGACGATATCCCAAGGCGCCAACACGACCGCGGCAATCTCCTTCAATAACACGGGAGTAGGCCGCGTTTTCAATGTGACCTACAACATCAGCCTTCCCCAGAACTTCTCCTCCTACCCCAACAGCAGCTCCTTGGGGACCTTGCTCGCATCAAACGGCACTGCAGTGTTGATGAACTTTTCCGTTTCAAAGGGAACCGCAGCAGGCACCTATTATGCGAACGTCACAATCAACTGGACGAACCTTGACAATACAACTGGGGTGAACTTGACAACAATTGAGCTCCGCATCCCCTCGGAATCCATATTGAACATCAGCGAGGAAACTGTGAGCATGTCCGTTCCCGCAGGCACTGCCGGCTCCAGCCAGTTCACGATAATTTCGGAGGGCACATCGGGCCTCTCCAGCGTGACCTACTCCTGCACCAGCGGAGTTGTCTGCAGCTCATTCACAGTATCCTTCAATCCAACGAACATCGCATCAATCACATCCGGAGGCTCTAGGGACGTCGACATCCAGGTAATTGTCCCGAACGGCTTCAGCCCTGGAGTTTACACCGGGCTGCTCATTGCGAACGCCACCAATACATCCGGGGATAGCGCGATAATTTCCGTTGTGATCCCCTCCAACCTGAGCTGGACGCAGGCTCCTTCAACATTATCCGCTGAGGTCATTCAGGGCACCACCGGAGTGCTGGGCACAATTTCAATCAGCAACATAGGGAACCAGCTCCTATACCTCGACGTGCTTTCGCAAGGAAATGTTTCCTCAATAATAAGCTTCAACACATCGAGCCTCCTGATTTCCCCGCTTGGAAGCGGCGCGATCCAGGTGAATTTCACAGCTCCTGCAGCCAGCATGTTAGTAAGCTATTACGGGAATGCCACTACGCAGAACGGCACGGCAACGCCTCCAGATCGCGTGACGCTCGTAAACATCACCGTCCACCCGTATAACGTTACTATCATTTCCCCGACCGAAAGCTCGCCCATTCTCGGAGTCAACCCTGGCCAGAATATTTCTGCATTTGTTAATGTGACTTATGCAGGCATCCCGCTTTCATCCAACATAGCTTTCAACCTTACTATGCAGGACTCTTCCATAAAGACGCTTGTCACATTGAATTCCCAAACCTACTCTTCGGGAATATGGATACTCAATTTCACTGCACCGGCACTTGCAACTGGAAAATCTTACGACCTGAACGTCACTGCCTTCGACCTCTCAAGGCGCATCAACCTCACGAAAGTGGAGCAGCGCGCAATTGGCTATAATGACACAACAGCGCCGCTTGTGGAACTCCTTACTCCCGGGACAGTAGTGCTCAACGAGTACGCGAACCTCACCATAAATGCGACCGATACCGGCACGATGTACCTCAATTCTACTGCGGTGCAGGCGAACATCACCTACCCCGGAGGAAGCACGCAGGCTGTCACATTCAGCTATCTATCGCGGAGCGGCGATTCGTATTTCTATAGGCTCGTATTCACCAACACTTCCGTCGCAGGGAATTACACTGTGAATGCGCGGGTATGCGATGCTTCTGACAACTGCAATTACACTTCGGGAACTTTTGAAGTAAGAAGCGCCATCATTTTTGCAGGAAGAGCATTGGATACGGAGCAGCTTACTGCATCGCCGCTTTCCGTAGAGTTCAGGCTGCTGAATTCGGCAAACATTTCATCCGTGATGTATGATTTCTTCTCGAACGCTACCGGCCATTACAGCCAGCTTGTTTACAACGACACTTACTATGTGAATGCCTCCATTGGGAACAAGAACCTGATACTTGCTTCCGTGCCCTTGAGGGCGAGCTATTATGATCCCGTAATTTGGGGCATAATCCCGACAAGCAGGATCGGGGCGGGTGCACTTTCCGGAGTGACATACAAGCTCAACCTAACTTACGCAAGTGCGAACATCACTTTCAATTACTTCGGGATGCCGTATTCCTTCGAGGGCAATCTCGGGATTTATGTATGTTCGCTTTACCAGAACGTTTCTGGCTGCATGGACAATTGGACAAGAGTCAGTTCGATTAGGGATTCTGCAAGGGGCACGCTCACGCATGTGACATCAAATGCTAGTATGGGCTTCGCCCTTGCCGAGTACGTCTGCGGCAATGGTGTTTGCGAAGTTTCTACTGGGGAAAGCAACGCAGTTTGCAGTCAGGATTGCGGTGGTGGGAATGCCACCGCAACTCCTACTGCCACCACAACAGCAACGCCTACAACCGGCGGAGGCGGTGCAGGAACCGGAACGGGCGCAGGCACTGGCGGAGGGACTGCTACTCCGACAGCTGGAGGCGCCGGCGGCGCGGGCGCTGGAAATGGGTCCGGCGGAGGGGAAGGCGGCGGAAGAATAGGGCCTCCTGAGGTGAGGGCAAGCGCAATAGACCTTACAGTTAAGCCCGGAGATAAGCGCACGCAAGTTGTGGATTTGGTAAACAACCTCGATACGGACCTTACGGGCTCGTTCCTTGTTGAGGGTGATGCTGCCGCATTCATTACTGTAGAGAAGCCAACGCTGGTTGTGAAGAGCAGGCAATCGGAATCAGTGAAGATTGCGATAAATATTCCAGACACAACGTTCCCCGGAGTTTACACTGCAGACATGATTGTCAAACTCGGCAATGTCGTAAAGATAATCCCGATAACGATCCGGGTGGAAAAATCGAAGGATCCACTGCTCGATATAAAAGTCGCAGTTCTTTCGAAAGTCGTCCGGCCGGGCGACCTGATGCGCGCGGAAGTCACGATTGTGAACCGCGGGGAGGCGGAGGCTGCAACCGACGTCAGTTTGCAATACGCATTGAAGGGCCTCACCGACGACAAATCCATATACAGCTCTTCCGAAACGGTGCAGATCTCCGACATTGTGACGAGAACAACTTCCGCCCAGATTCCCGGGAACACCGAATCTGGAGTTTACATTTTCCAGGTAACGGCAACTTACCTCGAAGGAAGGAAAGTTTCAGTAGGCTCCGATTCGCTTGAAGTAGCGGGCACTTCCGTCACCGGCTTGGTAGTGCAGACAGTCACTTCCAGCTGGCTTACCTACGCGCTAATAATTGGCATAATAATGTTCATCGGAGGAAGGCGTGCATACTCAGCATATAAATTGCGCAAATTGAAGGGCCAGAGGTACGTGATGCCGTTGGATTACAAGAAGCTCCCGCAACCAGGCCCGCGTGCCATTCCGGTTGGAAGGATAGCAGAAACGGATGTGTCCTGTTACCTAGACATAGACAAGCTACAGACACACTCAATTGCAGCGGGAGGCACCGGTTCTGGCAAGTCAGTATCCGCGCAGGTGGTATCGGAAGAATTGATGAAGCGCGGCATCCCCATCGTAGTCTTCGACCCTACTGCTCAATGGACCGGTTTCATCAGGCCGAACAAGGACAAGCAGATGCTTTCATTATATGCGAAATTCGGCATGAAGCCGGAGGATGTGAAGAGCTACAAGGTGACCATATTCAACGTTCTCGACCCGAACCATCCCATCGATTACAAGAAATACCTCAACCCCGGGGAGATGACCGTTTTCGTGATGAACAAGCTCCAGCCTGCGCAATTGGATGGCTTCGTCAGAAGATCCATCCAGTCCGTTTTCGACATGCGTCCGCTTGAGTCAAAGGAGCTCAAGCTGCTCATTGTTTACGATGAAGTGCACCGGCTGCTTCCGAAATACGGAGGAAAAGGCGCTTACTCCCAGCTGGAGAGGGGGTACCGCGAGTTCCGTAAGTGGGGAATCGGCATGTTCATGATCTCCCAAGTATTGCTCGATTTCAAGGGAGCCGTGCGTGCAAACATCGCGAATGAAATCCAGCTGCGCACGAAGTACGAGGGAGACATCGGCAGGGTCAAGACGAAGTACGGGATCGAGTATGCGAGCAAGATCACAAAGCTTACGATCGGCACGGGCCTTGTGCAGAACCCCGAATACAATGATGGAAAGCCGTGGTTCGTGTCATTCAGGCCATTGCTGCACTCCACATTCGCGCTTACGGAAGAGGAGCTGGACCAGATAACCGGAGTGCAGGAGAAAATTGCGGCAGCGCAGGCGCAGATAGGCGAGCTCAAGGCGAAAGGCACGGATACATATGATGTAGAGCTTGAGCTGAAGATTGCAAACGACAAGCTAAAGCAAGGGCTGTTCAAGATGAGCGAAACATATTTGGAGTCGGTGAATGCGAGGCTGAAGAGCTTCGGTGGGAAACGTTAATATGCCGGAAAGAGTATGAGATGTGAGTCATGTGAAAAAAATCCCTTCCAGAAAAGGCACTTCGCAGGGATCCGCACCAGCGCCAGCTGCGGACCTGCAAAACCTGGAGAAGGGCATCCTTGCACTGCTCTCCTTCCTCGGGCATTCCTACAAAACTGGCACCATTTCCCCTGATCTTTACAACAGCGAGCGAACTGCGGCACTCCGCAACCTCGATAACCTGAGGAAGCTCGAGTCCGAGGAGGAAACCGAAGACTACGATGACAGGCTTGCGGGAAAGAAGGAAAAGCTGCAGAAGAACAAGCATGACATCGAATCCCTCCTTTCCTTCCTTGAGGATTCATACAATGAGGGAGCGATTTCGGAAAAAAGCTACAGCGAGCTGAAGGTCGAGAACACCAAGAAGCTTTCGCGCATCAACCGGCTGATCTCCGGAGGCTATTCCGGCGAGAGCACAGAAGTGGAATCGCCCTCGGGGCTGTATGAAAAATTCTCGGAGCCAACCATTCCAAGGAGGGCAAGATTGGAGGATCGAATTGAGGCGGATGAACTTGAAGATTCCCCCGAACCCGAAGGGTCCATTTCCGGCCTCCCTGAAAATGAATTTGCAGAAGCGCCATTGCCGGACATTTCACCGGAGCCAGCTATCAAGCCCATCTCCTTCAAGGAAAGGCTTGCAAAATTCTCCGCAAAACCACAGGAGCCCACGCTTCCATATGACGACCCCGCATCGGATATTATGCGCTCGTTGAACGTTAACCCGAAGAAAACCCGCGAACCGCAAAGGGATTTTGATTTCAAACCCCCCGCAGATCCGTCAAATGAAACTGAAAAAAGGTCGGGATCTATGTTAGGAGGAATAATGGGCAAATTGAACAAGGGAGAACAAAAGCCGGCTGCATCGGCAGCAACTGCAAAAGGAGCCTCTCCAGCTCCCCAATCCGGCAGTGCACCGGCGCAATCGGGAGGCGCGCCCTCGTGGGCAGACAAGCTTCCGGAGGAAATGACGCCCGAAGAACTGGCGGAATACAACAAGGCACAGACGGACAGGGCCGCAGATTCATCCGGCAATGCGCCCCAGCAGGAGGAATCGTCCCCATTGCTTCCGACAACCCGGGGAGGGGGCGGGGAGGAAAGCGGGATGTCAGCAGCGGAAATGGCCAAGATCGTGCTGGAGATAGAAAAGCTGAAAGTGAAGGTGGAATCCACTGAAGGCTCGCGGTCAGTCATGGAGGAACGCATCGAGCAAATCCGGGAGAGCATCGGGGAATTGCGGACCATGCTGTTCGAAAAGGAAAGCTCAACCAAAGAGCAGGAGGCCAAGCTGGACAAGTTCATTGAGATGGTTTCGGACCTTGAGCCGCAGCGGTTCGCCAAGGAGCTGGATAAACGCGACCGCCAGATCTCTGATGCGGCATTCCGCTTGGAGAAAATGGAGACCATGACCGGGGACATGGGTCAAAACCTCAACCGTGTCAGGGGCATGCTTGATGCCATAGGAAGCCTGAAGAACATCGCAACAGTAAGCAAGGACATCGCCGACCGCAGCTCTAAAATTGACAATACCGTCTCCAAGGTGGAGCGGCTGGCGGATGAGACTGGAAGGGTTTATGTGGAGCTTAACCGCAAGCTCAACGAGTTCACGCTTTACCGCGGGAAGCAGGACATACTTGCCGAATCGCTGAAAGAGCTAGTGAACATGACCGAATCCATGAGCGGCAAGCTGGACAATTACGTGTCGCGCGAAGACATGGCGGGCCTGAAGAAGGATGTCGAGGATGCACGGCTCATGATAAACGAACTGCAAACAAAACTTGAATTAGCAACGCAAGGGGACGAGATGCCGCCGCATATTTCAGATTTGCAGGAGGAAAAGGAGGCGCTTGAGCAGATACTTGAAAGCAACGAGGAGGAATACATCGAAGGCCAGATCAAGGAGGATGAGTACAAGCGCATCAAGGCGACGCATGCAAAGAAATTGCAGACAATAAGGCAGAAATTGCGCGACGAGCTGATGAAGGTGCGCAAGGAACGCGTTGTGCAAACAAAGCGCACCGAGGAAATTTCCCAGATGGTAGAGGAAACTCCCGTTGAAGGTGCTGAAGGAAGCGAACCTGCAAATGCAATCTCAACGGACGCACAAAACCTAGAACCTATTGGGGCACCAAAGAGGAATGCAAAAGTAGCTGCGCCGATGAAAACCGCTCCATTGCCAAGGACGCCCCAGATGCCCGCCGGAGCAGAACCTTCCGATCAGGCACCCCTGGAGGAGCAGGAGATAGAAGGGAATGTGGGGGATGAGCAGATCGAGCAGGCAGAGGAAACCTCCCGGCTTGAGGACGAGCTGCAGGAGTCCGAGGAAAATCCCGAAGAGCAGGAGGCGGACGCAGAGGAGCCTGAAATTCCGCAGCCAGCTTCAAAAACGGGCCCGAAAAAAACCTCGCCTTCCCAGATGAAAGGCCCGGCATCAAAACAGGGCATGCGGCAACCGAAAGGCGCAATCACACAGGCCCCCCAACTTGCCGGATCCTTGCCATCGCAAAAAACAGCCGCAAAGCCGCCTGCATTAAGCTTAAAAACGGAAAAACCTTTATCCTCTAAGCAGCGCATCTATGATTTGGTGAAGTCTGCGGCAGAGGGGAAGAGGGTATTGATCACTGCGAACGCCTCTACAGTGAGGAAAGGCGCCACGCAATCGATGATCAAGCTTGAGGACGAGAGCGGCACAATCTACGGCGTATTCACTGCGCCCGTAAAAGGTCAGGTGGTGATCCAGGGGGCAATCGCAAAGGACTCGCAGGGGGTGCCGTTCATAAAAATCACAAAAGCGGTGAACAGGGCAAACTTGAAGAATTGAATTTGGGACAATTTTATTTGATGGACTCTTTGGGAAATTTTATGGGGGGATGAAATGGAGATTCCGAAACCTCGTCTGAAGGGCCTGCTGGAGCTGGATCTTGAGGCGAAAAACGCAGAGCGGGCCGTTGTCGCAATAAGGCGCAAGTCGCTGCAAATCGACACGGAACTCGAGAAGGTCCGTGATGACGTTGAAAGCGAAATGGAGCGGCTGGATTCGCAGCGGACATACCTCGAATCAGCTATGCAGGAAATATTGCAGGAGCAGGCAACAGTCGTAAGGGCGCTCTCCGAGCTTGAGGCGCGCCAGAATTCCCACAAGCGGAACGTCCAGCTGCTCAAAGCGGAGGAGGAAACAATTGATAAGGAGCGGAGGGAGATAAATTCCGCCCTCCGGGAACTTAGGCAGGCGCAAAAATCCCTGAAGGAAACCGTGAACAAGAAATATTTCCAGGGGCTTGCGCAATCAAACTTCAAGACAAGCGGCATGAAAAGCTTCAATTACGACTGGAAGCCACAGCCTTCCATGGAATCTCGTTTCGAATCCGATCAGCTCTCCCCGGAAAGGGATTGGCAGGAAGAGGAGGCGAAAGTGAAGCCCATCCATCCTGCAATGCACCAAAGGGCCGAGCAGGAACCCAGCAAGAAGGAGATGCCTCCCTCAAAAATGCCGATGCGGATTGCAGCCGAAGCAATTCCCCAACAGGCGGAGGAAATAATCGCAGCCGATAAGCCCGTCAAGAAGCCGGGCATCCTCAAGCGCCTGAGGCTTGCAACGGATAGGTTCCTCCCCCAGCCTTTCAGGTCGAACAAGCCGCCCATTGCAATTCTCGAGGAAAAGGTCGGGCAGGCGGACAGTGCGGAGGCAATTGAGACCTCCATTGAAAGAATTGCGGAAGACCCTGCAATGGCGAGCGCGATCGAGATGGAAAACCAGCCTTCGGTTACACAGGAGATAGAGAATTTTGAGCAGAAGCTTTCACAATATGACGAAGTGGAAAATGCGGAGGCACCCATTGCGGAAGCCGAACCGGAGGATGACGTCCGATCGAGGCTCTCCAGCATAATCCGGGGCAAAAAACCTCCTTCCAACATGCCGCAAAAACCCCAGATGCCTTCAGCTGAGAAGCCAATTCTAAAGCCAGCGAACCCGATTGCGAAGTCCCAAATTATGGAGCAGCCCAAAGCGCAGGAGAGGAACGAAATACCCGGACCCTCTTATTCGGAAAGCGACATCGCTGAGGAACCGCCTGCGATCCAAAAGATATCCCCGCAGATGCAAAAGATTGTAAAGAAGCGCGCAGGTATGAATGAGGGCGCGGAATCGTCAATACCCTCGGGAGACAAGTCATTCGTAGTGATAGAGCACCGTGATGATCCGAAGAAAATCGAACAGCCAGCAGCCGAGCCGGAGCCCACTTTTGAGGACGCGAAGAAGGAAATCATCAAGACGCTTTCAACCGAGGCAAAGCTGCAGCGGCTCCATTCGAAGCTCATGGAGATGAAGGCCGCGCTCAAAACAATCTCCGACGACCGCGAACCCAAAAAGGAAGTTAAAAAACCCGAAAAAGGCATTGCCCAGAAAAAGGCCGAAAAAACAAAGGCGGCAAAACCCAAAAAAGAAAATAATAAGGGTGCAATGAAAGACATGCCCCAGCCGGAAATCAAGGTGCGCAATAAGCCCGTGCCTTTCACCAACGACTCCGTGCACAAGAAAATTGAAAAAATCAGGAAGGAGCTGCCGAGTGTAAAGCCGCTGTTCGAAGAGGAGCCCCTGCACCTTATGAAGGGGAACAGCCTGTTTGATTCCGAGGAGGAAAAACCGCAAAAGATGGTGAAGCTGCCTTCCGCCCCAAAGAAGGCGGCAAAATCAGCTGCTCCATCGAAGAAGCACGGCAAAAAACGCTAAAGCACCCTATTTGCCCCCATCTTATCATTTTCATCTGAATATCTTGCCGAAAAATCCCCTCTCCTTTTTATTTTCCTTCTCGAACTCCTCAAGCAGTTCCCTCTGCCTTTTTGATAGCTTTTCCGGAACAATTATGTTTACCCTCACATATTCGTCCCCAGTTTCCCGGGTGCGCAAATCATACACTCCCTTCCCATGAAGCCGGAATATTTTGCCCGGCTGCGTTCCAGGCGGGATTTTCAGGCTGATTTTCCCGTCGATGCCCGGCACCTCAATCTCGCCGCCCAATGCCGCAACTGCAAAAGGCACCTCCGCTTCGCAATGCAGGTCGCCTCCTTCCCGCCTGAAAGTTTTCTGGCGTGCAATTGAAATCACCAAATACAGGTCGCCCTCATGACCTTCGGAGTAATTCCCCTTCCCTTTCAGCCGCATCGCAAACCCATCGTAAGCACCCTTTGGAATGTGCACCTTCAGCGTCTCGTCCGCTTTCACCCTGCCGCTTCCCTTGCATGCCTTGCATGGATCCGTTATGACTTTTCCGCTTCCGCCGCAATTCCTGCAAGGCATGATGCTGATGAACTGCGAAAAGCCGCTTTGCCGGACGTTCCTTACCTGCCCGCTTCCTCTGCAAGTGCCGCATTCGCTCCTTTTCCCATCCCCGCTTCCGCTTCCCTTGCAATGCTCGCATTTCGCCATCCTCGGGATTGTGAATTCCCTTTCAACACCATTTGCAGCATCCTGCAGGGAAACTCCGATCTCGTATTGGAGGTCCTCGCCATGCCCTCTGCGCCCCCCTTCCCCGCCGAAGAACATCCTGCCGAAAAGGTCCGAAAAATCATCCCCGAAAGCGCCGCCCCCGAAGCCCATGGTCCTGAATATGGTCTCGAAATCCGTGTTCCTGAAAATATCCTCCTGCGTGTACCTCCTAGAGAAATCAGTGGAGCCGTATGCATCATATTGCTGCTTTTTCCCCTCGTCGCTCAGCACCGCATATGCCTCCGAAATTTCCTTGAACCTTGCCTCCGCTTCCTTCTCCTTGCTTACATCCGGATGCCATTTCATCGCGAGCTTCCTGTATGCATCCTTGATCTGCTCCTTGCCCGCACTTCGCGGCACGCCTAAAATCTCGTAATAATCTTTTGCCATAAAGTCGGATCTACCCCGATTGCCCTAAACTAATCCGCCCTAAACGATATAATCGTTTTCCTTTAATCAGATTTTACCCCTTCACTTATTGAGCGCCGTCTTGATGAAGTACGCTACTATGGTGACGAAAACTACCGCAGTTCCCACTAGAAGCAGGTATTCTATTGCCGTTTGAGCACGCGCTTTCCTTTCCATACTGATCATACTACTGTTCCGGCATTTAAATATTTATCCTGCGCAGCCATGCCTCTCCCTTTCCCAATTCAATTGCACTGCACGCTGCTCCCTATAAGCAACCCGCCGATGATAAGGCCCATATTGTAAACGATCAGCGAGATCAGGATCATGAATGGCACGCGCGGCAGGTACTTGATCGGCCTTCCCTCCTTGATGATGCCTATTGCCATTATTGCAATGGTGGACTGGATGCCGATGAATATTACGACTAGCGCCTTCAGATTGCCTATTTCGAGCCCTGCCCCGCCAAGCGCGGTTGTCATGCCGCTTCCGATGAAGCACACTATAGTAAGCGTGAATCCGAATATGAAGGGCGCAAGTGCAAGGGATGAAATGTATAGGAACAGCACCGGCATCGTCGTCCTGGAGGCACGTTCCCTCTGGATGCGAATCATGTCACGCGCGTCATCCGCAATTGATTCCATGACGTCCGCAAGCCCGGCGCCGGCGCGCTTCGCGTCCACGATAATGGTTACAGTTCTCCTGAAAAGCGGAGACCCTGTTTGCAAAGCAATATCCTGCAGCACCTCGTCGAAGGGTTTCCCTTCCTTCAATTCCAGCAGCCCCTGCTTGATGTCCGCGCTGAGCGGGCCGTAATCGGAATTGCCCACTTCTTCAAGGGCATCCTCAGTAGTGCCGCCTGCGCGGAGGATTGCGGCCATGTGTTTCAGCGCATCCGGAAGGTTAGTTTCGACATTCTCAACACGCTGGCTCCGTATGCTCACTGGAACGACAATGGCAAGCGTAAGGAATGCGACAAAGCCGATGAATGCGGTAAGCAAATCATTGAAGAATACGAAAAGCGAGATGCCAGCGAACACGGAAAGTATGAATATCCCTGCAATGAATGCCGGGAACGGCAGGCGTATCCCTACAGCGTTGTAATACCTCCGCATCTTTTCGTATTGCTCTCTTAATGCCATTTTATCACGCCGGTTCCATGCGCTTGATTATGAACAGCAGCATTATCATGACTACAGTAATCCCCAAGAATGCCAGTACTATATATTCGAACGGGAAATTCCCGCCTATGAGGGGCAGCTGTGCAATTGAGGACAATATCACCATCACTACCGGCCCAACAACCCCGATCATGATGTAGATGACGGAAATGAAATTCAGCTTCTCCGTGAAATCCCTGACCTTCATCCTCAATTCGAAGGACACATCATCCGCAATTGCCGTTATTGTTTCGGAAAGGTTGCCTCCGCTCTTCAATGCCCGCAATATTTGCACGATCGCCTTCTTCAGCCCACGGCTCTTCGTCCTTGCAGCCAGCTTCAGCAAAGCCTGCTCCGTGCTGCTTCCCTTGTCTATGTCATTCAAAACCTTCTTGAATTCTTCGCTCAATGCGCCGTACCTTGAATTTACAATGGAATTCATAGCCTTGTGGAAGCTTACTCCCGCCTTCACCTGGGTTGCAAGCTGCCTTAACGCAAAAGGAAGCTCGCGGTTCAATTTCGAGGCGCGTTCGTTCGCCATTGCCGACGGGTAGATGAACCCGATTATAAGGGTAGTCATGAATGCGATTATGGCAATGAACGGCGAGAGCGCAAGGAGGGAAACATCTCCGAGGCCGCCAGAAATACTCCCGAAAAGCATCAGCACGATGACGAACACAAGCGTTGCGGCAGTTGAAATGATAACCAGGTATTCCTCGGGCGACCACTTGATCCCTGCGGATTCGAGATTTTCCTTCAATCCCTGGGAGAGAGGGATGCTTGCGATCATGTTTGTAAGTGAAGTTAGCGGTCCGCGGAAATAGTTGTAAACCCCGCCGATCAGCGTAAGCCCTTTGGTTGACATCGTGGAAATGTCCGCTTGCATCACGGAGAGGTCGCGCATCCCGAATTTTATCGCGCCTCCGGAGCCCTCCACCCGTTCCTTGATGTTCACGATGCGCTCATTGATGTTCGTAATTACCGGCTTTTCCTCCTTCTCCTTCAGCCTGCGGATTATTTCATTTACATCCCGTTCCTTGATGTCAACCGGCTTCTCCTCCTTCGATACCTCGGTTTTCTCGATCTGCTCCTTTAGGTTCGAGAGCTTGCTGGTCTTCTCTTCATCTGCCATAATTCCTACCTTTAAAATGAATTCATTACTTTGACCCTATTTAATATTCTTTCCCAACGACCAACCCGAGGGGGCACGCATTTCCCCCTTAGTTTGGTCAAATGCCCAAACCCCCTTTGTGAAAAAAACTCTTCCTTGGACATGAAGCCTGCTCCGCTTTCCTCTAGCGGTTTTTTTTAAGAAACAGGAATCGGATTAGATTTTCCCGCGCTTTTTGAGGACATAGGTTTGGGTGATTTTGCACACCTCTTCCAGGTCGCGCACCCCCCTGGCACTCAAATCCATCAGGATCTTCTTGCGGTTCTCGATCTCCTCGTAAATGTCCTCCTTCTTCAAGCCGGTGAATGTCGCGAGCATCTGGATGAAATTCGAGGGTATGCCCGTAGGCTGCATCAGGTCCTTTGCGGCATCCCATTGGTAAAGGATTTGCAGCTTCGGCTGCTCGGTCTCATCTTGGGACACTTCCGCGATTTCCGTTATCCTCCTGATGACCCCTTTCCTCCTGTCGTGCAAACGGTGCTGCATAATGATGAAGTTCAATGCGCCCACCATTATGGGCGGCACCATTATCGGCGGGCTCTGCAGCCTTATTAGGGTTTCGTGGGCGGAATTTGCATGGACTGTTCCGAGGCAATTTGACACAATGATCCCGTCTGCAACGTATGTGTGGTTGTCCTCAACTGTCAAATCGTAAACGTAGCCTTCATGTTCCCCGATTTCTACGGAAACGACCTCTTCCCACCTTATTTTTGCATCCGCAAGCATTTTCAGCTGGATTGCAGTTTTATTGGAGAGCATTTCTGTTATCCTCTTGAGCATCCTTCTTGTAGGCTGGCGTTTGCCGGTTTCATACGCCTCAACCACGGACCTTGTTGTGTTCCCGATGCGTTTTCCCAATTGCGCCTGTGTGAAGCCCGCTTCAAGCCTGGCATTCCTGAGCGTTCTGGCAAGATTCGGAACCAGATCATACGAGTGCCCTGAGGCGGAAATCACCTCATCCAAATTTTTCATCTTCAATTTGTGCCTAAAGCCGATATTTTCCCCAAATTTTTCGAGGTTTTCCTTCCCATAAATGCTGATGGTGAAATACGGCCCAGCATTCCCTTTTCCGTCCCTGTGTGCGGTATAAGTGCTGCTAGCTATCCCGAACCTGGAAAGCAGCATGGGGCAAATTTTTGCAAATTCGGAGTTTGAAGTGGATAGGCATACGGAACCCGAGTGAATGTTTGCCCAGCCATCACAATCGAACATCCCCTTAAGGAACTCCGAAATTTCCTGGTTCCCCGAAGTGAGCAGTTTTTCATTTAGTTCGAAAATTTTTGTCTTGTTCCCAAAAGGCACATCGTATTCAGCCTTCAATTTTTTAGTCAATTCCCTATCCCATACTTCCGCCCTTTGATATGCCGGGTAATCCAGATGCGTGATTTTATGTTTTGTCAGTTTCGAAAGCTCAGATTCAAATTCATCCACGAGCCCGGGTTTTGCGTTCACGAATTGTATCGCATTTCTGTCTATGTAGCCATCCCCATAAACCAGCCCCGCGAAATACGGAGATAGAATGGCGTTGTTTTTTGGCTCAGTTTCAATAACTGAAGGGATCCCCAAGAAATCCCCCGCCGTGATGTCCCCCGCCCCAATTTCCTGTATCCCTTCGTACGCCTTATATGTAGGGTGGTCCAGTGTAAGCGTGATTCTTTTGCCGGATTTGAACGTGATTTCAACCATTTTCTCCTTTGTTTTTTTCCTCCAAACGCGGGTTATCCTTTTAGGCTCAAGATCAAGCGTTTTTTTGTTGAAGCTGATCGCGCACTCCTCCCCGCAGGTTTCAACAAATTCGAAACCGTCCTCCTCCATCTCCTTTTTCCCTGCAAAATATTTGCCTGCAAAATCTGCCATCCGGGGCAAATTCCCATCGGCAAGCTGCACCCTCGCCTCTCCCTTCACAGCCCCCCTGTGCCCAGTATTCATGGCAGTGAATAGCGTGAATCCTTCCTGGCCCCTGATTTCCCCAACGACTATCCTGTCGGGCCTCATCCTGAGCGAATTTTTCACCAACGTATCCATGGATATTTCCCCGGCGTTCTCCACTGAAGCAGGCCGCGTTTCCATCCTTATCCAATGATCAAGGGGAAGCGCCAATTCTGCGGTGTCCTCTATCGAGATGATCCTCTCATCAGTCGGGATGAATGATGCGAGCACATTCAGGGTCGAAGTTTTCCCCGAAGCTGTCCCTCCAGAAACGAGTATGTTTGCAGGCAGCGCCCCGAATCCGTCCGAAATGACCCAAAGGAATGCGGCAATGTCGAAATCCATGGTGCCGTACTTTATCAGGTCTATGACGGTGAACGGATCCTTGCGGAATTTCCTAAGGGTCAGGGTTGCGCCGTTTATCGAAGCGGGCGGGATGGTCGCATTTACCCTCGAGCCGTCCGGAAGCCGGGCATCGAGCAATGGCGACTGAATGTCGATGCGCCTTCCCACCGTCCTGGCCATCTTGTCTATCAAATTGAGCAAATCCTTGTCCTCGTAGAAAACGATGTTTGTTTTCATCATCTCGTATTTCCGGTGGAATACGTAAACGGGCTTGCCCGGCCCGATGATCATGATTTCCTCGAGCATATCGTCCTCGATCAATGGGTCGATTATGCCATACCCAGCCATCTCCTTCACAACAGCCTCCGCATAGAACTGCTTTGCATGGATCGGGATCTTCAGCTCTGGCGTGTTCTCAATTATCTCGAGCACCTTCTTGAGGTACTTCGCCTTGACCTCCTCCTTGCTGAGGCTCTGGCTCTCCCTTTCCGACATCACGCCCGTTGTTATCTCCAAAAGCGTGTTGATTAGCCCCCTTTCTTCCCCTTTCAAATGGGGGGACGGTATTTCATAAAGGTAAAGCGGCTCTGAGGACTCCTTGTAGATGCGCACGTCCCTATAGCTTTCCACCAATATCCTTTCCGGCTTGCCTTCCTCCTGCTTAGGGGCGACTTGGGGCGTTTCCTCCTTCGCAGCCGCCTTCTTCTCGGCCTTTGCGCGCTCGAGCGTTTCCCGCAGATTCATAGGGTTCACTAACCTCACGAAGGCGCAATTCAAAAAGGTTGTGCTGACCCGAAGTGCGCCAAACTATGCCTGTTAAACTGAAACGCCTTCCATGCAATCCCTTTCCCCCAACCGCCGCCATTTTCTGTTTTTTCCATAGAAAGATTAAAAAACTCGGGAAGAGTGTAAACTGCTTATGGGCTCGGATTTCGAAATATACTTAGCTGCAGGTGGGCTGCTTGTGGCGACAATCCTTTTCGGCATACTCGTAAAGAGGTCCGCGAAGGTGTTCAATTCAAAATACTCCCGCCTCGAGAGGAAGGCGAACGATGTTGCAATGTACCTCTCGCATATAAACGAGGACAAGGTGCACCTGGAGAAGCTCGCAGGAAACAAAATTGAGCAGCAATGGGCGCTGATGCACATCAGCAGCGCGTTTTCAGATTACAAGAAGGAAAGCGCGCCTGCAAGGAGCCGCATCAGGATAACCGTTGCAGCTAAGCAAAGTGATTGATATGGCAATAGTCGAGGGGTTCAGCGATTCTTCAGTTGCATTGCTATTGGTTGTGCTTGCCGCACTCCTTTGGATGGTGAAGCTTGCCTACGATCTCAAGCACTCGATAATACAGAGGAGCAAGATGCTGGATTCCAAAGTTTCCAGTTTGGAAGGCCGCGCGGTTTCCATAAGGAGGGAGATGATCGATTTGCACAAGGCGGTAGGGCAGAAGCTCGACAAGGAGGAGTTCGAGAAGCGCATTGACGGACTCATAGAACTAGTTGGGAAGAAAGAAAAGGCCGAACGCAAAAGGGATGCGCGTTAACCCTCTCCCCGTTTCACAAACTATTTAAAACGCGGGACGCGTAATCCGATCGGTACTTATGCAGCTTCGCGGCCAGTTTGCGGTAGAGATGTTCTTCGCGTTCACATTTGCGATCCTTCTCGTATTCTGGCTGGTTTCGTATTTGGAGATGTTTTCCTCAGAGTCGGACAGCATTGCGGCGCATTCAAGCCAGAATGTGATCACGCGCGACCTGGGGAGGATTATCAACGATGTATGCGTTTACGGCGGGAACCCTGCTGCTGGCATGCATGGCATGAGGGTTGAAATGCAAGCCCCCTGCTTGCAGTCGAGGCAGGTGGATTACTTCTACAATATTTCCGTAGCGCCAAATGACCCTTACAATCTGCTCATTTGGAGCGATACCACGAATACCTCCACGAGCTACAACACTTCCTGCAAATTGGTGCCGAATGCGAACCTGACGCGCTGCGGCACGTTCGACAAGCTCTGCATTTACAAGAGGAACGATGTGCCTGACGGGATAAGGGTGCATATCGATACGGGTGCATGCAATTGAAAGGGCAGATATTCAGCATAGATTTCGTGATAGCGATGGCAGTGCTGACCGTAGTCATAGGAATAAGCGTGCAAACAATGGACAACATGCAGAAGAGGGCGCTTTTGATTGAAACCTCCTCCAGCAATTACGCGGATGTTCTTGCGCAGAATTTAATTACGCCTTCGCAAGGATTCAGCGCGCCGACCTCTAGCTGGGCGTATTTGTATTCAAACGGCTCGCAGTCCGCCAATTACTTTACCCTTGTTTGCCCCAAGCATACGTTTGCGGCAACGCGGGTGCTTACGTGCATCGCTGGTACAACAAGGAGCCATTGCTCCCTTACGGTGAAAAGCTGCTCATGAGAAAGGCATTTGTTTTCACAATTGATGCGATGTATTCGCTAGCGGCGCTTTCCCTTTTAGCGCTTGCGTACATGGTGCTCTCCAATGCTCATTTCGAAACCCAGAAATACGGTGCGATGGAAAGCCAAGCCAGGGATTTCCTGCGCGTCAATTTCAAGGACGATATCATCCTTCATTCTGACGATTTCCGTTCCTACACCGGCCATAACCTGACCGCAATGATCGGGGATTATTATTTCCCATTCAATACGCCGCAGGATGTTGCCGAATTCGTTCCCTTAAGCGGCAACTGGCAATGGGACCCGAAAGAAGGCGGTGCCGGCAATTGGGGGTACATGAACATTACCAACACATCTGCAACCCCGGCCTATTACCGATCAATACTGCGCGGATTTGAAGGCGATGATTACTGGGTCGAAGCAAAATTCAGCCCGCTTGCAACGAGTATTTTTAATTTTCCTGGCGGATCCATGATCTTTGGCCTTAGCGGCCGCGCAAATTCAGCAGGCGGAAGGTATGCGTGCGTGCTGCAGAACATTTGGGCGGCGGGTGTTAATGCGTCCATCATCCGGCTAGATGATTGGGCCTCGTCCATGGATAGGGGTGCGCCAAATACGCTTGTTTCATCCCCGCCTTTTGGTTATCATCATGCCGATACTTCATACTATTTCCGCTACCATATCAATCTTAGTTTTTCCGGCAATCTCATCAATTGCACAATTTTCAAGTATTCGAGCTCCACTTACGAGGTCAGCATTTCCGCTATTGATTCGACTTATTCCTCCGGCTTCTTCGCTCTCGAGACCTCATTTGTAGGCGGCCACAATACCACGTTCATCGATGACGTCGGTGTGCATGGAGTATTCAAGAGCATACCGGACCGTTTCAGGAGTGTGCTTTACAAATACCCTGCTCCGTGCAGATGCAAGGATAATTGCGGGGTCAACCGCCTTGATTATTGCCTGAAGAACCAGGACAGTCTGAACTACTCGATGAAAGAGGCGTGGATATCATGAAAAAGGGATTCTTCTCATTCGTTGCAATTACTTTAGTAGCATTGGTGCTATTCGTTGCCGCTTCCTATCTGGTGATATTCAAGGACTTCAGGTATGCTGCTGAAAAGGATTTGGAAGTCAGGAGGGTTGCGGAGAGGATGGAGGACATGAGGGAAACAGTTAACAAGACAATTGTCGATGCCGCAGTTGATGCCGGATACGCCATGTGGGGATGCGATGCAACCACTTTTGCAGACGATTATTGCGACCGCCTTTACGCCACTCTTGCAAATTATTCTGGAAAAATGGCGCTGGCATTTTCTGACAATATCCTAGCGAATGCAACAGTTGCCAATTTTCTATGCGCGAACGCAACAACCTCTCCATATGGCTTCTGGAACGGGATTCCATGGTATCCTTTCAACGAATTTTACGATGACGAATGGAATGCCAAACTATTTGTCAATATAACAAAACGCATCAACGGCACAATTCTATTGAACGCATCTTCAGCAAACGTCAGGCATTTTGGCATGTTGAACTTCAGCTTCGATGCGGATTTAACAAAAACAAGGATTGAAGCCGGAAATCCGCCAATGGACGACGTATTTGTAATAAGGCTAGTCTGGCAGGGAATAAATGCAAGTGTTTACAACTACTCCCTTGGCGTGTATTGTTAATGAGCCTTTAAATTGATTTTTTCCTGAAATAATATGTCCCTACTGCCAGAATGATTATTGCAACCAGCGCCCCCAGTATCCAGTCAGTTCCAGCTTTCTTGCTTTTCGAATCCGCAATTGTTTGGTTTAGTTTTGTTCTCGCCTGCTTCAGCAGTACCAGCGCCTGTTCGGTTTTGCCCTGCTTCTGCAGCATTTCTGCTTGCTGCACCAACTGCTGAATATCCAGCTTATCCTGCTCTGGAATCAGGTTGATGTATTCGTTGATTTCCTGCTGGATTTGCACTGCTTGAACGGAAACCGGCAAAGGAGTCGGCGTAGGTGTTAATTTAGGGGACGGATTTGGCGTATTTGTTGGGGGTTGGGTAGTAGAAGGAGGATAGTATACATTGCCGCCTCCGCCGGTGCAGCTTTGCGTAAGGGAAGGCATTGAAGAGGTTGTTCCGCAGCTGTTTGCATCGGTGCATAAGCGGCTTTGCAAACCAGCTGAACAAGCGTTGAAGCCGGTGCAGCTCCAGCTTTCAATGCAAGGAGATGGGGAAGCGGAAGCGTTGGGGGAAGTTGAAGCGGATGGAGAGGGGGAGCCGGACGCGTTTATTGAGGGGGAAGGCGAGGGCATTGTGCAACTTTGGATTTCAGCCGGTTTGGTGGTTGTTGTTCCGCAGGAGTTCAAATCCAAGCAGGCACGGGCTTGGTTGCTGTTCTCGCAGGCGCCCCAATTTGTGCAGCTCCAGTTCTCGGAGCAGGGGATTGGTGAGGGCGAAACTGAGGGAGAGGCTTCGATCGAGGGGGAAGGCGAAACGCCAGATGCTGTTTTGAATTCAATTTCCGTCAGCCACATCACAGAAGTGTAAGTGGCAGCGCCCCGGTTTGCGGGCTGATACAATCGCCATCTTGTTGCGGAAATTGGGGAAAACAATGCAACCGTTGAAATCAACTGGTCAGCTCCGGGGTAGGGAACTGTTGCGGCCGTTTGCCAGGCTGAGCCATCGAAATACTGTACCTGCAGCTCTTGTGCCGTCGTATAATGGTTGTTGTATTGGTTGTATGCCCACCAAATAGTTGCGTTATTGATGGAAACCGGGCTACAATGGGTTTTCTCAACCCAATGCGGTGCGGTTGTGCTTTCAGCCGAAGCCCATGTGGTCGAAGTTCCGCCGTTTGCATTGATTATTCCGTCGTCAATTACTGATGATGAATAACCAGAATAGGTGCTGTCAACGGAAATTGTCGGGGCGCAGGTTGAAGGAGTTGGGGATGTGCTTGCTGAAGGGAAAGCAGACGGGCTGGGAGAAGTTGAAGGCGAAGCACTCGGAGTAATGCTTGGGGAAGGAGAGGCGGATGGACTAGGGGTGGGGATATATGTTCCGCAGTTTTCGTATGCTCCAATGTCAGGAGCGTTGCCGCACCAGTGCCTGCATGAAGCGTCGCTGGCAGGGTAAGGATTAGTGGGATTATTGTCAGCGCGGGCGCAGTGAAAGCCGGGGAGGTAAACTCCGGCGTCAATCGCAGGGCTTGTGGATTTTAAATAATAATTGTGATTTGCGGCATCGACGAATTGTGGATCCGAATTTATTGTGTTCCTCCCATTGCTGCTGCCCTGCGATTGCCAATAAGTCCTCCAGCCTGCAAGGGTATATGGCACATACCAGCAGTATAGGATGCTGGAAGGGGTGTCGCCGTTTCTGTAGATCAAGTTGTAATTTTCAACCATGTTTGTAATAGTCAAATTATAGTCCGGATTCGTCCTGAGTGAAAAATCGTTGCGGTAATACCCGCCGGAAGGCGCGCACATGCCTTCTCCGGAATTGTATAAAATATTATTAATGACCCTAGTGTCGTCGGCGGCAAACCCATGAAGGAAACCTATCCCGTTATTGTCCGCTATATTGTTGTAGAAATGTATGCTTTGGAACGGAATGGTCGGACCGAAACCCACATCGTATCCGTTTCCCGAAGCATTGTAGACTATGTTCCCATATACAGTTACATTTACAAGCCTTGTGGGGGTACCTCTTTCGCCGACAACTCCGATGCCAATATCGTAAACATCATGGATGACATTGCCATAAATCAGGTTGTTGCTGATCATTCCGTTGTGGCTGCTGTCATATGGCTCGCCTTTCAGCTTTATCCCGTTTGGCGAGAGGGAAATATCGTTATTTGAATACGTGCAATCATTGCAGCTGTAAACCCAGATTCCGCCGCTGTTCCAGCTTCCTGAACCGTCGATATTGTCGTACATGGTATTGTTGTCGATCACAATGCCGGTTGCCTCGCCGTCACCATTGAAAAATATCGCAACTGCCCCGAAATTATTGTTGTTCCTGTTGCCTTTGTTGTCATGAAATAAGTTATTTCTGATGGTGATATTATGGCCGACACTGAACCACACGCCCATGTACAATTTTGTAAACTCGAATCCTTCGATCACGATGTTGCTTTGGCCCTGCGGATGCGCGCCAAGAGCCATGTAGGGCTGGCCGTTTATGTAGCCAGTTATGATCGGCTTGGGTTCGCCCGGATATCCCTTGAAAGTCAATGGCCTGCCAGGCAAGCCGGATTTTGTTATGTAAAGCGTCCCTACATCAACTGAACCACTGGGGTTGAGGATGTTTGAAATCTCATTATAAGTGCCGAATCGCACGTAAACGGTATCTCCAGACTGGACAACCGCAATGCTGCGGTGGATTGTGCACAAGGGCGAGGAAAGCGATGTTCCGGCATTGGAATCGCTGCAAGGCCCGCCGCGGGAATCCTTGTCGACATAGTAGGTAGCCGCGTTTGCGAACAGGGCGGAAAACAGCAGCAAGATTAAGGCATTCTTCAGCATAAGGATCACGATAGGGTTAATCCCTCCATATATATATATTATTTCGATGATCTTTTGAAAAGTCGCTCACAGACCCATTTGGATTTTATTGCTAACGGCAGGCAACCGTATAAAAAAATGCGGCTTCATGAAAAGGTTTGGGCTGGCGCATATAGTCATGGGCGTATGGTATCGTTGAGGAGCTTTTCCGGTACGCATGAACCCTGCCGCACACGAAAACTAGTATTTCAATAAAAATTCAAACACGGGCAGCCATTCGATTTCCAATCCCGATTTGCCCATCTTATGCATATCCCTCGTCAGGACGTAGCCCTGCTTGCATTTGAATTTTGCTGCGAATTTCGATATTCCGGGGGCATCAATATGCGAACGTGAAAATTTCACCTCAACCGGAATGGTTTCCCCTCTCTCCTGCAAAACCAGGTCGACTTCGTTTTTGTATTTATCGCGCCAGAAAAACCCTGCTTTGGTGTTTATCGCGCAGCAACTTTCCACCAGTTGGGCATAATACGCCCCATCCTTCCCTTCCAGCAATGCAGGGGATAGGAAGTTCGGGTAATATTTTTTGAGCCGTTTTTCCGAAGTGCTCTTGTTCCGCGAATAATTGTACAGTTTTATGACCAGGTGCGCCATCTCAAGGCATCCGAGGTATTTTGAAAGCGTCTGCCGTGAGATCCCAAGTTCCCTTGAAAAGGACGTGACGTCGACAATCATCCCGGGCCTATCGGCCAATATCTCTAGAATGGATTTCAATTGCTGGGGGTCGTCGATCGGGTAAATGCGGGGCATATCGATGAATAGGATTTTCTCAAGGATGGCGGTTTGGATGTATTGGCGCACAAAATCGGCCCTTGTGTCGCCGACGAGTTCCGGGAAGCCTGCGGTGAAGAGATATTTCTCAAACTCCTTTTCCAATTCCTTTTGGTACAAGAGAGGTTTTTTGGCCAATTGGCCCTTTTCAACAAAATCGAGGTATTCGGAAAAGCTGAGCCGGGCCACTTCATATTCCAATATCCTTCCTGCCAAGCTTTCCCTGCTGCCTTTCCTAAGGAAGAGCGAGTCCGAGCCTGAAACGAAGATCTTGTATTTGCCGGCATCATAAAGGATCTTGACCTTCTCGGCCCAGTTCGCAAGCTTTTGCACCTCGTCAAAAACCAGGAAGCGGGGAGGATGGCCATGGATTGATTCGAATTCGTCGATGATTTCGTATAATTCGAGCTGCGAGAAATCATCAAAGGAGAAATATAAAACCGAATCCGCCCCATGCCCGGAGATAAGCTCCGAAATTATCTTCCGAAGGATCATCGTTTTGCCTACCCTGCGCAGGCCGCAGAGGGAAATTACCTGCTTATCCAAAAGGCGATCCTTGATTTCCCGGTAAATCCGCCTCTCCTTATACTTCAATTCAAGTGGGCTTTTCCAGAATGGGTTGTATATGAGCAGGAGCCGCCTAATTTTTTCGTTAATGTCGATCACCGCAAAGTAGAATTAATGTTAATCTACATTAACAATAAATATAAACCTTTGCTTTACACCGCCGCCCTTTTCTTGTAATGATAAATCGCAGCTCCAGCTGTTAGTATTGTTATCAAAGTGTAACCGACCCTGGACGCCGGCGTCCGGTGATTCCGGGAATATTCCGCCAGTAGTTTCAAAGGCAACGCCTGAAAACCTTTAAATAAACTCGCCGGTTACTACTTAGGGGGGAAAAATGCGCCAGATTGCTGTTTTGGTAGCAGTGCTGCTGTTTGCGTTGCTATTCAATTCGCTGATACCGAGGCAGTCCGGAACCCAGCTCGACAGGGAAACTGTCGAGCGGTTCATACTGGAGGATGCGAAAACAACTTACGGGGAAAAAGCCGCATACAAGCTAGTTAAATACGAGGAGAAGGAAGGCAAATTTTTCATAGAAATGGACATTTCCATGCGATATACCCCGCAGCCCGGAGCCAACACGTACTGCACGAAAACGCTGAGGAGGTATTATTCGCTCTTCCCCATATCGTTCCGCGAGGAATTCTACAGCTCTGATTGTTGAATTGAAGGGGAAAGGAATGTTGCAATGAGTGATTGGTAGTTTATTTCCCAGCATATTCCAAAAACCCGCCTCTTCAGCAATAGTTTTTTTTCAGAGGAGGAATTTGCACCTTTCGCAGAACTCGGGCGTTTTCTTATCCACAAACAGCAGGTTTGGCGAGAAAGTCATTACGCATCTCTTGTTCCGGCAGTGCTCGAGGCCCATCATGTGCCCCACCTCGTGCACTGCTTCCTTAACAATCCGTTCCCGAAACAGCTTTTCATCCTTCATGTTCCCGAGCGCAGGGTCGAGCCGGAAATATGAGATCACGGCGAAATTGCCGCCGCGCTCGCCAAGCCCGAACACGAAATTCAGCGCATCCGCGAAAATATCGTACGGGACAAGCGCAAGCACCATGAATTTCCCCTCACGAGTGCTTGAAAACTCCGATTGCAGCTGATTGAGTATTTTCTCCGCATCCCATTTGCGCTTCTGGGGGATGAAAGCATCCGAATGCATCAGGGAATGGTGCGCGCTGACAGCCACCCCAAATCGCTTATGGAGCTCCTGCTTCAGGTCACTTAAGTGCTTCGAATGGGAATCGAATTCAACTATGAGCAGATGCATGGGTACCGCAAGGGGTATTCATGAAACGCAACAATAAAAAAGAAGTGAGTTTTGGGAAAAGCTCAACGGAAGGCTGAACTAACATGATCCAAAATAGGAACCCAATGCGGGTCGCCTTCGCGAACTTTACGTTAATAAAATTCAGATCACGAGCATGAGCGCGCCGATCAGCATCAGGAACAATCCGAGCAGCATGAGGCCGCCGAGAATCGTCGAGCCGATGATTGCCCAAAGTGTTGCGCCCGGGAAGCCGAAGTAAGCCGTAACCGCCACCAAAAATATCCCGAGCAGGAGGGATGCAACTCCCGTTTTGCTGATTGCCATGATGATCACTTTAGTTAATGAAGTCCTCAAGAAGCTCAACAGCCCTCTTTATTGACTGCTCGATCTGCTTCTCGCTCTTCGCTCCAGAGCAGATGACCTTCCCATTCTTGAAAAGCAGCAAAGTGGTGCCGATCTCCTTCAAGCGCATTATTGCGCCCGGGAACTGTTCCGGCTCGTACTCCACGTTGTCGACTTCCATTGCAATGTTGAATAGGTCCAGCTCCACCTCCAGATTGGCGGATGCGACGATGTTCTCCACCTTGAAGGACATGTTAATCTTGCGCCTTTTCTTTCCCTTCTTCATTCAAAGATCGCCCCCTTTTTATCCAAAACAGGTATTTAAGCTTAACTCTTGGGGGATTTATAAAGCTTTATAAACATCCGCGGCGGGGGAATATTCCCCCTTGTGCGGATCGCACGCTCCCCCTTTAATTTGCCTTGCGAATCGGTCAAAGGATCCGCATCTTCCTCGCCCTTTCCCCTCTACCCAAGTATCCAGATGAGCCCGAATACGAATACGAATGTCACCAGCCAGCCTATGCTGTGCCAGTATTTCTCGCCGAAAATGATGATTGCGGAGAGCAGGAGGACCGAATCAACCCCGAAGAACGCGGGGTTGCCTGTAATGCTCCTGAAGGGCATGAGCATGTCCGAGTATGAAATGCCGAGATGCATGTTCAGGATGATGATTGCCATTACGAAAAGCATGAAGAACGGCCCCATCTCCTCTATGTCTACCATGTCATTCTACCTCAAGCCAACCCTGATTTCAGTGCGAGTACTAATATGATCCCGACAACGAAGTAAACCAACGAGCCCGGTAAGACCCTGAAGAAGAAATTCGGGACGAGCATTACCATTATGTAAGCGGCAATTGCCCATGGCTGCGAGAAGAAATTGACTACTGCCTCTGCAGGCCCCAAATCCATCGCATACATCCGGCTCCAGATAAGCAGCAAGGCGAACATTATTCCTACTGCCTGGATCGGGTCCGGCTCGTCGTGAAGAATAACCATAGGCATCCCACAAATATGACTACTACTATTGGGTAGTAACAAGTATAAAAACTTTCTGTTCGTTTTTTAGCTATTTATGTATGAATTATGCATCACGTGTTGCATCTTTCAATCAGGTAGGTGTGGCTGCGCTTCAAATCACGATCAAAAAAGATAGCTTTATATTGCTTTAAATCACCAAACATTCGCTGATTCTGAAGCAGCAGGGGGTCACAGCAGTAGATTGTGGTTTCTATAATTTGCAGAGAGTGGTACTAATGAAACGATCTCACGGAAAATACTCCGGAAAAGGCCGGAACCTGAAGAGCAAGGGCCGCCTGCCTATAACGATACATCTGAGGAAGTTCACTCCAGGGGAAAAAGTGCGCATCGACATTAACCCGCGCTTCCAGAACGGCATGCCCTACCTCCGTTTCAATAAGAAAACAGGGGATGTTGTAGGGATGCAGGGCACTTCAGTAGTTATCAAATTCAAGGACATCAATAAATCCAAGATGCTCGTAGTTAACGGCGCGCATTTGGTAAAAATATGATTCAACGGTGATCACATGAAGGTAGTCGAGGAAAAGGTAGTCACATTCGCACATGCAAAGGATTTGCTCCAAAAGCGCAAGAAGGACACTGAGCTAGGCTATGAGCAGCAGAACACTCTCGAATATCTGGAAAAATTCGCCAAGCTCTCCGAGGAAGATTCGAAGAAGCTCGCAAAGGAGCTCGAGGAGCTGAACATACTTTCCGAAAAGCAGATCATGGAGCTCGTAAACCTCCTTCCGGGCAAGGAAGATCTCGTCAGGACGATACTCTCGAAGGAGAAGCTGGAATTTTCAGCGGATAAAGTGAAGGAGATTGCGAAGATCATAAAGCCGTATACGAAGTGAGCGAAAATGTTCAGGAAGGAAGAGTACGGTCTAGTTCTTGATTACCTCCCTCATGGGAAGGCGGGAGAGGGCAAGCAGGAGCCAACTGCGCAGCTTTTGGGGGAGAGCTATTTCACCCTTCTTGAAGTGGTGCTGAAGCCCGGCGCGGTAGTAGCGCCTTTCGAGAAAGTCTACATCGGGAAGAACGTGCGCGACAAAGTGGAAAGAATAAAGGCGCGGCTTGTTTACAAGGACCTTACCAATGTTTCCCAACGCGAAGTCGAGAACGTCATCCGCAAAATCCTGACGGACCATGAGCAGGATTACGTAGGCTTCCTCAACAGGGCAGGCAGCATAAATATCCGCATCCATTCGCTTGAGCTTTTGCCAGGGGTTGGGAAGAAGAACCTCGAGGCATTCATTGCAGAAAGGGAGGCTACTCCTTTCACTTCATTCGAGGACATCAACAACCGGATGCCCCACCTGCAGAAAATAGAGGAGATCGTACTCCACCGAATAATGCTCGAGCTCAAAGCGGAGGAAAAATACTACTTATTCGTGAAAATACCTCCCCGGGAGGAAGGCTCCGAAGGGGACGAATCCGGCCACTACCGCCACGGCAGCTATGGGGACCGCGGCGGCTACAACCGGGGCGGCTATTCCGACCGCCCAAACTACGGCGGCTACAGCAACAGGAGGTATTGATTCATAAATCCTGAAATTTCTTCCCAGTCGTGACCTTGCTGGCATTTCATCCATCTGCTTTAAAATTCCGCCTTCCTTTACTATTTTTCCGGAGGTGCTTTTCATATGGTTCAGCTTAAGGCAAAAGTGTTCGAGGTGGAGCAGGGCCAGAACGAGGTCGTGCTGAACGAGATCAAGGCGCAGGAGCTAGGCCTCACGCTTTACGACCGCGTGCAGCTGAAACTGAGGGGAAAAACCGCAGTTGCGATTGTTGACCATTCGGAGAAAATGATCTCCGAGAATGAGATCGGGCTTTTCCAGGAAGTATCCGCTTTTTTGGATGCGCAGAACGGGGAAATCATCGAGCTTGAAACGCTCCAGCGCCCCCTTTCCCTAGATTACATAAAGAAGAAGCTGGATGGCAAAATACTCTCGCAGAAAGAGGTTGGTTCGATAATCCGCGACCTCATGCACGAAATCCTTTCCCCCACTGAACTTGCGGCATTCATCACCGCAATCTACATCCACGGTTTAAGCATGGACGAGACAGTTGCACTCACGAATGCAATAGCGGAATCAGGAGAAATGCTGAAGATCAATCATTCCATAGTTGTCAGCGAGCATTCGATCGGCGGAGTTGCTGGCGACAGGGTTGCAATGCTGATCGTGCCCATAATTTCTTCACTCGGTATAAAGGTTCCCAAAACAGCAGCTCGCGCAATTTCCTCCGCTTCCGGCACTGCCGACACCATGGAAGTGCTCGCACCCGTTTCCCTTTCCGTTTCACAGATTGAGGCTGCAGTTGCAAAAACGAACGCATGCCTCGTATGGGGCGGCGCAGTCAGGTTGGCAAGTGCGGACGACAGGCTAATCAAGATACGCAACCCCCTACGTTTGGATCCCAAAGCGCTCCTGCTTTCAAGCATCCTTGCAAAAAAGAAGGCGGAGGGCGCACAATACGTGCTCATAGACATCCCTGTCGGGAAAGGCGCAAAAATCGAGAAGCTGGATGAGGCGCACAACCTCGCGCGGGATTTCGAAAGCTTAGGCACCAGCTTGGATATGAAGATCAAGTGCCTCATTTCCGACGGTTCCTCCCCTGTAACGGATGGCATTGGGCCTGCATTGGAAGCTAGGGAAGTGCTTCGAACATTTGAAACAAATGAGCATAACATGCTTTTTGAGAAGGCATGCCAGATGTGCGGCATAATCCTGCAAATGGTGCGCGGGATTTCGCAGCAGGAGGGCTACAAGGTGGCAATGCAGCAGATGCAAAGCGGCAAGGCCTACGCGAAAATGAAGGAGATGATTGCCGCACAAGGAGGCAACCCCAACATCAAATCCTCGGACATCGTTCTCGGCCATACCCATGCGAAGATTTATGCGGACGAGCGCGGGAAAATCGCGCACATCGACAACCGCGCGCTCTCACGCATCTGCCGGATGCTCGGCGCGCCGAACGAGAAAAAGGCAGGGGTATTGCTTAAGGTCAAGAAGGGCGAGAACATCGAGATGGGGGACGAGCTCGCCGAGCTTTACTCCACTTCCCAATCAAAGCTTGATTTCGCGATGCAGAACCTCCAGAAGAACAAGATATTCGAAGTGGAGAAGATAATCATCGACCTCGTTTAGGCGATTTTAAAGCAAACCTTCAAATACGGATCTACATTAATCTTTTCGGCCAATTGCATTTTGCCGATGATTCCCTCCCCAAGTTGAGATTTATGCACATTGCCTTGCCAGAAGAAGCGGAAGAGCTGATGGGGAAATATTCCATCCCATTCGCAAAAAGCGTGCGTGCTAAAAGCTACCCCGACCTTCTCAAGGCATCGAAGCAATTGCAGATCCCTTACGTGCTGAAACTGATAAGCAAGGAAGCAGTGCACAAAACCGAGCGCGGGCTTGTGAGGCTGAACATCCATTCGCAATCGGAATTACGGGAGCAGTTCGATGTGCTCAACGAGGCAGCAACAGGGCTAGAGGTTCAAGAGTATTTGCTACAGGAACAGAAAGAGGGAGTGGAGTTCATCATAGGCGGCAAGGACGACCCCAGCTTCGGCAAAGTGATCGTTTTCGGGCTCGGAGGGATTTTCGTGGAACTGCTGAAGGAACGCTCCCTGCGCGTTCTGCCCATCACTTCCGAAGAAATCGAGAAGCTCATAATGGAAACGAAGGCAGCCGCTTTCATCCGGGGCTACAGGGGGAAGAAAGTGAGCCTGCAAAAACTGGCCGAGATCGTATTCAAAGCGGCCGAGCTCATCCAGAATGAGGACATACTTGAGCTGGACTTCAATCCCGTAATTGCGGGCGAGGAAGAGCTTTCGGTTGTGGATGCGAGGATAGTGCTGAAATAAGATGGTATTATGGATGATTCAACAAGGAATGCAATGGATGCGCTGACGGACCCGAAATGCGTTGCAGTAATCGGCGCTTCCAGCAATTCCAACAAGGTCGGTTACGGGGTGCTGAAAAGCCTCGTAGAAGGCGCGGTTTTCAAAGGCTATAACGATGCCACCTTCCGGGGGCATGTTTACCCCATAAACCCCAATGAGGAAGAGATATTGGGGAAAAAATGCTACGCGAAAGTTACGGATGTTCCTGAAGCAGTTGATTTGGTAGTAATTGCGGTCCCTTCGCAGAAAGTTCTTGATGTGATGAAGGACTGTGCAGAAAAAAAGGTAAAGGCCGCAATTGTGATTTCAGCAGGCTTTGCCGAAAGCGGCCCCGAAGGAAAAAAGAAGCAGGAAGAGCTCATTTCAATTGCGCAAAAAGCAGGAATCCGGATACTTGGGCCGAACGTCTTAGGGATCCTGCGCCCCCCTGTTGGTTTGAACGCATCCTTCGCACTCTCGATGCCTGAAGCAGGAGAAATCGCATTCATCTCGCAGAGCGGCGCGCTTGCCGATTCGGTTGTTGATTGGGCGCTAGAGGCGAGATACGCGTTCTCGCTGCTAGTCAGCCTTGGCAATTCCGCCGACCTTGATGTTTCTGATTTCCTGGAGTTCTGCTCGGAGGATGAAAAAACCACGGCAATCACGCTTTATCTGGAGGGGATCCGGGACGGCAGGAAGTTCCTGCGTATCGCCACCGAAGTAACGAAGAAAAAACCCATAATTTTGCTGAAAGGCGGCCGCTCCTCCCGCGGTGAAAAGGCAATAGCCTCCCATACCGGCTCCCTTGCGGGCTCATTCGCCGTTTATGAAGCAGCAATGAAGCAGGCGGGGGTGTTCATGGCGGAATCAGTTGAAGATTTATTTGATTTGGCAAAAGCGCTTTCCGAACAGCCCCGTATCAACGGAAACAATGTTGCAATTATAACAAACGGCGGGGGTGTCGGCGTCCTCACTGCAGATTATTGCGACCTCCACGGACTAAACGTTGCGGAACTATCGCCAGAAATCATCTCCAAATTGGATGCTACAAAAAAGATGCACCCCGCTTACTCCCGCGCGAACCCGCTTGATTTGGTGGGGGATGCCCTTCCTGAAAGGTATGAGGCAGCTCTCAACATACTTCTTGCTGATAAAAGCATCGACGGATTGATTGTGATACAAACACTGCAAACGATGACCCGCACAAAGGAGGATGCGGAAGCCGTTGTTGCAGCCCACAAGAAATTCCCCAACAAGCCCATAGTGTGCGTTTTCATGGGCGGAAAATATTCCGCGGAAGGCGTCACGGTCCTGAGGCAGAACAACATCCCGGATTACAATGACCCCCTGAAAGCAGTGAAAGTGATGAAGGTTCTTTGCGGAGTAGTCTGAACTGCCATTCTTACACTTTACAATATTTTCACGTTCTCCAGCACCCACTTCTTAAATCCTTCCTCCATGGGTTTCAGCTCAACAGCGAAAATCGCGGGCTGCTCGTAGGAGTTGAGCTCCTTGCTCCTATTCTCCACTTTTGCATATAGCGCTTCAGCGGTTTTCATATGCACCGTCCATTCGCTATGGTGCTCGAACTTCCCCTTCCACCTGTAAACGCTTTCAACCTCGTTGATGTTCGCGCATGCAACCAACTTCTCCGCAACCAGCGTTTCAGCAATCTTCTTCGCATCGCGGAGGCTTCCGCACGTCACCTGCACCTCGATTATTCCGGTTTCCATTTTACATCTTCCTCAATATTGCAATCCTGTCCTCCAGCGGAGGATGCGAGCTGAACAAGTTCCCGAGAAAGCGGTTCCTCAAAGGGTTGGAGATGAAAAGCGGCGCAACGGCCTCGCTGACGCTTTCCATTGTGGAGGTATCCTTCTGTATTTTTTCAAGCGCCCCAGCAAGCCCTGCGGGGTAGCGCGTAAGCAGCGCACCTGAAGCATCCGCAAGGTACTCGCGCTTCCTTGAAATTGCCAACTGCACCATCTTCGCAACTATCGGCGCGATAATCATTGCTACCAGCCCGAGTACCATAATAATCCCGCCGCCCTTTCCCTTATTGTTGCTTCTTCCTCCCATGAAGCCAATTCTCAGCATCATGTGCGCCATTATCGCAATCGCTCCCACCATCACCGCTGCATACATCATCATCCTTATGTCGTAGTTCTTGATATGGGACATCTCATGCGCAATCACTCCCTCGAGCTCCTGCCTGTTCAATTTCTTCAGCGTCCC
>JBDRLB010000051.1:0-12549 GCA_043813365.1 Microcaldota archaeon | reverse complement strand
GATGGGGGTATAAGATTTCTCCATTCCACCATGCAAACTGCCCTGAATTGCTATGTTTCGGCAGTATAATAGCCTTTCTCGGAAAGGATCCCTATAAAGAAACAACCCCTTTAATTAGAAAAAAGGAGGGTTTTTTTAAGGTATTTTTCCATATTAGGAGCATGGAAATTTCAGAATTGATTTTTGGGTGTGCCCAAGTAGAAGAATTGCCGAAAGAACTTGTTTGGGTCGGCATTTTCTCCGCAGTTGCGATAATCGGTATTGCAGTCGGTAATCAAATGAATAACCTTGTTGCCACCTTGCTCGATCCTTCTAAATGGCATGTCTTTCCGATTTTAGGAGCTGCAATATTGGGGAAACTTAAATAATTCATTATTTTTTACGCTGAAAAATGTCAGTATTACTAACACTCGGCGGGCCCGTTATTTTTTAAAAAGTGGTTTGATGGAAGCTGTGGCCAGGCGGAAAAGCAGGATTGTTGCAACAACTGACTTCCGAGGAAGGAAAATCATTGTGGAGGAATCATTTCCCAAGAGAGCGCAGCATATGGGCTGGTTTTTTTTAACAGCCAGAGACGGCGCAGGCAAGTTGGTCGCAGATGCACACTTTTCCTTGGAGCATAGCTTTATGCCGATGAAAAAAGGGCACCTTGCAGTTGCCGGAATAAAGGTCGGTAAATACCTGCCTGGTTTTTCCAACCCGTTCCTTGCGCTGATTACGGGGCTTGCAAGCCGTTCAAGAGTGAATCTAATTTCTACCGTTTATAGCATGGATGAGAAGAGGATTACCCATGCGCAATTAAGGGCATGGCATTCGATGCATGGCTTCCGTCGCACCTGTGTTAACGATGATACCATTGGTAACGATAATATCATGGACAGGCCATTTAACGCCCCGCTGCATGAGGCACTGTTCCGAAAATTCAGGATCGCGAAGGGGTATGCTTTGCCAGATGCATTGGAGGCCTATAATATCATTCAGGGGCTTAAGGGTAAAAAAGGTGAAATGCGGCATGGCGAAAAAATCACGGATCGGGAGAAAAAGGCCGTTTTCTGAGGAAGCCAAAGAAGCAGCAATCAGGATCAAGGCGAAATTTGGGGGCAGGAAAAAAAGGGACCGTTTCGAGAGGGAGATCCGGCAGGCGGCTGAAAGGCTGGCGGGAATTTCGGATCGCGCATTCCCTCCGAGGAGGAAGAGGAAAATCGAGTATTCCGCCGCAATTATCGCCAACCTCGTCCTATATTATGTGATCAACAACCTTGTTTTCTGGAGAATCCCGTTCATCGATACGCCCTTCGTAGATGTTGTATGGGCATTCAATCTCTCGATACTTGCGCTGCTCGTAGTATATTCGTGCCTTATTCTCTATGATCCGGCTTGGTTCAGGAACGTTGGCGAAATCATCACGAATTTATTCGGTTTGAACGTGATCAATGCACTGCTGGCGGTATTCCCCTTCACCTTCCCGAGCGAAACGATGTCGCAGATATTCAGGTTCTGCCTGAAATTCTCATTATTCGTCGTCGTATTGGTTGTGATTTTCAGGGTAATCTGGCTGATGCTCTTCCTTGTAAGGGAGGAAAAGAAGTAGTAGGGCTTTTTATTCGAGGATGGATGCGACGCCGTAGAGATGCCAGCGGTTGTTCGCCCTGCGCATTATTGCGAGCCTGTCGCCGGTTTTTGCGCATATTGGCTTCTTCAGCTTCAGGATGAACGCCTTCTTCTTCCTCTCAACGATGAATCCAATTGTCGTATTTGTCCCAATCCCAAGTACAAGCGGCTCGTTGATCCCGGGAGATGCTGCAAAGCTTTCTATTGCGCGTTTCAATGCCGTAATTTCTACTTTCAGGTCGGTTTTCAGCCCGGGCAAGGTGCCGACTTTGCCCACGAGGTTCCCCACCAGGCCATCCGCCTTGCTTATCGCAGGGTCGAGCATGGTTGCAACCCCGATCAGGCCGCCGGGGCCAGCTTCCTCCAGCTTTTCGTTTTCCGCGAACAATGACGAGATTTTGGTTTTGAGCGGCTTGTATGTTTCGCGCTCCTTCCGCTTTTCAAGTATTCCGGGCATTATTTCGATATCGTCGCCTGCCTTGAATTTCCCCCATAAAATCGAACCCCCGAATACCGAGCCCACCATCCTCTCTATTTTCGTGCCTGGCTTGTTGACATCAAATGAGCGCGCGACGTAGAGCTGCGGGTCCGCATCAATATCCCTTTTTGGGGTTGGGATGGTCTGCTCGATTGCCTCGATCAGGGCGGAAAGGGATTTCGGGGAATGCGCGGCAGTTGGGATGATTGGCACATTCTCAAAAACTGTTCCCCTAAGGAAAGCGCGTATTTCATTGTAATTCTCAACTGCCCGCTGTTTTGTTACAAGGTCGATCTTGTTTTGCGCGATCACTATGTTCCTTATTCCGGCAGCTTCCAAAACCATGAGGTGCTCCGCCGTTTGCGGCTGGGGGCATTTCTCATTTGCGGAAATCACGAAAAGCGCCCCATCCATGATGCTGGATGCCGCAATAACCGTAGCCATCAGCGTCTCGTGCCCCGGCGAATCCACGAAAGATACTTTCCTGAGGATTTTCGTGGGCCCGCCGCAATTGTCGCATTTATCCCTTGTCGTGTAGGAATCGGTTCCTTCGCACTTCTCGCACTTCCGGATCACGATGTCCGCATACCCCATCTTGATCGTGATCCCCCGCTTTATTTCCTCCGAATGGGTGTCCGTCCATTTGCCAGTCAGGGCGGAAACAAGCGTGGTCTTGCCATGATCCACGTGCCCTACGGTTCCGATATTCACTTCTGCCTGTGCCATAACGATCAGTACTGTCAGCAACCTACATTTACAGGAATACCGTTTTAAATACCTCTTGTATTGCTGCGAAAAATGGAAAATAAATATTTTACGATGGAAAGCGAATGGTCGGATGCGAAATGGAATTTAAAATTCGTGGATGACCCGGCTTATCCTGCAGACGGGCTCATCGAACTGATCCGCTTCTGCATTTGACTTAATTTCCGAACTTGAAAGCAATGCCTCTCCCATTGCAATCAGCTCTCCACTATGCGTGAAGAGCCCGATTTTCCCAAACCGGCTGATATTCCCATCAAGGGAAACAACCTCCGAAACTCTTGGCTTGACCCCGTGCCGGATTTTTTTTGCGGCCCCATCCGATAGCACCATGCGGGGAATTTTCAGCGACTCAATTGGTTTAATCGCGTTTTTCAGGTAGCTTTCCTGCCCTTTCTCCTTCCAGAGAAAGTAATAATCGGAAAGCGCCTGCAATGAAATGGCATCCTTCTCCGAAAAATCGCCCGCCTGCGTTCTCCTTAATTCCGCCATTTCCGCCTTCACTCCCAGCACCTCGGCAGCATCGGATACTATTTTCCGGATGTATGTGCCCGCCTCGCATTTGCATTCGAACAGCACGAGGTTCTCGCGGACCTCAAGTATTTCAAGGGAGTGCACTTTCCGCGTGCGGAGTTTTTTTGCAACTGCGCTCTGGAGCGGCGGCCGCTGGTAAATTTCGCCCCTGAAATTCGAGAATGCGCTTTCCAGCTCCTCCCTATTGCGTTTGCCTGAAATTTTCATAAGGCAAACATAGGTTTTATCCGTATTTGGGATGAAATTAACAACTTTCCTTGAATGTTCCAGCAAGACAACCAGGACTCCGGATACGTTCTGGTCAAGGGTGCCCGTATGTCCCGTAACTCCTATATGGAGTATTTTCCGGACGAAAGCAGAGACCTCGTGCGAGCTGGGGCCTTCGGGCTTATCGACAACCACGATGCCGTATTTCAGCCTTTCCTCCAATGAACGGCTTTCCGGCGGGATGCCTAGCGAGGATTTGGCATGCTGCAATTCCGACATAAGTAGGATGAATTAACACGAAAATAAAAAATATTGCCGATCAAGGCATGGGCTCCAAATGGCCGATGTTGCACTTCTTCACCTTGCCCTTCGAGTCCTTCACTTCGCAGAAGTTCCCGTCTATGATTTTTACCACTTCGACTTCCTTGCCCGCATTCCTTCCCGCAATCTTCACGTATTTCTTTCCGGTTTCTATTGCTGCCATGTGACTCCTACCCCGTTTTATTATTTGAAATGATTTTAGGATAACGATGCAGATTGGAAATTGCTCCCGATTTCAGCATTTCAAGCCCGCGAGCCCTTTTTCAATTCTCTGCATTATTTCAACTCCATATTTGCTCTTTCGGACATTTTTATACTTTTCCTTTCCCGCCTCCTCGATTATCCTTTCCGCTATCGTGTCCGCATCAAGACTGCCCGCATCAAGCACCATGTCCGCTAATCCGTGCTCTTCCACGTCAATCCCGTAAAGCTTGAGGTATTGCCTCCGGTTTTCCTCATCGCGATCCCGGGTTTCCTCCAGCGTTTGGTCCGGCTCCTTTGCCTCGCGTTTTGCGATCCTTTCCGCACGGATTTCCAAGGGAGCATCAAGCCATACCCGCAGGTTCGCATCGGCCATCCAAATCGCGAGCCTCGAGCCGATTATTGCATCCTTTTCTTCCGAGAATGCCTCCATCTGCCTTTTATCGAGGAGCAGGTCAAACCGTTCGTCCTCCTTGCGTTTTTCCTGGATTGTTGGGAAGTCCATGCCCACGTCTATTGCTAGGTTGCGCAAAGTGTAATTGATCACTTTCAGCTTGAGTGCGTTCCCCACTTTCTCGCATGCGGTGCTGTTGCCCGAGCCCGACAAGCCCGAAATTGCGATCTTCATAGCGACCATTAGCTATATTGAACTGAATTGGTGTATAAAAAAGCGCTGGAAACCGGGGGATTACCGCTTCATCATGTCGAGGTATTTGAGGTGGACTACGCCTACCTCGTCCCGCAGCAGGTTGCCAGATTCCATCCTTATCTTTTCCTTGATGAGCTCCCTGATGCAGCCCCCGCAAAGCACGCCGCCGAACATCCGCTCGGGGCGCTTCTCCGTTTTTGCGAGCTTGCGCATGCCGGACCTGGATCTGTTGGGGACGCCGTGCAAAAGGCCGCCGCAGATGGCGCATACCGCCTTTCCTGGTTTTTTTGGCTTATAAATTTCGACGGTCCTGTTGCCGGGCGTCCTTACTTGCCTTTTCTTTGCACTTAAACTTCTCAATCTTGGAGCGACCATATTGCGTACACCTTATTTTGGAAATCCGAGGAATGACCTTATGGAAAGCGATGCCTTCCATGCCTCCTCATCCGTTCCATCAACCCTTTTTTTTTAATTTTCCAATGATTCCCTCGATCGCCATTCCAGTTACTATGGATGAAATGATGAAAAAGCCCCGGGAGCCGTAGACGCTTGATTTGAAAATATTTAAACCCAACAGCTCTTCCCCGTTGAGGTGGAGCGCAATTGGGAGCGTGATCAGGAAATTCGGGAACATCTCCTGCAGCACCCACATCACGCCTATGAACATCGGAATAATGAAAATCATGTTCTTGAAAGGAAGCCACATCATTTCGGACATCATGCCCATGACTTCTGCCTCGCGTTTTTTGAGCTCGTCGATTTTATGCTGGTCGTTCTTTTTGACCGCATCGTTCATCTCTTTCTGGTATTCCTTCATCGTCTTCTGTATGTGCTCTGTCTTCTGCTTCACGCCGGTCTTCCGGCTGATGAATGACGTCGTAATGGAGAACAGGATGGCGCTTATGAAAATTGCCACCCAATCCGGCAACCCGAAAATTTCCATATTATTGATCACTTTTCTACCTTGATAGCCTCTTCAGCACGGGGTACATCTCGAAAATCTGCTGCTGTGCAAGGTCCTCATAGAACCGGTAAAGGATACCTACGGTCAGCAATATCCCTGTTCCTGTTCCCAGTGCGCCGGTTATATCCGCGAACCATGCAAGGAAGCCTACGAAAATGCTCCCCAAAATGGTAATCACCGGTATGTATTTGTTCAATATCTTTTCAGTGATCCTCGGGTCTTGTCTGAAGCCCGGAATCTGCATGCCGGATTTATTCAGCTGTGCAGCGACGTTGGCCGGACCCATGCCCGTGCTTTCTATCCAGAACCATCCGAATACGACGCAAAGCACTATGAGCACTATGCCGTAAACCAGAATATGGAAAAGCTCCCCCGGATTAAGGAGGTATGATTGTATGTATGCTTCATATCCTTGGAATAGAGGCGAGGGCAATGCCGTTGTCAATGCCGCAAACCCGCCACCCTGATCGAACGGAAGCGGCCTGTTGCTTCCTTGGATCAAAGTCCCGTTGATTGTTTGGGACATGTCAAATTGGCCGAGCAGCGGAACTCCCGCCTGCGCCATAAAAAGGCCAATGACCTGCACGTTAAGCAATAATGCAGATGCTAGGATGACTGGGATGTTGCTGACGTAAAGGAATTTTATGGGGTAACGCGCGCCAAGCCCCCTTGCGCCCCCGTATGCGAGCGGAAGCTCTATTTTCATGCCTTCGGCATATACCGTTCCGAGGAAAACGATTATTGTGAACACAAGCGGGAACATCGTCCAGAATGCCTTCGAAACGTCGCCGCGGAAAATGTTGAACAGCATTGAAGGGATGATCCCCGAAGGCTCAGTTGTTTTTCCGTTCAAAACATCAAGGCCCAATGTGCCGAAGCTCCCAACGAAAATCGCCTGCGCAACCCCTGCCGCAATGAAAAGTGATACTCCGGAGCCGATGCCGTATTTCTGGCAGACCTCATCCATGTAGAGCAGGAATATGGAGCCAAGTGCAAGCTGCAGCATTACCATGAGCCCGCCGGGCGTGATCAGCCCGAACATGGCGTTTGCAGCAAACAGCGCAGCCGTGGACCCGTCTATCGGTAACACAATTGATCTTGCATAAATGAATCCTTCAACCAATGCTAGGAAGATTGCCAGCAGCTTCTGCAGCCCCTGGAATTTTTTCTTGTTTTCGGGGTTGGACAAATCGAGGTTCAATAATTTCGCTCCCACTGCGAGCTGGAGGAAAATTGATGCGAGCACAATCGGCCCGATTCCGGTTGTAATAAGCGTGCCTGTCCGGCTTCCGAGGAGTATTTCGAACCTTTCAAACCCCTGGATTACCCCCTGTTCCACTCCAACCGGGTAAACCTGCCCCATCAGGAAGAAAATCAGCAGCACGCCTCCGGTCCAAAGAAGCTTGTCCTTCAATCCGGGCGCCCTTGCGGGTGATTTCACTTCGGGAAGGTTATCCAATATCGGCTTAAGCGCATCCAGTACCATCAATTCATTACCCGACTAAGCGTTGATCAGTGCTTGAATTTGGGAATCCTACTTTCCCGGAGAATTTTCCCCCCCTGAAATGATCTTTCCGCCGGCGCTTTCCACTTTCGCCTTTGCAGACCCGGAGAATAAATCAACCGTTATGTTCGCCTTGTATTTAAACTCTCCGTTACCGAGCAGCTTCACGAGCTTTCCCTTCCGCCTTAAATCGAATGCATAGCCGTCCCCCTCCTTTTTCGCAACGTTTTTCTCTATCTGCCTCTGAAGCTGGTTCAACGGAACCTCGATGATTTTCTTTCTGCTGACATTCACGAAACCCGGTGCGGTTGTTGAAGGGCCCTCCTCAACAAGGTATTTCATGCGGTTATGCTTATGGAAGCCTCCCCTGCCTACTCCGCCGCGGCTGCCCTTTCCCCTCCGGTTCTTCGTATTTCCGGCACCGAATGTCCTGTTGCCGTAATTTTTCCTGCTCTTCGATTTGATTCTCCTTGCCATATTAGTCGACCTGTTTTACAATGCACACTAATGCTCTTGTCTGAATACAATCAGCGAGGTAAAATTTACTAACTAAAACCTTAAAAAGGCAATCAGTCGTGCCCGTCTTTATTCCGAAGATTTAAATACCGGCCTCGCCTAACCCTTTCGCTTTTTCACGAGGGGGAATAATTAAGTAGCAACTGATTGATGGTTACATAGGTGGTGCTGCATGAAACTTACGGTGCAGGGAGGAAGGATCGAGGATTCGGGCAAGGATGCGATACTGCTGATGCTTTTCAAGGATGAATCACTCAACGGATTTGCCAAGCACGTGGATGACAAGATTAAGGGCCAGATTGCTGGCGTATTCAGGAGCAAGGAATTTTCAGGCAAATACCTTCAAACTTACCTGCTTAATGTCAATTTGGAAAAGGTTTCCATCAAGCGCGTCGTCCTTTCGGGAATGGGATCAAGAAGCGAGTTTTCACTTGAAAAAATCAGGGGGGCTGCTGCAAAGGGCAGCGTCCACATCCGCAATTTGGGGATAAAAAACTATGCCGTGCAGCATCCGCTTGATGCGCCCGCCATCCCGGAGGATTCCGCTTCCGCGCTTGTTGAAGGGATGGTGCTGGGGCTGTACCAGCATACGAAATACAAGACGGAGGATCCGATGGAAATGAAGGAAATTTCGGAAGCGATTATTTTTTTCCGATGTGAACAAGCTGCCGAACATAAAAAAAACCGTCGAGGCAACCCAGAGGATTTGCGAGGCTGCGAACCTATCGCGCGACCTTGACAACGAGCCGGGGAACGTCGGGACGCCTGCATTCATCGCAAAAATGGCGGAGGAGGCAGGGAAGAAATACGGCTTCAAGTGCAAGGTGCTTAACCGTGCGGATATCGAGGCGCTCAAAATGCACTCGTTCCTCTCAGTTGCAAAGGGATCTGTGCAGGAGCCCAAGTTCGTCATTATGGAATGGAATCCCCGTGGCAGGGAAACAGTGGTGCTGGTTGGGAAGGGGATCACATTTGATTCAGGAGGGATTTCATTGAAGCCCTCAAAGGATATGGAAAAGATGAAGTGGGACAAGAGCGGCGCGTGCACGGTGATAGGCGCAATGGCCGCAGCTGCGCAATTGAAACTCCCGCAGCATATTGTTGCACTTGCGCCCCTCACTGAAAACCTTCCGTCGGGTTCCGCATCAAAGCCGGGCGATGTTGTTTACGCATCAAATGGGAAATCCATAGAAATCGCCAATACTGATGCAGAGGGAAGGCTGGTACTTGCTGATGCACTTGCATACGCTGCGAAATACAAGCCCAAAGCCGTCATTGATTTCGCGACACTTACGGGCGCGTGCGTTGTTGCATTGGGCGATGTCTGTGCGGGCGTAATGGGAAATGACGAAAAGCTCATGGAGAAGCTCCGCAAAGCCGGTGAAAAGACGGGCGAAAGGGTTTGGCAGCTTCCGTTATGGAAGGAGTATGATGACAAAATCAAGAGCGACATTGCGGATGTGAAGAACATCGGCATGGGTTCCGGGGATGCGGGCGCAATCACTGCAGCTGCATTCCTGAAAAAATTCGTGAATTACCCCTGGGCGCACGTGGACATCGCAGGCACCGCATGGAATGATAATGAGAAGCCCTACGGGATAAAAGGCGCGACCGGCTTCGGCGTCCGGCTAATAATAGAGATGCTAAGGGAGTGGAAATGACTGAATATAATAATTTTGCCCTGCACTTTCTATTTAGGTGAGCCATCTAATGCAACCCAAAAATGAACGTCGAGGAAAGCAAAAATTCCCCGGAAACGCAATTGAAAGGAAGCGCCGGGTAGAAATAAGATCCGGCTTCCCCAGCCCGGCAGATTATTTGAGGGAAGTAGATTTGCATGAAGATTACAGCTATGCGGGCAAGAGCCCCCTTTTCCCTTTCCATCTCCACCTAAAAGAAAGGATTGCGGAAAGCGACCTCGATAGAACGGAAAAAGCAAGCAGGCGAAAGCAATTGGCTGAGTTGTCGAATATACTCCGCATGACATTGCGGGTTCGGAATACTGACTTTATCCATTATTGCCAGGACCACCGTGGAGATCTATTTGTGCGTGTTCTTGGAAGGAATTTCCGCCAGGCTATATTTAGAATTTCAAGGGACGTTGAAGACGGCAAAGCCCTACGGGAAAGGATATTGGGATTGAATGGCAAATTGCCCAAAATTGAAAAAAGGGAATTCCTCTCCCCTTGATTATTGGGGATGTGATTCAATTCTCCAGCTTGCTAATCTGCGCCTTTGTCAGGATGATTTCCTGCACAATGGGGTTCATCAGCTGCGAGAGGGTGCCGTAATCGATTTCCCTCTTCATGAAGGATTTCGTTATCTCGGTTTTCTGATTTTCAAGTTCTCCAAGCCTCTTCATAAGCTGGTCTTTTGTATTCGCGGCTTTCCCCGCCTCCTGGACCACAACCCGGGGCTTGATGCTTGCCTGCTTCATTGACTCCGCCACGAACTCATCCACAATTGATTTGTCCATGGTGCCGGGCTTGAACGTTTCCTCCTCTTCCTGGATCGGGATTATTTTCCCAAGCTCCTTCAATTCCCTCAGAATAGTGCTCATGGGCAGTGTCAGCGAGTACGCCTCGGAATAGGGCTGCCTGTTCCTCGTTTCAACGAGCGACAAATCAACCATGAATTCGTCGGAATCGAATTCCTCATGCTTGAATTCCAGCGACTTGATTTTCATGGCATCCGGCTTTATCCTGTCGAAAATTATGGAAAATTTCTTGTTGAATATTATCAGCAGCTCGTCGAGTGTTGCATCGCCTTTGTTGCGGATCGTGAGCTCAACTCCCCAGGTACGTTTCTGCGTGAAGCGCTTGAACATCTCCAGCTTGATGTTCAGCCGGGGATCAATGCGGAGCTCTACCGCCCCCTTCTTCCTATCGAACAGATAGGTTTCCTTCGTGGTTCCCTTTGTTTTCCTCCCAAAAGCCCTGAATGCGGCTGCGATGCTCGAGATTATTGGCATAGTGCTCAATTATGGGTTAATAGCCGGCAGTATAAATATCCTTTCCTTATTGCTGCATCTTTTTCACGGCCGTTTCTATCCGCCTGAGAGCTTCCTTGATGTTCTCCTGCGAATTCGCATACGAGAACCTAAGGTATCCTTCCCCGAACTCGCCGAAAGATGTGCCGGGCAGGCATGCTACCCCCGCTTCGTTCAAGAGGAAATCGGACATTTGCTGGGAGGTTTTTCCAAGTTTCCTGATGTTGGGGAAAACGTAGAATGCGCCTTGCGGGACTATGCAGCTGATGCCTGGTATTTTATTAAGCCCATCGACGAAGAGATCCCGCCTCCTCCTGAATTCAGCCACCATTTTTACAACTGAATCCTGGGGGCCGGTTAGCGCCTCTGCGCCTGCGATCTGCGTGAAAGTGGCAGTGCACGAATTCGAGTTGGTCATCAGCCGGGTTATGTGCGGGGCAATTGTTTTGTTCATGATGCCATACCCCAGCCTCCAGCCCGTCATTGCATAAGTTTTGCTGAACCCGTCGAGAATTATCGTCCTCTCCTTCATTCCCGGAAGGGATGCGATGCTGAAATGCTCCTTGCCATACAGTATCTGCGAGTAAATTTCGTCGCTAAGCACCCATAGGTCGTGTTTTTCCGAGATTTCTGCGATCCCTTCGAGATCTTTCCTTTCTAGAATGCCGCCTGTTGGGTTGCTGGGGGTGTTGATGATGATCATTTTGGTTTTGGGGGTCACAAGATTTTCAACGTCTTCAGCTGAAAATGCGAAACCGTTCTCCTCCTTCAATTGCAGCGGCACAGGCTTTCCGCCCATGAACCTGATCATGCTCTCGTAAATCGGGAACCCGGGGTTCGGGTATATCACTTCGTCGCCGGGATTCATCACTGCCATTATCACAAAGAACATTATCGGCTTCCCGCCGGGAGTGACGACGACCTCATCCGGGGAAAATTGCATCCCCCTGATTCTGCCGGAATAATCCGCTATCACTTTCCTGACATCGGGCAAACCCGAGGAGGGGCCGTAATGCGTCTTATTGTCACTGATCGCTTTGATCCCTGCCTGCTTGACATTCATCGGGGTGTCAAAATCCGGTTCCCCGATCTCCAAATGCACTATGCTCTTCCCCTGCGCCTCGAGCGCTTTCGCCTTCGCAAGCACTTCGAACGCGGTTTCGGTCCCGAGCAATTTCATCCGTTCTGCTATCTGCATATCCGATCGCCATTTTTCCATGTTGAATCAGAATGGCACTATTTATGCGCACTACATTTTAAATCTTCCATTGGTACTGCTTCCAATAACTATTCTTTTATACGTTGCATCCGATATATAATTCATGGAAACTGAGGCAGAAGCCGCCGGCTGGCCTGCGAAATCTGCTGCTTATATACTGCAATTTGCTTAAAAACTTCAGCAGGCAAAAATAGAATGATATTATATGCCCGAAGAAAAATGGGACAAGGTAAAATTGCATCCGGAAAGGCGCGTTGTTTTTGAGAAGATCAGCGACGCGCGGGCGTTCAACCGGAAATATTTCCCGGATTTAGAAAAGAAACCAGCCACGCCTGCAAAAAGATTTTTTGAAAAAACAATTTTCCATCTCTCAAAAAACCACGGCATCACCCTGGATGAAGCCCGGAAGTTGGTTGATGCAAGGGAATACATGTACGAAATCCACCGGGGGCAGGAGAGGCTCAACCGGGAGATGTACGCAAAGCATACGGACCGGACCGCGATGATAGCGGCCCTCCGCCTTAAGGCGAATTTCAATGAGGTTTTGATAAGTTACCTGCACGATGGGATAGAGCAGGGCAAGATCCGGATGTA
>JBDRLB010000050.1:0-18796 GCA_043813365.1 Microcaldota archaeon | reverse complement strand
TCCTTCTTCTCAGCGGGCCGCGCGTTGACAGTTGAAAGCACCACCTTGTCGCTGTAATAGTATGCGCCAACGGTCATCACTACTGCAATTATTATCGCTATGACTGAAAAATAGCTCCCCATGCCCGTCATATACCCTGCAAACCATGAGATGCCGAATATCAGCACCACGAAAAACAGCATGTACAGGTAGCTCTTCCGCTTATTCCATGTTATCTGGTCGTAAAGCTCTGCCATGTGTTTATTAGAGGGACAAGGGTTAAAAAGTTGGATTTGCAGATAATTTCCTCTTTCTTTGCTCCCTTCGTCGTAGGAACCTTTTTCTTTTCCTAAAAGAAAAAGCCCTCCGGAAAAAGAAAAGAGCATTTGCCTTTGCGGACGTCCTTATTAATGGCCAAAAGAGAAGGTTATTTATTCCTTTAATCAGATGAACTTACACTCTTTGCTCCCTTCGTCTAGCCCGGTCAAGGATTCCGATCCCAGAGCTGAAAAGCAAATGGGAGGATAAGCCTTTCGAGCCGAGAACACGGGTTCAAATCCCGTAGGGAGCATTCTTGTTTTTATTCAATTACTTCTAAATGCGTTTCTTTAATCAGCTTCCGTTTAAATACTGGTTTTGCATTAGAACTATATGCCAAAAGAAGCTATGAAAGCAAGCCCGGCTAATTTCAACTGGATGGAATTCCTAAGCCCAAATTGGATAAAAGCAGAAATAATCGTCCTGCTTGTCTTAATCGCGGTTCTATCTACCTTCATAATATTTCCGATCCGATGGGCAATCAGCCCATCTTGCGAATATACCGAATACACTTATGGTTCCTTAGGTGCGGTTGCCGATGCTGTAAAACAAGCCATAACTTTGCTTATTGGGGCAATATACTTCGTTCCATACATGTTGTTTGCAATCGGCGGAGGCTCATATGTCACAGCAAATATAACCGGCTCACCGATACCGTTCTTTACTGCTCTAATCGCATTTCTCATGTGCATTGCTTATCTCTATCTACTCTCTTGCCTTTTGTATTTCAAGCGCGAAATCGCTAAGAAATTGCTTCTTGTGGCAGTAGTTGTTTTTTTGCTTGTTCCTTTCCTGCACATGTACTCGCAAAAACAGGTAGATTGTTCCATAGGGCCATCAAAAGTCCAGTGCATGGCCCAAATTGCCCGCATGAGCCAATGTTACGACAGCAACGGGGATTGGAATCCGAATGGTTGTGGGTCCGAGGGCTGCTTAAGTGCTGAGAACGGTCTGACTCCGGAATGCCTGACGGGCAGACTGGGTTTGAATGGAACGCCTTGGAAGAGGGATGAAACGCATTTCAACTGCGGATCCCAGCCGGCTTGAGGTAAAGAAATTATTTGACCCTCTACCTTAGTGAGCACTTTTCCCCATCTATCCGGTGCGGCTTTATTCCAATTTCTTCTTCAGGTCAGCGATTTTCTGGTGAAGTTTCCAATCCCTCTTCAGCGGGTCGTCCTTCGCCTTCTCTTCAAGCTCCCGAAGCATTTTTACCAAACTGGAGTTTTTCCTTGTCAGGTCGGTTTTGCTCATTCCCATTCCGAATCACCATCCATAAGGCTACGCAATGCGGGCTTTTCAATTGTCGCTTGAGGCGTGCGTCCTCCCTCTGCAATTCACCAAACAAACGGTACCAGCCGATACCGCACCTTTTTGCAATATTCCTTATACCCCCTCAGGCCTTTCAGGAGCACTTTCTCCTCATTCAGGAGGCGGTAAACAATAAGCGGAACTATCGGCGCAACCGGAATCAGAGCCCAATAAGAGCCTAGCGCGAGCGGACTTGCAATGAACATCATCAGGACGCCCGTGTACATCGGATGCCTTACAACAGCATACGGCCCGGTTGAAATCACTTTCTGCCCCTTCTGGATCTCCACTATCCTCGATAAGTAGCTGTTCTCCTTCATCACCATGAATACCGAAATATAGCTCAGCAATACGACTGCATTCGAAATAATTGCAGCCTCAGCAGGAACGTGCGACCAGCCGAACCTGTAATCCAGCCCCGGAATCAGGAAGATCAGGAGGTAAAGTAGCGACCCGTATTTTACGACGTTTTTTTGCTCCCTTTCCTTTTCCTTCATGCGGAACCTGCTTTCCAGCAATGCGGGGTCGTGCTTGAAGAAGTAGTCCACCACGAACACCATCGGTATAAGTATCACGCCCATATACAGCCATCCGTGCCAATAATCCAGCGTTCCTGCTGGAATGAAGAAAATCGCGGCAAACACAATTATTGCGAGCCCGAACATCAGCAATGATTTCCCTTTCAGTTTTGAAATATCCATTTTTTCCTTCATAAAATCACCAAATTAAGAGGGGGTTAAATGAGCGTCCCTTCGCATACTTAACCTGCTACCGAATAATATTCCAGGATTTATATATCCCTTTTCCTATTCATTTTACCATGAAACTCCTTCTTCCCATAATATTGTTTGGCATGCTGCTCTTTGCAGGCTGCGTCTACAGCCCGAGAGCGAATGAAAAGCTGCCGCCAAGAATCACGCCCTCCATTGCCCCTACAGCTGCACCTTCAAATATCCCATCAATTGCACCTGTCCCTTCAACGAATGCCAACATGGCAAACCCCGCTTCCGTCCATTGCATCGACAATCGCGGCAAACTTGAAATTGTTGACACTCCAGAAGGGCAAATTGGCATCTGCACATTCGAAGACGGAACGAAATGCGAAGAATGGTCTTATTTCAGGGGGGAATGTGTGCCAGGTGCGAATCCATCCGTTGCATGCCCTTCTGAGTGCCCGCAATATGCGCCCGCCTCGCCTGACTTTTGCAAACACGGCAAAATTCTCCCTCCCACAGTTGATGAATGCGGCTGCCTCGGGCCACCGCGATGCGAACCAGTTGCATGCACGATGGATGCGAAAATCTGCCCCGATGGGAGCGCTGTTGGAAGGGTTGCGCCGGATTGCGAGTTTGAACCATGCCCCGGCGTAGTTTAATGGGCTGGCTTCTTGCCATTGGCTTGCAAGGCCCAGGCTTTCATTGAAAAAAATAATCGGCGATACTATTTTATTCTTCCTTGCACAAATCCATTCATCATGAGATGGAAAGATGAACTGAAGGAATGCGTCTGCACTGTCCAGGAGCTGAAGCAATACGTCAGGTTGAAGAAGAAGGAAGAAAGGCAGCTGCAGGAAGTGGTGCATGTGCACCCGATGAGGATAACCCGCTATTACCTTTCCCTGATTAACAAGGATGACCCGAACGACCCCCTGAGGAAGATGATAGTCCCTTCCCCAGATGAGCTCGACATGGCGGGTACGTACGATACCAGTGGAGAGAAGGAAAACACAATATCGCCAGGGCTTCAGCATAAATACCGGCAGACCGCGCTGATTTTGGCAACGAATAGGTGCGCACAATATTGCCGCTTCTGCTTCCGGAAGAGGCTTATAGGCCTTCCGAGCCAGGAAATCCTTCGGAGGTTTGGCGAAGCGATCGATTACATCCAGGAGCACGGCGAAATCAACAATGTGCTCGTAAGCGGCGGAGACCCGCTGATCCTTCCGACGAGGATAATCCGGCATTTCCTTGAGAAACTATCCGTAATCGACCATTTGGATTTCATCCGGTTCGGATCGCGCGTGCCAGTCGCATTTCCGCAGAGGATATATGGCGACAAGCAGCTTCTCCGGCTCCTGAAGAAATATTCCTGGAAAAAAAGGAGAATATATGTCGTGACGCATTTCAACCATCCTAGGGAAATAACCGATGAGTCAATAGAGGCGGTGGATTCGCTATTCCGTTCGAATGTCGTAGTGAACAACCAGGCCGTGCTCATGCGGGGCGTCAACGACGACCCGGCTGTTCTGGCTGAGCTGATGAATAAGCTCGTTGCCATCGGCGTCAACCCCTACTACCTTTTCCAATGCCGGCCAGTAAAGCGCGTGAAGCACCACTTCCAAGTCCCGATTTACGAGGGAGTCAGAATCGTGGAGGAGGCGAAAAAACAGCTCAACGGCCATAGCAAGCGCTTCCGTTACGTGATGTCCCATAAATCCGGGAAAATAGAAATCCTGGGCACGATGGGCAAGGATGTTTATTTCAAGTACCACCAGGCGAAGAACGAGAGGGACAGCGGCAGGTTTTTCAGGAGGAAGCTGAATGTGGCTGGCGGATGGCTGGATGATTTCGATTGATATGGCTGAGGCTATTTCCCCTTCCCCGTTTCCTGCTCTTCCTCCTCCTCAGATGCTTTGCGCTTACTGCCGAATATCACCCTTAGGGGCAGTTCGATCAGTATCATCACATAGAAGTATTCGAGCGAGGAGGGTATCAGCTGCCCGAGCTCAAGCAGCCTTTGCTTCAGCAGTTCCTCCGAATAAACAGTAGGGTCAGTAAGGAAAACCCCGAGCATTGCCAGCGGGAGCATCTTTGCCAAATCAACAGCAATATCCTCGTCGATATACGCGGTAATGCGTATTGCTATCACTATTGCAATGGATACCAGCAGTATGCTTGCAACAGCCTGCGTCCTAGAGAGCAGGAACAGGAAAAGCGACAGGAAAAGGAACCATAAGAACGAAATTACCGGGAAAACGGCCGCATATTTCACCAAAAACCATATCCATGAGAACAGCCGCTGGAAAGCACCACCGAACCCCTCGGCATGCTTGTTCATGTCGCGTGTGAACAGCTCCCTTTTCGATAATTTCTTATAGAATATGCCCACTATGATTGCATAAGTTGCGATCCCGATTGCAATAAGCATCAGGTTTGCAACATTGCTCCCCGCAAACGATTGCAACCAGCCATACCCGCTGCTAAGAAAATCCGCCAAAGGCTGCATTACGGGCAGAAGCTGCTCATAGAACTCCATAATGCATTGAGGGTGCCGGCTTTTAAAAAACAAGGTGTTAATCCGGCCGATGGTTTAAGTGCCGGGCAAACGCACCGGAATTGCTCTGCGATTTAGCCCCTAAGCTTATTGAAAATGTCATCCGAAGTGTTGAAGATCCGCTGCCTTGCTTCGGAGAATACATTTGAATTCACGAGCATGAACACTATGATTACGAAGAATATCACTGCCGAAACCATCAGCAGGTACTCGATTGCGGTCTGCGCCCTATCATCCACGCCTATCCTCCTCCCCTATTATCCAAAGGTAAATTGAGAAACCCATCATCCATATTCCCGGGATGGTGTATGCGAGCAACCTCCCTATATTGTCAATATCCGTGAAAGTGAAATACCTCAACCCCCAGAACATCAGCATGATCGAGATGAAGAATGCTATGATGCTGCACGTCCTTGGCAAAGCGTTGAACACATCAGTTATGGCCATATATGATTTTAGTTAAACTGAAGGGGAATTTAACCGTAACTATTGAGGCGAATGGGGGCGTATTTGGGGAGAGCATAACGAAAAAAAGGCCTACTGCTGCATCCCCGGCACCTTCTTCTTCCGGATTATGGGCAAAGCGGTCCTTGGCGACTCCACCACCTCCCTATCTGCAGGAAGAGTGATCGCCTCCTTGGGGTCCTTGCTGAAATAGAACAATACCGTGCCGCCCCTCCCCTTTTTTGAGTGCAAAAAGTACCTCTGGCTCTTCTTGTTGACATAAGAGTAGCTTCCCACCACCAGTTCCTTAACGAAGTCCGTCAATGCCATATGCAACCCCCCAAATTCCCGAGAATGTTCAAATGATCCGTCCTCCCTTGTTTTCCGCAAATGCCTGCTTATTTTCCAGCATTATTCCCGTTTCCTTCATGATTAATGATAGTTATATATATCACCTTCCTGTTTTTATTCCGTGGGAATGCTATGGGCATCAATGAGATACTTCTTTATGCGATCATCCTCTCCTGCGGGATAATGGCATACTTTGTATATGCTGCCCACAAGGAGCAAAAGCGCCTCCTGGGCGACCTGAAGGGAGTGAAGGAGAGGCTGAACAAGCTCAATGCGTTGCTTGTGGATGTGGAAAAAGTGGAGCACGAAATGCATAAAGCAGCAGTTGAAAAAGTGGACAAGCGTAATTTGGAACTGATAATGAAGGAAACGCTCGAATTCATCAATGAGAAGGGCGCTGCACAGGCATAGGTGGGAATATGGCTTTGGCTGAGGATTTCGGATCGCTTTCAATGGTCTCTTGGGTTCTGATAATCGTATTTTTGGCAGTAGTGGCGAGGGTATTCATGCTTTTCAGGGAGCTGAACCGCACCATGAAGGACAGCGTCAACCGCATTGCGGACAAAATGGATACGCTGGAGCACGAATACATAAAGCTGAAGCCAAAGCTGGATGAAATAAACGCAACCCTTGATGCGAAAGTCGATTACGACTATTTGGAGAAGAAGATGCACGAGCTTGTCACGCTGGTGCTGACGAGGCAGAAGGAAACCGTCCAGCAAAGGAGATAGATTGCGCATCAAATATCTTTCTTTACAGCGGCGCCCACGCCGCTTTCTTTCCAACCGAGCAGACAACGTCTGCACGGCCCCAAAGACCAAAGGTCTTTGCGGAGAAAGGGGCAAGGCAACTACTTGCGCTTCCTTCCCCTGAAGTGATATAGGTCGTTAATGGACCTAATTATGGAATCCACCTGCTCTGCTGCTTTTTTGTACGCACCGCCAAAAAGGAAGATGTCCCTGCTCAGCACATGCGAGGAGAACACAAGCAAGGCAAGCATCAGCACCGCAACTATCAGGAGCAGCAATGCGATCGCAACGTAAAGCCATGCGAGCTCAAATTCGCCCTTCTTTCCCGGAAGCTCAATCACATCGTAAACGTCCGCAAACACCTTCGCATTCACGGTATATTTACCCTCCTTCGGCGCATCCGGCCAATTCAGAGTGAACAAATTATTCCTCTTCGGGTAGACCATCTGCCTTTCGCTCTGCAGAGTCTTTACAACAGTGTCGGTTTCATCCCTTACCTCGAGAATTACATATGCGGGGAAGTCGATGTTTCCCGTAGCATCGAAATTCACCCTGAACTCAACCGGCGGCGCCGGCCGATCACGGCTTATCATTGCACCCGTAGCGGACCCGAACGGGTCCGCATAATGCGGGTCGATCTCGGTGATTTTCCCATCATACTTCGGTATTGGCAGCTGGTATCCCTCAAGGTTGATGGCGAGGTCCTTCCTAACAAACCCCTCGTCCTCCGCCCTGGGCCGGATGCTTCCATATTTAACAATGAATTTCACCTTCGCAGTATCCCTCAGCCACGAGCCGCTTTCCGTAACGAGCTGGCCAATTCCCAAAATTGCAGTCATTTTCGTGTCCGCAATTGATTTGGCGGTTTTTTGCAATGAATAAGTGCCGCTCTCCGGCACCAAAAAAATCGGTTGGTTCCTCACGTTCATCAATGCGAGGTCAAATATGTCGCCTGTTGAAACCATCGCCTGCTGCAATTCCATCCCATCCAGGGCGTACACGCTAACGATGTTGTTCGTGTCGAATTCATCCCTTCCCTGGAATTTCCTGACATTGAAATTCGCAAGCAGCGCCTCCAATTTCTCAGAAGGCCTCCCTACAAGTATTATTTCCTTCGGCCGCAGCGCCCGCAACGCATCCAGCACTTTCGGGTCCATGTCCTCCGGGCCCTTCGTGAAAATTATGGGCGCATTAAGCTGCAAGGCGAGGAATTTTGCAGTAAGCGCATCAAATGCAAAATCATCCCTCACAAGTATAATTGTATCTGAAGGGACGAGCTCTAGCATTTTCACCGAAAGCTCCTGGTGGTCCACATATTGCGTTTCCCTAACATCGAGGTTCTGGGTTTTAAGCAAATAATTGATGGAAAGAACGGTGCTGTCCTTCCTGCTGAAGAGGAAAATTTTGGTAACCCTGTTCGAAGCGAGCTCACCGAGGAAGTCCTTTGTCTGGTACGGATCCTGGATGAACCTTATTGGCATCTTATTGAGGTTTGCATACATCGTAACCAGGAAAGCATCCTGCCACTTGTTCGAATTAATCACTACGATGGTGGGCTCGAGGTAATTGCTTCCCAGGCCGGTCAGGTCCACCTCGTCAGCAGCTTGCATTAACGGCACAACTGCCATCAAGAGCAAAAACAGTGCAATAATGCTTAGGCGTTTCATTTTCATCCATCCAAGTACATGTCGACGTTATCTGCGAAGCTTTTAGGGAAAGCAATCTCGTAATCGCTGTACTCCCCAAGGTAATTCAGCTTGTTAGGGTTAAAATCGGTGCAGAATATAATGTTATCTCCGGCGTCATAAGCGCTGTTTGAATTCTCGTCCGAATATACGACTCCCATCCTGAAGTTGCCATCTGAGCTTACCATGTAGTACGTGCCATCTGTATCGCAAAGGAGACCCGAAAAATCCTTACTCAGCGGATACTTGTCAAATGCAAAAGAACTCGTATCGAAGGCCGCGGAGGTTGCAGCCCCAAAGCCCACCCAATCTTCAGTCACAAAGCATCCCGAAACGTCGCAATAAACCCTTGCACGGTTCCATCCGCCCGCAGCGGTCTGGGAATTGCCAAGCAGGGTAAGGTTGCCGAAGTTGGTTGGATCCTCGAAAATCTTCCCCCATCTTGTGTCCGTTCCGCCGAGTTGTGTTGTGCTCCAAAGCGCATAAGTTGACCACGTTCCCGCATCGCAATCTGCTGCGCTTGTGCATGCAATAAGGTCAAACCAGTCGTCATTCAAATCTCCATACATCCCAACAAAACCTCCATCCGTGCTTAGCAGAGGAACTATGTCAAAATTCCTTCCGACTCCGCCTATTTCCGTTGTATTTTCAGAGAACAACCCCCTGAAATCCGTGCCATTCCAGTACTGGCAATTAAGATCCGTCGCAGTCCATTCCTTCCAGCATACCATTTGCGTGTCCGTCCCTGGAAATACCGCAACCCTCGTAAACCGTATGTCCCCATCGTCCATATTGGCGCCAATTTTATTGGATGCAGCCCAGCTTCCTCCCTGGAATTCTCGGAGCAATATTGGCAATTGCGTATCCTCGGCGTAAAATACGTTGAAATCCCCGCTAACCTCCTCCCACGCTCCGAAATAGCTCTGGTAGTCGCTAGAAGTATCCAGTTCCGGCGTGATTACCTGGAATGTAGTGTTGTCGAACGAGGTGCCGTTCCAAAGTATTGCATAAAGGTCGGGAGTTGTCGCGCCGTTGGAAAGCAGAAGCATGATCTGGTCCGTGCCTTCACGTGATAAAAGGTCCAAGATCCTGTTTGTGGTTCCAGCAAGCCCAATTCCCATCCCATATTGTTCTGAAAATCCCGATCCGTTCCATGTCTTGTAACTCATGGACGCTGCAGTGGTATTCGCCCAAACCAAAAGCGCATCGCCCGAAACCCTCTCATATGCTATGTCCATCACGTCGAAAGTCGGCGTCGAAGCAATCTGGGTTAGCTCGGTAGTATCGCTCCATTGCGTTCCATTCCAAACTTGCGCATCTATGTCCGAATTCGAGTCAAGCGTCATCAGAATTTTTTCATTCCTAGTTGGGGCCGACCTGATCCTCGTGAGCTGAACTGTTCCTGGTGTCACTGGAGGCTGGTTTGCATAAGTTGTCGCACTCCAACCGCTTCCTTGCCATTCCTGTATGCTTGCAACCGTTGGTGCTGCGCTTATTTGGAAGGATGCCATCCCATTCCTTACTGGAGGCGCAAGAGATTCATTCTGCTTGAAGTATGTTTCTAATTTGTCAATGGGCAAAGTTAGCCCTAAATCCGCATCCATTGCCTGCATGTCTGAAATATTATTTGCAGCCTTTAGCTTTGACCATGAGATTGATGCTCCTTGTTGTGCTACATATATCGACCCATTGAGAAATTCCGTCCGGTAGATGTTTACGTTATCCTCCGAGCCCGATATGCGGTTTTCCGCATTCCCGTAAAACCCGACATAATAGTTGCTCCCTCCAATTGGGTTGGGAGGGTATATTACTTCCGTGTAAGGCTGGGGAGAGAGAACCTTCGAATTCGCGTTTCCTTTCCCATCCACAGCGAATATCCTTGTCAACGTGAGATTTCCCGCAAAATCGGATACGTTTATCAGTGCCCCGTACCAGCCATCATCCCAATCTCCCGCATTGCATCCGGTGTCGCCGAGCGTAATGTTTGCATATGTCGTATTCGGATAGGTGAACTGCGCCCAAATGCTGCTGATTCCCGCCCCCAAGTCGGATGCAGTCGCGTTCGCGCAAACAGAATTAAAAATTACGAGCATGCTCTCATTCAGGGATGCATCATCTATCCCTGGATCGACATTTTGAACCGAAATCACGAAATCGAAGGTCGAATTTTCCTGGTTCGCGGAGTCGCTGGCAAATACCCTCGCAACGAACTGACCTCCCTCGCTGGAATTGGGGATAATAAACGAGTAATTCGCCCACGAATTGTTTGATGCGCCGAAAAGGTCATCCGTAAGGTTTTCAAATGACCCAGATGCATTATGCGACAGCCAGAAACGGTTCAGCCCCAAGGCGTCATACCAGAGGGAGTATAAGCTCACATTCTGGTTCGGCTGGGGGGTGCTGTTGGTTATTCCGTACGTGGCACTTCTGGTGTCGAAATAGGGCGGGTCATCCGAGGTGTCCATGTAGAATTGCAGGAAATCCTCGTTCAAGTAGCCCCTGATGGTGTGGTTTTTTGTTCCGTTCACGGCAATCCTGATGAACTTGTCGGAATCACTTGAACGGTAATTCGCAATGCCCGAGGTGATGTTGCACATCAATGTTGCATAACTCGCTGCTGTGATCTCCTCTTCCCTGCAAATGCTCCAGCTATTGCCAACCCAATCGTAGATGTTCAGGGAGTAATTTGCAGTTACGGTTGACGAAATCCTGGCAGTTACGTTCAAAAAATCACGCGCGTTTCCCTCAGTTGCGGTGGAATTGTGCCAAATCTGGGATCTGTAGAAATCATGCTTATCGAACGTGAACGATGCCACGTCGTATACTGCGGAAGAAGTTGCGCCAAACCCTGTCCAGCCTTCCGCCACCTCGCATGCGCTGGCGTCACAATATATCCTGGCACGGAGCCATCCTCCAGCAGCTGTTTGGGACACGCCTAATAGCGTCAGATTTCCTGGATTATAGGGGTCCTCGAACAGCTTTCCCCATCTGGTGTCGGTTCCGCCAAGTTGTGTTGTGCTCCAAAGTGTCCTTGCCTCCCAAGTCCCCGCGTCGCAATTCGCAGCTGAAGTGCATACCATGAAGTCGTACCAGTCGTCATTCAGGTCCCCGTACATCATTATGAACCCACCGCTAGTGCTTGAGAGGTACCCTACGTCGAAATTCCTTCCGACCTGCCCGATTTCCGTTGTGTCCTCGGATGCAGTGCCCCTGAAATCCGTGCCATTCCAGTATTGGCATACGACGTCCCCAGCAGTCCATTCCTTCCAGCATACCATTTGCGAATCGGTTCCCGGAAAGGTCGAAGCCCTTACGAACCTGATGTCCCCGTCCCCTCCGCTTGCACCTGCTTGCGAGCCAGTCCACGAGCCGCCTTCGAAAGAGCGCCTGAAAATCGTGAGCTGCGCGTCCTCCCCGTAGAATGCATTGAAATCCCCGCTTTCCTCTTCCCATACTCCCCAGTATCCTTGGTAATCACTCGTAGTATCCAGTTCCGTAGTAAGCCGAACCTGGGTGTTTATATCGAAATCCGTCCCGTTCCACATAATTGCGTAGAGATCGGGCGTAGCACTGCCATCGGACAGCAACAGCATGATGTTGTTGCTATTCTCTTGCGGATAAAGGTCCAGAATGCGATTCGTGACGCCTGCGGTGCCGATCGAAAGCCCCTTTTTGCCCGCCCAACCAATGCCATTCCAAATGTTGTATTCAATTCTTTGGGCAGTTGTGTTCCCCCATACTACTAATGCCCTTTCACTGTTCCGCTCGTATGCGATATCAAAGACATCCCTGGTTGCGATTGCAGCTGTAGCAGTCATTTCAGTGGTTGCTCCCCATCCCAATCCGTTCCATATCTGCGCGTCTATGTCCGAGTTTGAGTCAAGTGTTACCAGCATGTACTCATTCCTCGTTGGGCTCGACCGCACCCTGGAAAATTGTATGGTTCCGGGCGTCACTGCCGGAGTGCTTGCAGCTGCTGTACCTGTCCATCCGGTCTTCATCCATTCTTGGTATTGGGCAGTTGTTGCACTTGCGCTGAGCTGAAAGGCAACCATTCCGTAAGAGCTGGCAACATGGACATCCCAAATGTCGAAAGTTGATGTATCACTCACGAACGTGTTTTCCAGACTGCCCGCGCTCACACTCCCTGCTTTCAGCACGTAATCCGATGAATTGTATTGCCTCACCACTACAGCCGCTTCTGCCAGCTGGGCTAGGCATGCAAAGACAACTAAAACTACCGTTATTCCCTTAAAGTCCATCCGCCCCCCTCTTAATGAAGACGAAAATAAATACTGCGGCTTATTTTAAATGGCCAACTAAAGGGGGATGCTGCCCTTCCGTGTGCCCTCTACTGAAAAATTATCAACCCTGTTTTGATTATTTCTCTACCCAAAAAATATATACTCCGTTCCCCAAAAAAACTGATGTGGGGGCATGTGGTTGGAAAATATGCGCCTTCGCCTGATTTTATTGCCCATATTGCTTGCATTCCCTTCTGCTGCTTTTACTCAATTCGACTACCTCTTCCCCGAAAGCCAGTCGTTTTCCTTATACTCCTACCTGTTCACATTCCCCGGCTGCGGCGGTATTGATTTTAACCTCAAACCCGTTGAAAGATCACTTATCCCCCAGGATGATGCATCCGTACTTGAAAATTACGATGCAGCTCTCCGTGACCTCCGGACTGCACGGAATGCAAAAAACATCTTCCCCGGTGCGTCCGATGCTGCGATTCTGCCTGCAACATTCATCAATTACGTCTGCCATTTTTACGGCGTTTCGAGCTTAAACCATGCCTCTGCAGCAGTAAAGGCGATTTTCAAGACAACTGATGAGAAATTCAGCAAGCTCGATTTGATGCAGGGCGACGAATACTCGTTTTCAGCAGGAATTTCGGACCAAAAAGCCATCTATGAGCGGGAAATTACCTCCATGAATGCGGAAAATGAGCTCCCAAAAAGCGTAATTTCCTCCTCAAAAAAGCTCTCCGCATTCTGGAATGTGTTCCCTTCAAGCGACCAGAATTACGATTACATTGCAGAAATCCTTGATGAGAAAGGCGCCTTGGGCAGTTTGGTGCATTTTGAAAGGGAAACAGACGCTGCCATGTACCATATGGAAAATTTCCTTCTGAACGCTTCCCGCACCTATCCTTTGATGCTATTTGAAACGGAAGGCCTCTTGGATAAGATGAAGGGGGAAAAGCTTCCTTCCATACGCGCGGCTGCAATTGCTTATGCGCCATCGGAAAACCTATTCGGGGGGCATTTCTATGATTCGGCAACTGAAATAGAGCTTCTAATTAAAAAGGCAAAATTCATGCACTTGGAGTCGGAACGGGAATACTCCGCAAAGAAGCGCGGTTACGTTGCGTTTTCCTTCTACAAGGAACAGGAAGCCATTTACATGCTTGGAACAGCAAGCTCCGAGGCGGACGAATCGCTCTCCCTTGCAAAGCAGATTGAAATTAAGCTGCTTGTGGAAGTCGAAGCTGCTGAAAACGCAATACTGAAACGGATGCGCTTGAAGGAGGAGGAACCCCTTGTTTATGATTACCTGGAGCAAAGGATGCAGGAGTACGGAAAGCTGAAGGAAAACAAAGCAGGCATTTCGGAGATCGGAGAACGGATCAACCATCTGCAAAAAATGCTCGAACTGCTTGAGGAAATGCTAATTTATTCCGAAGCAACGGATTTCCTCGCAGAAAAAATTTCTTCCCTGATGGGCAGGGTTAAGGAGACCGATGCGCTTCTCTCCAAGGCAGAGAAAGACGGGCTTGCAGTTTTCGAGGAGAGGGAACAGCTCAAAGCCATAAAGGCAACCCTTTCTGGCGACGAAATCCGCAGGAATGGGAAACTCGTAGCGGAAAATGAGGCTGACCTTGACGGAATGCGCAGCTCCATACTAGCCAAAGCGTCTGAAAAATACTCCGATGCGGAGAGGATGTTTTTCGAGCTGGACTCTTTGAAGGATTACCTTCCCTCAAGCGACAGGCTGAAGCTGGAAAGCTATGCGAAATTCATTGACGGCTCCGGCATCGATTTTGAATCTGCTCTGGGCAGCATGAAGGAGTTAGAGGCTTTCGTGCTGCGGAAATCGGAGGAGCTTGAAATCCGCATGCCCCAGCTCGTAAAAGCTAATCTCGAGGGAAATATGCTTATAAGGGAAATATCCCAGCCCGCAGGGTTCGGTGAGCCGGTAAAATTCACGGCATTTATTTCATTTGAAAACCAGATGCAATTCGATGCCATAGGAATCCGGCTGAAGCTGCCCGTGCCCTCAAATTGCCGGCTATTGAATTCGACGCCAGGCTTGTTCATTGAAAAAACCGGTAGTGACGTTTTCCTCGCCATCGAATCCGATGTAACCGAGTATTTTGCCATATTGGAATTTGATATGGTTGCAAACGAGCTTGTTGAAAAAAAGGAAATTGCGGAGCAGGCGAATTTCGATTCCGTGCGTAAAAGCATTTCCTTTGATTTAAATACTACCCGCACCTCAAAATTGCTGATCGAAGTGCCGCTTCTTTCCAAAGATTTCGTCGTTGATTACCCACATCCTTTCGAAAAGTCCTACTCGTCTGAAAATCTAATATTAATCGCTGATGCCCCCGAAGGGAAGAACTCGCTCTCCATCGGATTTGAAATTCCAGAGCCCTTTTCCCTTTCAATAGAAAAATCCTCCTCGGAGGATGCTTTGCTGTATGATTTCTCATATGAAAGCGCGAAGCTGGATATTCCTTCCGCAAAGCTCGATTTTTCCGCTTATACAGAGTGCGAAATTGCGAAAGTGCTTGTCCAGCAGTCGGATTTCACATTCACTGATTCCTCAAGGGGGAATTTCCTCTCATTTTCCCTTTCCGCAAAAGAGTGGAAGAAAGGGCAGCAGAAAAGGCTCTCGCTTAAGCTCATCTGCAACAACAAAATAAGCAGCATTATTTCAAGCAGCCTGCGGAACATCACTGGCTCCCGGTCGCTTGCTGAAACCATTGCGCTTGAGGCCGCAAAACAACAGCTCTCCGAAGGCAACTATGCGGCCGTGCTTTCCTTCCTGAACCAGCAATCATCCCCCTCTTCCTCATCCGCATCGAACACGCGCCTAAACTCAATATGCCAGATCGCTCAATTCATGCTTCAGGAGAATTATGAAAGGGAGTTCGGCCTCAAGCTGAATTCGGAATGCACAAGAATTTCCTCGATGATTGGCGGGGGAAATGCGAAGGAAGCGGAGCAGATGCTTTCCTCCGCGGAAAAGGATGTTGAACAATTCCTTTCCGACAAGCTTGAAACAGCAAGGAAAAAATGCAAGGCGGGATGCGATTCCGGAATGCTGGATTCGCTTCAATCGCTCTCCATAAGGCTGCTTTCCAAGGACTATCTGGGGGGAGTCAAGGAGGCGATGAAGCTCGACAATGCATTTGAATCGAAGCTTTATGCCGAAGCAATGCTTGTCACCTCAAAACTGGATGCTTTTTCCGGTTATTTGGAATTGAAAACCGGAGGCGAGAGTGCAATATCCGATTTTAACCTTTTTTTCTCCGCAAACGAGCAGGATTCAAAATCGCTGAAATATTATGATTCCTACAAGGAAGGATCTGCCGCAAAAACGGATTTGGAAAAAATGCTGAAGGAGCTTGCGCTTGTCGACAATTCGCTCCAGATTAACGATTCCGCCAAATATTCCGCCGCGCTGATAAAGACCAAGATGGAAGCCGGGCTATCCTTCCTTGTGATCCTTGAGGCATCCAATTCGGAAATAATATCGCTTGCAGAAGCTGAATTTACCGAAGCGACAAAAAGGCAGCAGCAATTCGGTGATGACTCATTAAATGCCGACTTCCAAAAGGCGCAGGATCTCCTGGATTCTGAAAATTATTTCTCCGCCTACATGCTGGCAAAATCCCTTAACTTGATGAACCTGCAGCCTAAGGCGGAGGAAAAATTCGATCCCACCCCGTACGCGTTGCCCTCTTTAGCGCTTCTCATTGGAGGTGCGTATTTCCTCCTATTCCGCAATAAGAACGAACAGATAATTGAAGCAGGGGAAAAATGCGAATAGGATTTTGCCTTTTTCCTTCCTCCCTACACTTTCCCAATATCCTTGAACAGCGAGGAAATTGATTGGTCCATGTGCGTCCACCGTATCGCCTCGCCTATCAGTTCCGCAACTGAAATCTGCCGGATTTTTTTCAGGCTCTGCGCATTCTGCGGCAGCGGGATGGAATTAGTAACGACAACTTCCTCTATTACCGAGCGCTTGAGCTTATCAATGGCTGTGCCGGAAAATACCCCGTGCGTTCCATATGCGAATACTCTTTTCGCGCCCTTCTGCTTCAACGCTTCCGCACCGTTGCAAATAGTCCCGGCCGTATCTATTATATCATCAATCAGCACGCATGCCTTTCCATCCACGTCACCAATCACATTGAGCACTTCAGATTGATTCGCCCTCTCCCTCCGTTTTTCAATGATTGCAAGCGGCGCTCCCAGCAGCTTTGCCATCGCCCTTGCTCTTACTACCCCGCCTACGTCGGGGGAAACAACTGTCACGTCCTTGAGCTTCCTCTTCTTGAAATCCTCGGCAAGAAGTGAAATGCCTGTCAGATTATCAACCGGGAAATTGAAGAACCCCTGTATCTGCCCCGAGTGCAGGTCAACTGAAATCACCCTGTTTGCGCCTGCAGTTGAAATCAGGTCCGCGACCAGTTTGGCAGTTATCGGCTCCCTCGGATGCGCCTTCCTGTCCTGCCTTGCATACCCGAAATACGGAATCACGGCGGTGATCCGGCTAGCGCTTGCGCGCTTGAATGCATCCAGCATGATCAGCAGTTCCATGAGGTTGTCATTCACGGGCTTTGGCATTCCCTGAATGACGAAAACATCAGCGCCCCTGATGCTCTGGTTTATCTGCACGGAAACTTCCGTGTCAGCGAATTTGCTCACATACGCATTCCCCAATTTGAGCTTCAGGTATTGTGCGATCCCTTTAGCAAGCGGCGGATTCGAATTCCCGGCGAACAACTGCATCTCACCATACGGCATACCTATCCCCCCTTCTTGAAAATAGAGCTGTAAATCCCCGATCAATAATTATACCAGAAAGGGAGTTTATTAAGCTATCTCATTTATCTCCTTTTCCAGCGAAAAGAATTCCCCTTCCGTCACGGAACGGTCGTTCGAGATCATCTCCCTCGGGTCGAGCGTTACTATTTTATCGAACTTCCGGCGCAGCCTTAACGCTGCATGGGAAAACTCATTCTTTCTCTTCTCCCGGTTCTCCGCCTTCTTCACAGTTGATTTTAGCTCCAGTATCTGAGTTTTCACGGAATCATATTTCCTATCCACCAAAGTGCCGATCATCTCCACAACATCATCATTCGTTGAAGGCTGAATGGGGTTCCCTTCGAAAAGAAGCACCTTCGCATTCTGCGCCTTGAGTATTTGCACGATCCGGTCGACTGTTGAACGATTCTGCTCCGACGCCTCAATTGCCCATACGGACTGCTGCAGAGGAAGTATTCTGATTTTCGCGAATTCCCTCGAGATTTTGCTACGGAAAGTGCTTTTCGCAAACGCCTTGCTGCCCTTGATGTCATAAAATACGAGGAACCATTTCTTGTGCTCTGTCATGTAATCAACCGATTTTTGCGCTATTCTCTATAGCCTGCTTCCCGATTTCCGCCTTTTCCGCCGCGTTCCTATTTATCTCGTAAATCGCGTTGAAGATGTTGAAAATCGCCGGCCTCGAGTTCTCCGATATCCTGTAAACAATCGGGTAAGTTTTAACCTTCAATTTCCCGCTTCCGGTGCAGTAGATGCATTGCGCAACTGCTGTTCCGTAATTCTTCCTTCCGGTTCCGGCACAATACGTGCAGTCTCCCTCCTTATTCGAGCTCTCGATTATCCCCTTCCCCTCCAGCTCGTTGAGCACCTGGCAGCTCCTTGCAGCAGTTATTTTGCAGTGCTTTGCAATCTGCGCCGAATACCCGTTCCCATTGATGAACAAGTAACGCAGCACCGTCAAAGTTGCGCCCCTGAAAGGCGCGATGCTTGGAGTTTTAGGCTTGAAAACCATGTCCGCAAGCTGCTCCGCTAAACCAATATCCTGCATACTGACACCACACTCTTTTCCCCTAAAGCAAGTTTTATGGAGAAGCGTGGCACTCCTTGCAAAACGGAGATGCGGATGCTTCAAAACAATCGTATAACCAGACCCACTCCGGCCAGGCAATTGTCCCTCAAACCCACTTTCGGAAATTTACCCTCTCTTTCCCAAATTCCAAAATGCGGGAACTTTTGTGGCAGATGAAAACTCTTTGCATCCGCCAGCATTCAAAAAACCAGGTCCCACCCAGCTCTTCGAAACAAAAAATATTTCCCACATTCCAAAAAAGGGAAAGTAGATACCTCGAAAAGGTTTATAAACTCTCCTTGCTTTTTTCGTGAAAATTGTGCTTTCCAAAGTGCAAAAGCACCAAGTATTGTTATACCATTAAGGAAGATTTAACTTTTTGAATTGCCAGGTTAAGCGATTTCAGCGAGATTTAATACCTTAGGCTGAGAAATCCGTCGCTTTCAAACGACGGATGAATCAGCACATTTCTTTTTCTTCAGCGCGAGCGTTATTGATTCGGCGGCGAGGCCCCTTACGGGGCCGTAGCTTCGCCGCCGAGGTTGTCTGTAT
>JBDRLB010000049.1:0-7398 GCA_043813365.1 Microcaldota archaeon | reverse complement strand
TGCAAATCGCCATCCATGGTGATTACAACGTCTCCCTTCGCAATCGCGAAACCAGCTGAAAAAGCAGCTGTTTGCCCGAAATTCCTCCGGAACCTTATTGCCTTGAAGCGCTTGTCCTTCCCCCTTGCCTTCTTTATTTCACTGAAAGTGCCGTCATCCGAGCCGTCATCAACCATTATCACTTCTGCTTTGTGGCGCTTGCGCTTCAGCACTGCCATTTCCTTCCTCAACGAGTTTACAAGTGGCCGGATGTTCTCCCTCTCATTGTAAAGCGGTATTACGATTGAGATCAGCATATATTTCACTTCCAATTCATTTGCTTTTCAGCCATTCAAAATATTTCTTGATTCCCTGCTCGATTTTCACCTTCGGAGAATAATCCAGCATCTTTTTCGCTTTTGAGATATCCGCATACGTGTTCTTCAAATCCCCTTCCTGGATGGGAAGGCGCTTTATTTTTGCCCTTCTTCCGCACTCCTTCTCAAGCAGCGAGATGAGCTTGTCCAGCCTTACGGGGTTGGAATCGCCCAGATTGAATATTTCAAAAGTGAAGCTTTTATTCAGAGCGGATGCGGTCCCCTCTACGATATCCGAAATGTAAGTATAATCGCGCAATGCAGAACCGTCCCCAAAAACAGGCAGCTCATCGCCCTTCATTATTGCAATTGAGAATTTTGCAAGCGCCAGATCAGGACGCTGCCTTGGGCCGTAAACGGAAAAATACCTAAGGCAGCTGGTTTTCATCCCATACAGCTCTGCGTAAGTGCGAACATACGCCTCGCCTGCAAGTTTGCTTGCCCCATAAGGGGACGCGGGCTGCGGAACATATTCCTCCTTCCAAGGGATCTGCTTGCAATTCCCATAAACGGAGGAGGAGGACACGAACACGAACTGCTTAACATCAGCCTTCCTTGCTGCTTCAAGCGTATTCAACGTTCCCTTCACGTTGATTTCCTCATAAATGAACGGGTCCTTCAGGGAGGGCCTCACTCCGGGCCTAGCTGCCAGATGGCAGATTTTCTCAATCCCATGGTCCTTCATGGATTTTGAAAGGTTGGGGTTCCTCACATCAAGAAGCTGGAATTTGAAACCCACCCGTCCTTCAAGAATGGAGAGGTTCTTGCGCTTTGTCTCCTCGTCATAATACTGGTCGAAATTGTCTATTCCCACGACATTCTCGTTGTTCTTAAGAAGGAAGTCGCTCAAATGGCTTCCAATAAAACCAGCCGCGCCAGTAACCATTATTGCCATAAATCAAACCCTTCCAATTGCCCTGTAAATCGCTTTTTTTGCGGTTGAGGGATCAAGTATTCTCCTTGCATCAATTATTAACGGATGCTTCATGTTCCCCTCGTAGAATTGTAAGGGTTTTTTGAATTCCTTCCAATCCGTAACAATGAAGCACGCTTCCGCTCCCTTAAGCGCACTCTCAATGGAATCGCAATAATTGATTTTCGGGAATTTTCCCTTGAAATTCCCCATTCCTTTCGGGTCATATGCGGAAATTTTGCATCCCTTCCTTTCCAGCTCCTCCACCAGCCTGATTGATGGGGATTCCCGCACATCATCCGTTTCCGGTTTGAATGCCAGCCCCAGAATTGCAACTTGCTTTTTCTCAAGGGTTAGCTCCTTTTCCGCAATTTCAATCATTCTCAGAGGCTGGAGGTAATTCACTTCCATAACCGCTTCCAGCAATGTTGGCTCCACCCCGTTTTCGGAAGAGAATGCCATCAATGCCTTCACATCCTTCGGGAAGCAGCTTCCCCCGAACCCCGGCCCGGCTTTTAAAAACTGGCTGCCGATGCGCTTGTCCATTCCCATCCCTTTCGCAACCTCATCCACATCCACCCCTGTTTTTTCGCAGAGATTCGCGAGCTGGTTGATGAAGGAGATTTTCGTTGCCAGGAAGGAGTTGCTTGCGTATTTGATCATTTCCGCTGTTGAAAGCTTCACAAGTAGCAATTCGCAGTTGAAATTCGAATGAAGCTCTTCCAGCAATTTGCCGGTTTTCCCATCCTCCACACCAATAACGATGCGGTCGGGATGCTCGAAATCCGCCAATGCGGTCCCTTCCTTCAGAAATTCAGGTATCATCGCAATCCCGAACCCCTGCCCTGCCTTTTTTCCGGAATGCTTCTCTAGCAAAGGAGCAACCTTCCCGCTTGTTGTTCCCGGAACAACCGTGCTCTTTACAGCAACAATAACGAACTTTTCCGCTTTCTTCAGCTCCTCCCCCACTTTTTCCGCGCTCTGCTCTATGTAGGAGAGGTCAATTGAGCCATCCTTCCTTGAAGGGGTTCCGACGCAGATGAAAACAACATCCGCATTTTTCACCGAATCATATGATGAGGAGGCGGTTAATTTGCCCTTCTTCACGAGCTCTTCCAGAAGCTTCTCCAGCTCCTTTTCGTAAATCGGCGGGATTCCCTTATTGATTGATTCCACTTTCTTCCCATCAATGTCAATGCAGGTGCATTCATGGCCCTTGTTCGCGAAACCTGCCGCTGAAACAAGCCCCACATACCCCGCACCGATGAAAGTAAGTTTCATTTTATCACTGGTTGATCTTCAGCACCATCACGTACGGCTGCTGCTCGCTCGGGTACACTTTCAAAATTTGGAACTTGTCCTCGTTCAGCAGCATGTATTCCATGGAGTTTGATGGGGTTTGAACGTTCTTGTAATTGTTCAGCGCATTCGCATAATTCTCCCGCGATTCGTAGAGCGTCGCAATAAGGTACGCCGGCTTGTATTTCCGGAGGTCGTCCGTGAAGCGCGTGATGTTGTTGCTATCAAACCCATGCGAAACGCGGTTGGTGTAAAACATGGCCGTGACGGAATCCGTGATTACCTCGTCATTCGGCATTGCATTGTCCCTCACATATAATGCAGCTTCCTTCACATCCCCGAAGGAAGCCTTCTTCCCGTCAAATAATGAAAATGCAGCTGCAACATTCGAAAAAGTCGCAAAGTATATCATGAGAATAACAAGGCATGCAAGGAGTATTTGGAAGGCGGACGCCTCCATTTTGCTTCCTTCAATGTTCAGGCTGCGCACCTTACTGTATGCGGAAGTGACCAGATCCGATGCAAATGCACCTATTGTGATGAACGCTATTGGGAACATCGGCATCAGGTACCTATCCTCCTTGTGATTCAGCAGGACGCTTGCAACTATGAAAATCAGGAGGTTCATTGCAGCCAGGTATTTCAGCTCGCGCTTGCCGTACATTACAGCGTAAATGATTGCGAGCAGAAGCAGCATTACAACGTAGAAATTGGAGAAAATATGGGTGATCATCCATTGCCCGCTTCCGTAAATGAACCATTCCAGCGGCTCCGCCTGCTGGCCGAAGTAGGAAACCGTGAACACCCCAAGGAAATCGCCGAATTTCACCTGGCTGTAATAGAAAAGCGGCAAAAGGAGGGCAATGAATGCCGCAATTGCAATTCCCACCATTTTCACCTCCTTAAGGAGCTTCCCGAACCTGAAAAGGAGCACGAAAGCAACCATTGCAACGAGCATTGTCATGAACCTGAAGAAAATGAGGAATGCGGTTGCGGAGAAAATTGCAGTGAGGAGGAAATCCCGCTTCCTTCCGGTTTCAAATGACTGGAAAAGGAAGTACGCGGATAATGCGCTGAAAAGTATCCCGGGTATTTCAGTAAGCAGCCTTCCGGAATAGAAAATATACAGGGAGGAGAAGATCATCAGCAAAGCGGCTATTGCGCCCGCCTTCCAATCGAACAATTTCCTAGCTATGAGGAAGACGAACAGGACTGAAAGTGCAGAGAAGAAAGGCGTGAAAACCGAATTCGCATACTCCCCCAATATCCCCCTGAAAACCGCCAGGTAGAGGGGGATGAACGGCGGCCTGTAGGAGCGCTCCCCGAAAAACGTGAAATCGCCTGATTGGGAAATGCCCCTTGATAATACACCATATTCCGCCTCGTCCCACCAGTAAGCCGCATTGCTTGCCGTAGTGTATAGCGACACCATGTACCCTGCCAGCACCAGCACTGCCAGGATTCCCAGAATGAAATATTCCCTGCTATTCATGTTCCCACTCTATCAGCTTTCCCTTTGTTTTCTCAATCGCATCAATGATCAATTTTGAGGAGTTGCCGCTCCCGTACGGGTTCTTTTTCCCCCTCATTCTCGCATTCACTTCCTTGGAAGCTGCTTTCATCACCGCCTCCAAAACCGCATTTTTGCTCGAGGGTTTCGCAAGCACGTTCACTCCAGCTTCCACGCTTTCCGGCCTATCCGTTACAAACCTCAAAGTTGCGGTCGGGACGTGCAATGCAGCAGTCTCCTCCTGCATGCTTCCCGAATCCGTTACCACTAAATGGCATTTGCTGATGAAGAACATTATATCCGAATACCTCGGTATATCCGAAACCCTGATGAGGTTCCTGTGCTTTGAGAGCATCCCTTCCATCCCGAATTTGCTTATCATCTCCTGCGTTCCGGGCCTTACGCTCCATAAAATCAAATACCCCTTATCGCTAAGTTCCGCCATTGCCTCAACAATTGCACGGAATCTCTTCTCATGCATCAAATTCTCCCTTCGATGGCAGGAGAAGTAAATCAGCTTCTTTTGAAAATCGAACCCCAGCCTCTCAAAAAACGCCTTGCTCCTTTTTCCCTTATTTGCAGCATAAATTGCCGCATCAACAACCGTATTCCCAACTGTGAAAATCCGCTCCTTCCTGAACCCCTCGTTTATGAGGTTCTTCCTGTTCGTTTCAGTAGCTGCAAAGTACAAATCTGCGCACGCATCCGATACCCTCGTATCAATCTGCTCCGGGAAGGGCTCCTTTGAGAATGTCCGGAGGCCCGCTTCCACATGCCCAACTGGAATTAAATTCAAGGAAGCAGCAATTGCGCCCGCCATGCTTGTCAATGTGTCCCCATGAGTTAGAAGGATATCCAGATCCTTCAGCTCCCCTTGCAGCAGCTCATTCAGCTCCAGAATTATGCTCCCCACTGTTCTAGCGGGGTTCGGCCTCCTGCTCACCACATTTGTCGCCAAATCCTCAAATCTTTTTGAAAGCCCGAAACTGGAGCGCTCATCTATCCTGTAAGCTGCTTTGGAAACGTGCACGCCAAGCTTCTTCACCATCCCATACTGCACGGAATAATGCGGCGGGAACTGCATATCCAGATCGCGGTAAACCCCTTCAAACAAATGGTACGGGAAGTGCTGCGATGTATGTATCAAAACCGGCTTATGCCCCCTCCTTTTCGCTTCCCAGTAGAGCGGCGCCATCTTGATGATATCCGGCCTTGTGCCTGTAAGTATCCCAATCTTCACATTGACCCCCATTTACCCCTCAATTACCATTAATTTCCCAACTGCGGTTTATTAAGCATTAGGATTTTGCATCCAAATCCCACCTACCAAATTATAAGCCTAACCCGCCGTATCGTTTTGCAGGGTTGAAAATACCAAGGCTTTTGATGCAAAAGCCCTTTTTTGGAGGTGGATGATATGCCAAGGAAACCGGAAGGCGCTAAGCTCTCATACGTTGATGCATTCATCAACCCATTCAAGCTGCAACTGCAACAGCCTAAAATCCTGCTGATTGGCATGCTCAACTGGATTCCCCTCCTTCTCATGGCTTTTTTCCTATCCGGGCTTGTTTCGCGCTATATGCCAATCATGAAGCAATTCTCCTCTGCTGGCAAGCCGGCTGATCCCAAGGAATTTGCAGTGCTATTGCCCAAGCTTTTCAAGGTGTTCCTAGACTATTTGCCGCAGCTGATTTTGCTTGGGATAATTGCCTTCGTCCTTTACAACATCATGCTCCTTGCATTCACGCATATTGTCATTCAAAAATACCGCTCAAAAAACAGCAATGAGCCAAAAATATCCCTATCGGAGGCTTTTAACGTTGCACTTGGGAAGGTGCTTACCCTAATTGCCGCCACATTATGGATGCTTCTTGTGATGCTGCTAATCATCATAGCAGCTATTTTGCTAATCACATTCGGCGCATTCCTTGGGCCTTTCGTAATCATAGTAGCGCTGCTAGTTGGGATCGGGCTTATCTTTTCCTTCCTTATACTCGGGTTTGCCGGCATGATTCTTGAAATTGTGCTGCTAACGGAAAATAAGGGAGGAAGGCAAACTGCCGTAAATGCAATCACCTTCGCATGGAAGAACAAATTCCAGGCCTCCCTTTTGGTAATTGGCTATTTTCTAGCATTCGTCATCCTCGGATCGGTTGCAGACATGTTCGAAGCCATCCCGGTTGCCGGAACCATAATCGGCATGCTCCTTGGGCTTCCAATCACGGCATGGTCCGCAATGGCTCAGGCGGAAATCTACTACGCGATGAGGAGCAGATAAGGGATTTGAAGGGGAAAGGCCCTATAACACATGCGCAATTGTTGTTCACATGACCTCATAAAAATGAAGCGGATAGAATTAGCCGGATTTTCCAGTTCAGATGAGACCTCTCAAGTGAACGGTTAGGGCGATAAAAAGATTTGGCAATATTTTTATTATTTTGCCAAGTAATCAAACAGATTTCCCAATAACGTAGGACTACTAATGCCCGGATCATAAGAGAAATAAATTGATTTTCCTTTAGTCAATTCAAGCCTCTGTAAAATCGCATAATAAGAGGGCAGGCTATCCGCGCCACCGTCAGGGCAGTCTATTGCCGCGACCAGTTTCGTCTCTGAAATTGGAGCCACATCTATCATCCCGCCCCTGAAATGGAAGTCTCCAAGTCCGGCCATTATCGGATGTCCAACTTCTACTGGCCTATAGGTGCCGGAAGAGCAAGTATATTCCTTAATTCCGCCATCGGAGGCAGCCCTGAGTTTTGCCGGGATTACATCGCCAAGGAAGCCCTTTTCCCAGCCAATTGGCCCCGCAACATCCATCCGGCTGCATGCATCGCCGACAACAATCAGCTTGCCTCCGGCTTTGACCCAATCAGATATTGTTTTTTGGGCATAGCGGTCGCATGTAGGTATATTCTGAAGCACAACTATATCGTATTTGTTGAGTGATCCCTCGGGGATGATGCCTTCGCTTGACAAAATGCCGGAATAATAAATGCTCGCATACCTAGCGTCTGCGCTTTGCAGATAATTGACTAAACCTGTTGAAGGGTTTCCAATTACGCCGACCTTGATGTCATTTTTAGGGCTAAAAGTGCATCCAAACAATACCAAACCAATTATTAGAAAAATAAGCGTGGATCGCATAAATTACCTCCTTAACAATTATCCTGTAGGCCTTTTAATACCTTAGGCTGAGAAATCCGTCGCTTTCAAACGACGGATGAATCAGCACATTTCTTTTTCTTCAGCGCGAGCGTTATTGATTCGGCGGCGAGGCCCCTTACGGGGCCGTAGCTTCGCCGCCGAGGTTGTCTGTA
>JBDRLB010000048.1:0-8120 GCA_043813365.1 Microcaldota archaeon | reverse complement strand
TATTGCTCGAGGTGCTTTGCACGGTAAAGCGGAGTTGGCCTTCCTAGATGGAGGTATGCTTCCCTCACCTCATCAGGAATCCGGATGAATTTCTGAGAGGACATCTCCTGCCTGATGATTTCCTTCGGGAAAATGGGTTCGAAATCCGATGGCGAAACAGGTTCCTTTGTTGCAGGGTTCAGGGGAGGAGCTAGAGGCGCAGGCAAATCCGCCTGCAAATTATAATAATTGCGCGGCAGCTCGTCAGGCTGCAGCAGCACCTTCACGCCAAAATAAACCACTTTCCATCATGATCACCCATAGTACAAATATGTTCATTAATGAACATTTGTTTTTTAAGCATGGGATTAGCGCAACTAAACATTTTAATACTTTGCTACACAAAAAAGTACAATGGTGGTGTTTGAGTGTGGAAGAAAATTTCTGAATCGTTCGGCGGGCTTCCGGGGCAGAAAGCGGTTGTGAGGAAGATGATCGAGCTGGGGCTGCGCATCGGGGAGGACGGCAAAATATTGTGCGGCAATGTGGAGGTGAAGGAAAACTCGCTCGCCAAAGCCGTAGGGGTTGACAGGCGGGTTGTCAGGGCGACTGCAGAAGGGATCAGGAAGGAGAGGTACTTGAGGGAGGTTTTTTCACGCATCCAGCCTGCGGGCACGCTGCTGAGGGATGTCGCGGTGCTGATGGGATTTGGAGTGGTCGAAATAGAAGCGGATGCGATGCAGAGCGGAATTATCGCGAGGGCAACGAGCTTGCTTGCGGAAAAGCATATAAACATCAGGCAGGTTTATGCGAAGGATCCGGAATTGTTCGAGAACCCCACACTCACAATAATAACTGAAAGGGAAATCCCGGGGAAGCTGATAAGCGAGTTCAAGAAGATCAGGGGAGTGACGAAGGTCAGCATTTTTTAGCCATTTTCCGGACAATCAAATTCAAATCATGCCCAGGAAATAATCGTGCACCCTCAAGTCATCCGTAAGCTCCGGATGGAAGCAGGTTGCGAGCAGGTTCTTCTGCTGGGCGGCAATTATCTTTCCATCAAGTTCTCCCAAAACTTTGCAATTTCCCCAAACTTTTTCAATCACTGGAGCGCGGATGAAAACAGCCGGAAAGGGGTTATTTCCCTTCCCGGTTATGCCATCCAATTCAACATCAATTTCAAAGGATTCCCTTTGCCTTCCAAAAGCGTTCCTATCTGCTTTCATATCCATTAATTTGAGAAGGGGCTGATGGGTTTTACGCACTTGCGAATCGCCTTCCTTTGCGAGCAAAATGGCGCCGGCGCATGTGCCCCAGATGGGCTTGCCGTATTTTGCGAATTGCCGGATTGGTTCGAATAAGCCGTTTTTCACAATCAGGTTGCCGATCGTGGTGGATTCGCCGCCGGGAATGATGAGTGCGTCAACTTCCTTGAGCTGGGAGGGATTTTCCAACCAGATGGGCGATGCATTCTGCCTCTTAAGCGCTTCGATATGCTCAATAACATCGCCCTGCAGCCCGAGGACTCCGATTGTTTTCATTTAGATCCCGCGATCCTGCATCCGCAATTCCAGCTGCTTTATTTCGGAGCCCTTCATGGGCTCTCCGAGGCCTGCGGATATTTTTGCGAGCTTGGCAGGGTCATCGAAGTTCCTTGCTGCCTCAACTATGGCACTTGCGTATTTTTCCGGGCTGGAAGACTTGAATATGCCGGAGCCGACGAAAATGCCATCCACGCCCATCTGCATCATCAAGGAAGCATCAGCAGGGGTAGCTATCCCTCCGGCAGCAAAATTCACTACTGTAAGCCGTCCATTCAGTGCGGTTTTTTTAACTAGTTCAAGGGGGACGCAGTATTCAAGTGATTTTTTCCTAAGGAACGATGGGTTTGCTTTTTTTCCCACCAATTCGCGTATTTCCTCATTTACTTTCCTAACATGCCTTACGGCTTCAACAATATTGCCCGTCCCGGGCTCGCCCTTTGTGCGCATCATTGCCGCACCCTCATTTATGCGCCGGAGCGCCTCCCAAAGGTCCCTGCAGCCGCAGACAAACGGCACGGTGAATTTTTTCTTGTCAATGTGATGCGACTCATCAGCGGGAGTGAGCACTTCGGACTCGTCAACCATGTCAACGCCGAGCTCCTGCAAAATCTGCGCCTCCGCAAAATGGCCTATGCGGCATTTCGCCATTACGGGTATGGTGACCGCATCGATTATTTTCAGAATGACCTCGGGGTCTGCCATCCTTGCTACTCCGCCAGCTGCGCGTATATCGGCCGGGACCGCATGGAGCGCCATTACGGCAACAGCGCCCGCATCCTCGGCGATTTTTGCCTGCTTCGGGTTTACGACGTCCATTATCACGCCGCCCTTCTGCATTTTCGCGAAACCCTCCTTGAGCAAGGCCGTCCCGGTTTTCATGAACACCACCATTAATCCCAAAAAAACTGCCCGATGCCTATTTTCCCAATTACCCGTTTTCCTTCGGCTGGGCAATAATATATAAGGAAGCACAAATTAAGGTTTGTAGTATTTAACCCTTTCGTGGACAGAAATGATCACAGCCTGCGGATCCATAAATGGAAAGTATTGCGAGAAGATCGACCCGCAAAAGATCCACCTAAGCCTTATAGAGGAGAACACCATCTGGGCGGATGTGGAAAACCCGACCAAGGAGGAAGCCGAATACCTGGAGAGGCAGCTTAGGATCCATCACCTTGCACTGGAGGATGCACTCAATGAGAAACAGAGGGCGAAGGTGGAACGGTATGACGAATTCCATTTCATCGTAATTCATTCGGTAACGGAAACCAGCAAATTCGAGACAACCCAGCTGAACATCATCATCATGAAGAACCTGGTGCTTTCCATACACCTGAAGCCGCTGAAATTCATTTCCGCATTAAGGCAAAGGCTGGCGGAAAATCCCCAGCTCGTCAACCGCGGGCCCGATTTCATCACGTACATGCTGCTGGATGCATCGAGCGACCAGCTGTTCCCGCTGATGGACCGGCTGGAGGGAATGATCGACAAGGTGGAGGAGGGGGTTTTTAGGGAAAACGGGAAGGATGAGAAATTGATGAACACGCTTTTCAAGGCGAAGAAGGAACTGCTGCACCTGCGCAAAACAACATGGCCGCAGATGGAGGTGCTCAACGTCCTGGCTTCCGGGGAGCTGAAATACATACAGAAACGGAACCTCATTTATTTCCGGGACGTCTATGACCACCTCATCCGGATAAATACGCTCATCGAAACGCAGCGGGAGCTCGTAAGCAGCTCCATGGAAGGGCACCTCATGGTCGTTTCCAACAACCTCAATAAGATAATGAAGAAGCTGACGGCCATCACCGCAATTATCATGCTGCCTACGCTGATAGCCGGGATATACGGCACCAATTTCATCTTCGTCCCGGAGCTGAAATGGGAATTCGGGTTTTATGCCGCGCTCGCGTCAATGCTTTTATCTACAATACTGCTCGCGATATTCTTCAAGCAGAAGGAATGGATATGAATTGAAAGGGAAATGAGGCATTATTTGGATTTGTTCGGAGTGGTTCAATATGGTTGTGGAAATTATTTCCGGGGGGTTCGCATTGGCGCATGCGATCGCATGCCTACTTGCAGTGCAGATGGTCAGGAGGGGGAACAAGCTGCTGCTTATGATGGCTTCACTGCATGCTGCAGCCATACCGCTGATTTTTTACTATTTCGAGCTTGTGAGCCTGCTCTCGTTCCCATTGATCATGGTAACCGTGATAGCGTTCATACTGGAGGATAAGCCGGGGAAGCCGCAATAAGGGCAAAGAATAGGAAGAATGGGATAAATTAGGGTCAAATAGGCACATCCATAAAATTCAATTCAGTAAACTAATTCTCCCAATCTGTTGCTTTTTATGCCGAGGTTGATTTCGCGGGCGATCCTCCTGCCGGTGCTCATGGGTTCCTTGAACAGGTAGGCGGAGAGGAAAGAGCCCATCGGGAAGAGGTTTGTTCCAGCTACGATGCGGGCGGAAATTTCAAACGCATAAAGCTCCAATTCGGGGGTGCAGACCATCTCCACGCAATATGGGCCGACTATCCCGCCCTTGAAAAGCTCCTCGGAAGCGCGATGCACGCGCTTCCCTATGTCATAAACTTCCGGAAGGAGGGATTCGCGGATAGTTATGGGCGCATTGCCCGTCACAACATAGGAGGGATTGATATTCAGCTCCTGCAAAGTGCCGGCAGCCATGATCCTGTAAATTTCCTCAACATTGCTTTCCATCCTCCTATCAATGGAAAGGACCTCCACCCTGCCCTTCGAATTCGGGGGATGGATCATTGGCGAATAAAAATAATGCGGGTAATAGCGCACGCCGTTGATGAACTCCTGGATAGTCACGCTTTCTGCTTCTTGCTTCGTGATAATGCGCTTCGAGAGCTTCTCCTGCATCTTTTTCTCGAAATCCGCGTAGGAAGCCGTGAGGAAGAATCCCCTGCCGCCTTTTGCGCCGGAAAATTTCACGATGCACACGGAATCTATTTCGGAGGGCGATTTGTATTCCCTTGGAACGTGCACTCCCGCGCGTTTTGTCCATTCGCGGACCTTTTTTCGGGAACTTTCCCATTCGAGGCTCTGCCTGTTGCCGAACATAGGCACATCGAATTTTTCCTGAATGTTGGAAGCGCCCACGTATTCGACAAAGGAGCCGTGCGGGACGATTATGCAATTTTTCTTCCGGAGCTTCTCCTGGAAGGGACCGTCGAGGATTTCGGCGTATTCATCGACCATGAGCAGCTCGTCCGGTGCGGCAAGGGGCATGGATTCATAAAGCGCCTTCCTGTCAGAGGTGCAAATGCCAATTGTTTTGAATCCCTCCAGTTTGGCGCCGTGAAAAATCTGCAGCGCGGAATGGGAACAGATGGTTGCGATTGCCACCTTCTTCTTGTCATACTTTTTCAGAATGGAATTTATTTCCTCCCTTGTAACCATATCCATCACTAAGTTATCAATTCTGCCAGCCTATCCTCCTTTGCGGCCTGCTTGACTTCCATTGCTATCCGCCTGCCGATGCTCATTTTATGGCCGAATAGGTATGAGCCGTACGGCGTTGCAGTAATGCCGGGAGAGCCGGGTATGCGGAATGAGAGGTCAAAAATGACAATATCCTCGCTGGACCCTTCGGTAACTATCGCGCCTTGCAGGGCAAATGGCCCGATCAGGCCCGGCGGATATTCCCTCCTGCAGGTTTCCAGCAATTTCTCTGCGGAAGCGAATACCTTCTCAAGCAATGATTCCCTGAGAGTGGAAGCGATGTGGCCCACCTCGATGTTGTTGACGCGCATGTGCTTGAGCACCTCCAGCTGCTCATTTGCGGGAAGACGCAATATGCCGTCGAGGTTCGTTTGCCTGCGGGTATCGATGCCCAAAAGCTCAAGTTCCTTGTTGAGCGGGGAATAGAAGAAGTTGAAATTGAATTGCGCGCCAACTACGAACTCCTCGATTACCGCTCTGTCTAGGTCCGCCTCCTCGATGATTTTTTTATCTATCAGCTCGTCCGCCTTGTGGTCGAAGTCGGCCGGGGAGCTCGCGAAGAAGAATGCGCGCTCGTATTTTCTTGCAGCTTCAGAAACCTTGACAATTGCGAGGGAATCTATCTCATCATGCGATTTGAACCTCCGAGGCATGCGCATCCCGGCTTCCTTCATCAGGTAATACTGGTTGCGCTCCTGGTCGCGCTCCTCGGCCCTTAACATCATGCGATTGCCGAATATGGGCACCTGGAAGCGGTTTTCAATTTCCTCATTCGGAAGGTACACTGCAAATGAGCGGTTGGGGACGAAAATGGAATTTTTGGAACGCAGCTTTTCCTGGACATCGCCCTTCGCAAGGTCGGAAAATTTATCGAGCAGGATTACCTCATCAACGCATCCGATGGCAGAGCCGTCGTGCCTGCGCTTCCGTGAAATGTAGTATTCGGCATATGTCTTTTCCCTTCCCTTCTGGCATACGACGAGGTTGCGGATGCCCTCGTCCTTTGCGCCTTTTGAAACTTCAAGGGCGGAATGGGAGCCGAGGGTAGCAATAGTCAGATCGTTAGGATCGTAGCCTGAAATAATGCGCTTTATGTCGCCTCCCGAGACCATATTAGTTTAGACCCTTTGAGATATATAAAAGTATTGACGAATAAAAAGGTCAACAAGTTGGGGCGATAATCCGAATCAGCCGCTGCTCAAGTGCGATTTCAATCCCTTACCTCTCCCTCCACCAATGCAATTTCAATGCGCTTCCTTTGCTTCCCCTTGCTCTCCGTCTTGATTATTTTCAAATTCCCGATTTCGCCGGTATTCTTCACATGGGTGCCGCCGCACGCCTGCATGTCAAACCCCTCCACCCTGATGACCCTCACTCTTTTCACGGATTCGGGGACAAGGTTGACGGCAGTGCGTATGAGGTCGCCGTTTTTCAATGCGTCTTCCCTTGGGAGGAATGTTATCGATACTGGGTAATTCGCCTTGATGGCAAGATTCGTCTTTTCCTCGATCAGCTTGATTTTTTCCGGCGGCATCGAATCCGCATCGAAATCAATCCGCGCCCTGTCCTCGTAAATCTGCGATGAGGTGACAAAATTCCCGAATTCGTCCAGAACCACTTTGCTAAGCAAATGCAAGGCGGTGTGGTGCCTCATGTGCTTGTATCGGCGTTCCCAATCAATGATACCATGCACCTCGTTCGTGGATGAGGAATACGGCTTATCGAGCTTATGGAGGATTTTTCCCGTTGCCTTTTCCCGGAAAACATCAATAACGGAATATTCGCTGCCATCGGAGATGATTTTCCCGGCATCATTCGGCTGGCCTCCGGAAGTGTAATAGAATGCGGTCCTATCCAGCTCTATGAGATCGTTTTGCGAATAAACAACATGCGCATCAAATTCCTTCAGGTAGCAATCATTTGAGAACAAAAATTCAGTCATAAGGATCACATCAGCAGCTCAGGATGAAAACCAGTTTTTCCTTCTCCTTCGCATCCAATTTGCAGAACCCATACCGGTCGAATTGCACGATATCCCCGGCGTTCAGGGAAGCGCAGTCCTTTCCGCAAAGCCCCTTCCTGATCTGGATGCCATCCTTGTTGACGGTGCCTTTCCCGTTCAGGAGGTCGCCGATTTCCATTATTTCGCATTTGATGGAGGATCCCTCCGATGCAGGGAGCCATTGTATTTTCTTTTCAGGCATCTTCTCGGTTTTTATTGCAGATGCAGTTACACTTGTTTTTTTCTTTTCCAATATTTCAATTGCAAGGTTCCTGATCAGGCCGACGTGCTCCTTGGGCTTGAATTTGGCCGCGTCGTCCCGGGGAATGTAAAATTCGCCCTTCCCTCCCATATTTTTTAAACTCAATTTTACCGGTTCGGGAACAAAAACATGGTGGGGTGAGGAAGCATTAAGCAATTTGCGGTTTATTGCAAGCAAATCCCTGAACTCGGGCTCAGTTTCAGCCTTGCTCAATCCTTGGCGCAACACGAATTCCTTTATTGCATCGGGCAATATTCCCCTTCGGCGAAGGCCCATCAATGTTGCCAATCTGGGGTCGTCCCAACCTTCCACCTGCTTCTTCTCAATAAGGGGCTTGATCAGCCTCTTGCTCAGAAGGGTGCCTTTCATGTTCAGGCGGGAGAAATCGTAAACCAAAGGCTTGCGCATGTGGACAGCGCTTAAAATCGCGTAATAAAGCTCGTCGCGCAGCTCGTATTCCTTGCTTCGTAACGCGTGCGTGATGCCATCAATCGAATCGGAGAGGCTCACCTCAAAATCGTAGGTGGGCCAGCAGACGTATTTCATTCCCTGCCTGTAATGGGAAGAATCCATCAAGCGGAAAAGCGTCGGGTCCCTCATGACCGTGTTCTCGGATTGCATGTCCGCCTTCAGCCTCAAAATGCGCTCGCCTTTCTTCACTTTCCCTGCGATCATCTCCTCCCACATCCTGAAATTTTCCCCCCCATGGCGTGCCCTGCATGCGCAGCCAATCTTGCCAAACCGTTTCTTGTTGATCTCCTCCTTTCCGCAGGTGCAGACGTAAGCCCTTCCGAGTATTATCATCTTTTCGGCGAATTTGTAAAGCTGGGGCATCTTGTCGGAGGTGAAATTCTCGGA
>JBDRLB010000047.1:0-28394 GCA_043813365.1 Microcaldota archaeon | reverse complement strand
GACCTTGCCCTTCTCCGTTCCATTGTCTATGCGGTAGTCGCAGCCTTGCAGGGGGATAGTTTGGGCGCAGAGGCCGGAAGTGGCGCCCTTCAAATGGGAGATGCAATACCCTTCGCATTGGTTCGAATCCGTGCATTTCCTCCCCGCATCTTTTGTAAATAAGTAGCACCCCCAAACTCCGCCAACATCCTTCCATGCGCCGCCGATTCTGGTGCATGATTGCTCATCACCTGCTATGAACGTCCTCTTGGCTGCAAAGGAAGGAGTCGGGGGCGTTGTCGCAAATTTTTGGGTGGGAATCGCCTTTTGGGTGATGATTATCTCCTCAATCGTATTCTGGGGGAATGCATCAGGGGTTGGAGTTGGCTGTTTAGCATCGAGCATCTTTAGGCATCCCATCGAAACGATCAGGATGGCGGCGAGGATCAGGCTGGCATTCCGTATCATGGATTTACTTAAGCGGAAGGTGTTGAAATAGCTTTTGAATGGAGACTCAATTGGCCTCGACCATCCCATAGCAGCTGTTCCTGTAGTATTCGTTGGTTATGTAGCCGCACGCAGCCGGATTATTCAGCTCAGCCGCAAGGTTCGTGAAGCAGATGTATTTCGCCTCCACCTCCACCTTAATGCTCTGGCAAACCGAAAGGTCTTTCCGTGCAAATGCGATTTTGCTGTAGCATGCAGCGAGCCTGTCGGAGCTTTCGATCTCATCGCAGATGGAAAGGTAATTCATCTTTTCCGCAATGCTCGCCCTGCAGTTGTCGCGCGGCTGCGGGCTCAGCAGCTCGTTGCAGATCGCCGATTGGTTCAGCCTTTCCGCAAGCTCAAGCAGGCACGCGTTCCGCTTTGCATCCAAGCTGATGGAATTGCAGCGCTCAACTTCGACGGAAGGATCCGAAAAGCCCACGAGGCAATTGTTCTTGTACGCCTCATCCGGTATCCTGTAGCATATGGAGGCGTCCCCCTTCCCTTGCGCTACCATCGAATAGCACGAGTATTTTGCGGACGGGTATGCGATTCCGTCGCAGATCTCATAAATTTTCGTGTAGTTCGCGATGAAGGCGAAGCACTCGTTTTTGGATGCGGTATTCTGTATCATTGCGCAGACGTCCGCGCTCTTGTCCGATTTCGCGCGCTCCAGAAGGCAGGCATCCCGCAAATCAGTGGCCCGCTGCTCGCAGGGCAATTCCTCCTGCGGAGTGGGGGTGAGGGTAGCTTGCAATGTAATCATGGGCGTAGCATTGTTGGCCGGGCCTATCTGAAGGCAGCCCGAAAGCAATATCAGGGCGATTGGCAAAATGGCTGCTGTTGCTTTCATATAAAAAATAATCTCCGGTTGTTAATAATTATATCGGTATCGCGTTTCTCCTCATCACGCCGCCGGGTCATTGCCCGCCGGACATTCCCACAAGAACCACGAGCCCCAAAAGCAAAGCGACCGGGCTCTCCAGCGGCATCCCTCCCTGCAATGCTAGCACCCCCAGGAGGGCAGCAATTGCCGGTGCCCCATGATAGGTGCCGTGCACGTCCTCAAAAAGGCTCATGCAACCTCACCCTTTCACGGATACATTGGAATGTGATCCGAAATGCCTTCAGACCCTCCCACCGCCCAAATTGCGGCCAACGCCAAAACAAACAAAGTGATTCCCTCCATCTGAACCGCCCCTTCTTTCCACAATTATATGGGCGGCAAACTAGTTATCAATTTGTCGTATATTTTCCGACAACAAATTAAATGGATAATTAGACGATTGTCTATGTGGTAAAAAGAGGGAAAATTGAATTAGGATGCGAATTTTGCGCATCAGTTTAGCAATTTGAAATCCACAACAACTTCATCTATTCCCGGAGCGTAAGTTTTGACGGAGCGCTTGAAAATTACCTTGTATTTCCTTTTGGATTTCACGCATGCTTCCCTGATTTTGCCCTCCGCTTCAATGAATGCATCCGGCACACGGTTTTTTGGGATGTAGTAGAAGTGAACAACCGCGCCCTTCATGCAAGCAGTTATTGTTGCAGGAAGGAATTCGTAGGCCGAATGGGGAAGGGGCATTATTGCCCTTGTTGCCCATCGCTTGAATGAAGCGCTGGTAAGTATGCGGTTCACATCCCCCCTGATTGATTTGATTTTCCCTTCCATTTTATTCAGCCTGATGTTTTCCTCCATGTATTTTTCTGCAATGGGGTTCAGCTCAATTGCGATGCAATTTGCTCCCGGCTGAATTTTTTCAATGATGATCGGGTAAAAGCCAGCGCCCGCAAACAATGCCAGCACCCTCTCGCCCTTCCTTACCTTCCTTGCGATCCTGTTGCGCTCAAAGCTCAGCCTCGGCGAAAAATACACTTTCCCCAAATCGAGCCTGAAACGGCAATTGTTCTCCCTGTATTCCGTGACAAGCGTTTTTTTGCCCGCAATCACTTCCAACGATTTCACGCGGTATTTCCCTTTCACCGCGCTTGTTTTTTTTGCAACTGTTTTGACGTTGGGGTGTGTTCGCATCAGCAGCTCTGCGATGCGCTTTTCCTTTCCTTCGAATTCCGGGGGTATTTCCACAATAGCTATGTTTCCCATCACATCAAAGGAGGAGACGAATTCTCCCATTTGATTTTTTGAGATCATTTTCTCCTTAAGCGCCAGCTGCCTCAGGCTGCCTCCCGCCTCCCTTTTTGCCAAAGTGCGGCTGACGAATTTTCCTTCAAAAGGCAGTTTCGTTTTTCCAACTGAAGGGAAGTAGATATGGGAGGCATCTTTGGAAGGCAGGAACCTGCTTTCGTACAGCTGCCTTTTATGCAGGAATGCCTTTGCATCTTCCGCATCCCGGAACTTAACCTTCAACGCGAGCATTTTCCCACTCGGGAAGGATTACCAAGAATACCCTTAAAAATGATGCCTGCATTTTTTAGCTCATGGTGGGCATTCTTGACCAGGCGGGGGAGTTTTTGGACGAATATTTCGTGCAGCCCATGGCGCATCCGGAGGTTAATGCGCCATACAATTTGTTCAATACGGCTGCGTATGCCCTGATCGCGCTTCTTGCGGCTTACCTTATTTGGAAATACCTGCGGCAAAGGAAAATCCCCATAACGAATGAATTCTACTTCGCGATCCTGCCTTTCATCTTCATGGGGGGCATAATGCGCGTCATCCAGGACGGGGGCCTGCTCCCGCGAGGCATTGAAATTGCGGGCATCACCATTTACCCCTTCATAAGCCCTGGCATCTACATTTTGATGTTTGCCGTTCTGGCGGCAGTTTATTTTGTCTCAACGCTTACCGCGGGAAAAGACTTTCCATTGCTCCTCCGGAAAATCCGCGACTCCGGCATCGGGCTGACTGCAGCATTGTTTGCAATATTGGCGCTTTGGGGCTTCAATAAGATAACTCCTTCCAATGTCCTGCTTTTGGGAGCAATCCTCCTTCTCGCATTCCTGGGCTCTGCTCTGTTCGAATTCTTCAAAACAAGGTTTTACAACAAGAGGGAAAACAAGCAGATGGTGAACATGGAACGCACTGCCGTGTTTTCCCAGCTGCTGGATGGCGCCGCAACCTTTATTGGCGTATCATTTGCGGGGTATTCGGAGCAGCATGTCGTTGCGAACACAATATTCTCATTGGGGTCGCCGTTCGCATTCTTCCTCGTGAAGCTGGTATTCGCGTTCGCGTTGATTTTCGCGCTGAGGAAGGAGGCATCGAGCAGGGAGGAGCAGATTTACGTTTTGGCGCTGATAACCATATTCGGGCTTGCGCCCGGCGTAAGGGATGCCCTGAGGCTGTTCTTTTCGGTTTAGGTGAGAATTGATGGAAAATTTGAATGGGGAATCTGAGAGGGAAGCAGTTGCAGGGGAACTGGAAGTGGAAAAACTTGCAGGGGAGCCGGAAATGGTGGAAAATGATGCTGGTTCGGGGGAGAAAGCAGCCAAGCGCTCCGGCAGGACGCGGGAGCATTACAACAAGCAGAAGTCACAGGCATTCTCGTATTTCCGCATTGACCCGACTGATTTGGAGAAGATGCGCCAATCCCAATTTACCATTTATTCCTTCATCAACAATTCGTTCGCATTCTCCCAGACTAAAAAGGAGCTCACCATCAAGGTGCTGGAGGAGCTCAAGCACGGCGAGATGAGCTTCATCCAGCTCCAGAAGAAGCTCGAGGCAAAAAAAAGCACCCTGTACATGCTTGTGCTTGCGCTGCAGAAATCCGGGCTTGTGGCTGCCTCGGAAAAAAACGCGCCGCTGAAACTAAGCCCCGCGTTCTCAGAAACCCTCCGGGTATATTCCGAGTGGTGGGAACGCTGGCTGAAGGAGTGATACGATGCGCTTCATTGAGCTTGCGACTGTTTTCGAGCTGATGGAAAAAACAGCCTCGCGCCTGCAATTGACGGAACAGCTTGCGGAAGTGTATTTCAAGGCGTCCCCGGCTGATGTGAAGCATCTCACTTATTTATGCCAGGGGATTCTCGTCCCCGAATCAGCAGGCATCCAGATAGGGATAGGGGACAAGCTTGCGGAGCATGCTATATCGAGGGTTTCGGGGAAATCGGTCGAGGAAATCGAGGCGGTTTACCGCAAGGAGGGCGATTTGGGCATTGCAGCTGAAAAGCTGCTTGAAAGGAAGGCGCAATCAACGCTACTCTCTGAAGAGCTCACCCTCAGGAAGGTTTACGAAAACTTTTACCGGATCGCTACCTCTTCCGGGGAGCGCTCGCAGGACTTGAAGGTGAAGCTGCTTGCCGAATTGCTCTCCAATGCAACTCCTACGGAGGCAAAGCACATCGTGCGGTTCGTTCAGGGCAATCTCCGTTTGGGAATAGGCGAGCCCACCATCCTTGATTCGCTTTCGCTCTTCTGGCTGGGCAAAATCATCGGAACCGCAAGGTCGCTCGAGGCAAACGGGAAAGCGCTCGAGCTGGAAGATCCGTCGGCTTCATTCGAAATCCAGGGCAAGGGAAAGGGCGAAGCGTCTTCCATTATTGTTAATGCAAAAGGCAGCCTTGACGCGCTTACCGGCATGAAAAAAGGCACCGAGCTGGTTCTGAAAGGTGAGGAAGGTTTGCACGGAACGCTTGTTTCATGCAAAAAAAATTCGCATTACTCGATTGAAATAGAAATTTTGGAAGAAAAGCGCAAATACCGCGAAATTTTCGACAGGGCGTTCAATATGCGCTCGGATCTCGGTGAAACCGCCGAGATGGTGATTGCCGGGAAAATCCGCGAGCTGGGGGAAATCAACCCCCGAGTATTTTCGCCAATAAGGCCCGCACTCGCAGAAAGGCTGCTTACGCCCGAACAGATCATCGGGAAAATAGGGAAATGCTCCGTAGAGGGGAAATACGACGGCTTTCGGCTGCAGGTGCATAAGAGGGGGAATGAGGTGCGCATTTTCTCCCGGAAGGAGGAGCCCATGACGCACATGTTCCCCGATCTCGTTGATGCGGTGAGAAAGGAATTCTCCGCAAAGGATGCGATATTCGAGGGCGAGGCAATTGCGTTCGACGAGAAGCAGGGCAGGTTCCTTCCCTTCCAGGTTACCATTCAGAGGAAAAGGAAGCATGACGTGAAGCAAAAAGCGGAGGAAATCCCGCTGAAACTGTTCGCATTCGAGCTCCTTTATTCCGAAGGGAAGGATTACACCAGGGAACCGTATGAAAAAAGAAGGAAGGAGCTAGGGAATCTCATCGGCAGGAATGCGGGGACGCTCAAGCTCTCCGACCGCGTCATCGCTGAAACGCCAAGGCAGCTCCAGCAATTCTTCGATAAGTGCCTCTCCGACGGGCTGGAGGGCATTATAGCAAAGGACCTGCAGGCTCCTTATGTAGCGGGCGCGAGGAAATTCGCGTGGATCAAGCTCAAGAAGAGTTACGGGAAAATCGCAGACACTTTCGATGTTGTCATAATCGGGTATTACCTCGGGAAGGGGAAGCGCACGCAATTCGAGTTTGGGGGAGTGCTTACTGCAATATACGACCCTGAAAATTCGCGCTTCCGCAGCATCGCGAAAGTCGGCACCGGATTCTCAGAGGAGCAGATGGAGGAGTTTGCCTCAAGGCTTGAAAAGACCGCAGTAAAGGAAAAGCCCAGGAATGTTGATTGCGAACTCTCTCCCGATGTCTGGGTGGAGCCCAAATTCGTAATAGAAGTGAATGCCGACGAGATCACGCGTTCTCCCGCGCATACTGCCGGAAAATCAGAGGGTTCGGATGAAGGGCTTGCCTTGCGTTTCCCGCGCATGATTTCCTTCCGCACCGACAAGGAGCCCCAGGATGCGACAACCGAACAGGAAATCATGGAGATGTATGAGCTCCAAGGGCAATGATTTTTTCCCGCATATATTCAGCAGAAGGTTTCCTGCCAACTTAGATCATCCTTCCAGCATGAATTCTGCAGCTTCCTCAAGATCGCTTACTTCGATTATCTTAATTTCTGTTGCTTCCATTACATCCACTTCTTCCTTCTCAGGCCTGCATCCGGGCAGCGAGGAACCGTCATCCCTCCTGCATCCTTCGGGAATCACCCAGACTTTCGCCTCCCCTTCCGGAACGAGCAGAATTTCGTAGCCAGTTTCCTTAGCTGCATTCGCTTTTTCCAGTATGAAGCCTACCCTATTGATTTTCCCGTTTTCATCCAGGCTTCCCGTAATCAGCGCATCCTTCCTGATTTTTCGGTTTTGCGCAAGGGACACGAGACCCACCACAGCACTCGCAGCCGCACTGCTTCCCGCAATGTACCCTTTCCTATGGATCACAAACGTTACATCCATCTTCCCAAAATCCGCGCCCGATATTCTGGCCGCAGCAGCGACTGCAGTTTTGAACGAATCTTCCGTCCCGCCGCTTATTGTGATTTCATCCCCTTCCGAAATGATGTTCAGCATCCCTGCCCCTCTCCTGACTTCCACATCCATTTTTAGGAGGAATCCCTTCCCCTCCGCATCAACCGCCGGCACCATCATCGAAACGCTTTTTTCGCCTTTGTCGCCCACGAAATAGTTGCCGGTATTGAGGGAAAACACGATGGCTGCAAAAGACAGGATCAGGATTGCGAGCAGGATTCCCTTATCCATATTTCCGACCAATTTTTTTTCAGGAAAAAAGCGTTTTCCGGATGTTCATATTCTGCGCCTTCATCCATATCAGCAGCACTATAGCCGAATCAACGAACCAGAGGGAAATGTGCACGAATTCGAATAGCGAGGGATGCGAGTTAAGCGTGAGCAGGGTTGCAAAAATCCGCAAAATGTTGAAAACAAAGAGGAACGGCGAAAAAACCAGCATGTACCTTATCCTCCTGCCATTGGGGATATTGGTCGACCAAAGAAGCGCCGCAAGCAATATGATCATTACAAAGCCGCTGCATTCCGCCACTATTTCGACGCTGCTCGTGTTGAGCATGATGGCAGGCGCACTAAGCGTTGCGGGGATCCCTGCAAGGATGGCGAGGGAATATTCTATGCCTGCAATCAGCTCCAAAAGGGAAGAAAGGTCCGCGATTTTAAGTACCGCAAACAAGCCGAAAAAAATCAGGAAAAACCTTGTGAGGAACTCTGTTTCGCCTTTCTGCAGGAACGGCTTTCTTGAGTCGCTCATTCCCGGCTTTTCACCATGGCACCTTTTTCAGGTTGAGCCTGTGCGCGATTATGTTTGCCGCAAAATGCAGGAATAGGGTGATTATCAGTACCGCGCCCAAGTCATAGAGGGAGATGAAGAATCCCTTTGGTATGGTGGAGAATGCGATTGCCATTAAAATGAACAGCAGCTGGTCCGTCAGCAGGAACGGCTCGCCGGGCTTGATTTCCAGCCTCCGCTTTATGAACGAGCCCAGCAGGTCCCCCAGAATGGCACCGAGCACCATGAGGCTTGAAATTAGCATCTTGTCATCAAACCCGAAATCAGGCGTGCCAAGCGGGCTCAACAAGTAGATGGAAATATTATAAGAAAGGATTGCCCCTACGAGAATTCCGGCAACTATCCCGCCCAACGTGCCCCTGATCGTTTTGCTGTCACCGAGGATGCGGTTCCCGTCGCCGAACAAGGCTTTCCGGTCTAACGGCCCCCAGCCCGAAAGCAGCACGGGTGCGCTGTTTGCTATATAAGCGGGTAGCATGAAAAGGATGATTTCAATGATGTCCATAATTGTAAAAAAAAGCCGACCGAATTTTTAAAGCCTTTGGTTGCTTTCGGCGAAGTGTTTTCAACCCTTCCAAGCGAGCATCAATAATGATTTTAAATAGGTGAATGCATAACCCCTAACATGAAAGCGCTTCCAATGGCCATTTTGCTCGCCCTGTTAAGCTCAATTCTTTACGCATCATGCCCTTCGCTCGAAATCGGCGTCATTGCAAATGCGACCATCTCCCAAGGCGGAGTTGCGAATTACCCGCTTGTTGTGAAGAACATCGGCATTTATCCCGCAAACGTATATTTATCAGCTGCCAACGATTACCTCCCGCAGATAGATGCATATTTTGATGTGAGTTACGACGCGCTTTCCCAGAACGAGGAAACGGTTTTCAACTTTTACGTCTCAACCGCCTCCGCCGAAGTGGGCACTTATGAATTTCCGGTTGAAATTTCCTCAGACTCTGCGGGCATCCAGTGCTCCGAAAACCTTCTCCTGAATGCGGAAGTCACGCCATCCGCCTCCGAAGCTGTGCAGGAGGGCCGCGTGAACGCGGAAATTTACCCGACTTCGCTGAAGCAGCTTCTTCCCGGGGAAAAGATGGAGTATTTCATTTCCATTTACAACAACCTGAATGAGGAAATTTTTGCCAGCATAGCTGCGCCTTCGAATCCCCTCGGGAAATCCGTTTCCATTGCCGAATCTGATTTCAGGATTTCCCCCAATGATGCAAAAGTTGTGAAAGCATATGTCATTTTGCCCGCAGGCACCCCCAGCGGCGATTACGAGGTTGTTTTCCGCGTGCGCACCACTTCCGCATGCTGCGTGCAGGAATTCCTGCTTCCCGTGAAAGTAAGGTCATATTACAAGGAGGCGCAGCTTGCGCTGCTAAATGAGCCGCTCCAATGCATTGAAGTGAAGCATGGGGAAAGGAAGGTGCTTCAGCTGGGCGTGAGGAATTACGGCGAAATTGAGAAGCCGTTTTCACTTGAGATTGTGGGGAACGACGACTCCACCGAACCAGTCAGGCTTCCATTGCGGAATTTCGAGCTTAAATCCGGCGAGCGGGAATATTTCAACCTAACAATTCTCCCTCGCGACACAATGCCCATCGATTACTACCATTTCAGGCTGCAGGCAAAATACCTTGGGTTCGTGCTCATAGACAAGGAAATCTGCTATCGTGTGCAGGGAACCAGCAATGTCAAAATAGAAAAGCCAATTTATCCGGCAGTAAAGCGCTGCACAACTGCTGGGTTCGAGGTAAAGGTCACTAACATGGGCACTCTGGAGGACGATTATGCAATAGAAACGAAGCCGCTTGTGAAGGCCAATGCATATGCGGAGCCCGATGAATTCACCCTTTCTCCCCGGGAATCGGAGACATTCAATTTCATTGTGCAGACTTCCTGCATCACTCCCCTAGGGGGCCAGCTTGCATCATTCGTTCTCCGCCCCCGGAAAGGTGCGGCTGAAACATCCACTTTTGAATTTTCCGTTGTTTCCAGCAATAAATCCGAGGAATCCTTCCTCAAGATAGATTTCCCTGCTTCGGTAAATGCGGTTGTAGGGGAACAGAAGAAACTCGTTGTCAATGTGCTCAATGCAAAGAGCGAGGATATGGAGAACACTGAAGTCACAATTGATGGGATACCTTCCTCCTGGGTTTCCCTCGATAACGCCAAAACGATCAAAACCGGGAAAACCGCGCCTTTCAGGCTTGTCCTCACCCCGAAAGCAGCTGGGAAATACAACATCAACGTAGTTGCATCCTCCGGTTTGGAAATTTCGAAATTTTCCTCCGTTCTCCAAGTAGTTGGGAAGAGCAAGCAGATTTCTGCCAACAGCGCAATAGAGGAGGTTTATGAAGGCGACGTAGTGAAGGAAGCGATTGTCACAATAACGCTGAAAAATACGGGCAACATCGCACTGACCAATGTGGGCGTCAATTCGCCTGCACGCGACCTGAACATCATCCCTCTTGATTCAGTAAAGGAGCTTGCGCCGGGTGAAACGCGCCAATACCGTTTGCAGGTGCAGCCTTTGCAGGACCTTCAAAGCACAAATGTCCCATTCCAGATAACGTCCGACCAGGGAGCGGAGGTTACGGAATTTGTTTCCCTGCCTTCCATGAAGAAGCTTGTCTCCGGAGATGAATTTCCTTGGAGGTACGTTATTTTCGGCCTCCTCCTGATACTGATTTTATGGATGCTTTCGAAACAGACGCTTTAACGAGTCCCTGATCCCTTTCCTTGGAGGCATTTTACTTCTTAGGTATTGTTTTATATCGCGAAAATCGTCAGTTTTGTAGCCTATGAATTTTCCGGCTTTCCCAATTTCTCTGATGACTTGGGACATGCGCCTCCTACTCATTCCTACCGTATACACATCCAACATCGCAATTATAGCAGGCTTTACGTACACTGACCTCACCGAATGCTGTATGGAATTCAGGGCAACCCGTAGGTCGGTGAGCCGGTTTATCCTGCTCGTATCGTTGATTGTATCGAAATCAAAGAAACTTAGGTTTCCATTAGGCTCGACGCTCACATTGTTGGGATGAAAGATTGTCCCGCCGTTTTTATCCCCACCATATAATTTCATGCGGTTGTGTAATATGTGCAGCATGAGGCCCATGCTTGCTCCTACTGCCATATGCTCCTCAGTCCTGACACTGGGCGTGTCGAAGTAATCCGCGTCCTTAAGCCTTATCGTTGCCCCTTTCGGCGCAGTATATGCCAGAATAGTGTGCGATTTTGCAAGGGATTCCGGGATACCAGATTTCTCCATCCCCTCGCTATGTTCGATTTTCACAACTTTTCCTTTGGGCTTAAGAGATAAAATCGGAACCTGCAGGGGCTTAAAAATGGCATACGGGTTCATTATGTTTATTTTTCCGCCGTAACTTTCCGCAACAGCCAGCGCCGGATCCCGCTCAGACTCCATTTTGGCCAGCTCATCAATTGCCGCACGGCTCCATTTTGCCGCGTGCAGATTGGATACGTGCCGCGCACCGCCCCAAAACTGCCTTTCAATCATTTTTTCTTCCTTTATGTAGGCGTAGTTTGAATGATGCATTCTCCCAAAATCCTTGGGATAGTGAACGTTGAATTCATTGGTTCCCACTCCCTTGAACGCATAATGCTTGCTGCCGTTGTCAATTGGACTGAAAAGTAGCGTCCTATTGTGGAAACTCCTATGCCCCGTCATAACTGGATGCCTGTGGGGGATGAGGTATATTTTGGAGACATCCAAACCCCTCTTTTCGAGTTCCTATTGCGCCCTTGGGAAGTTGCCTTGCAATGGCACCACGAGCCCAGTGCGGATCGCATCCTGCAGCTCTCCCTCATTGAACCTGTTGGTCATTTCCGCCAGTATATAGGTGGCCCTTTCGGAGCGAATCAGTTCCTTGGCGATTTTTGGGGGCATAATAATCCTATCGCCTGCAACGTTTAAATAAATGGTTGCAACATCCTTTAGCCAATAACTTGCAACAGATACGATCCAACATGAAAAAACGCGTCTTCATCATCCATGGCTGGAACTCCAAACCTGAAGGCGGCTGGAGGCCTTGGCTTAGGAAGGAGCTTGAGAAAAAAGGTTATTCAGTTATCATACCCCAGATGCCGCACCCTTCCCTCCCGAAAATGGGTGAATGGGTGAAAAAGATTTCGGAGGAGGTGCGTTTATCCTCGCCGGAAAAGAAACCGTTCCCCGACAAGCATTGCTACTTCATCGGCCATTCTCTCGGCTGCATCGCCATCCTCCGCTATTTGGAAACCCTCCCGAAAAGCGTGAAAGTGGGGGGCGTGATAATAGTGGCGGGGTTCGCCAATAATATCGGCTACATTGTTTTCAAATCGTTTTACGGAAAACCCATAAATTGGAAGAAAATCAAATCGCATTGCCCGCATTTCATCGCCATCCATTCCGATAACGACAAATTCATCCCCCTTAAGAACGGCACCGTTTTCAAGCAGAAGCTGGGAGCCAAACTGATTGTAATGAAAGGTGCCGGCCACTTCTCCGGAGGGGAAGGCTGCACGGAACTGCCGGTTGTATTGGAGGAATTGTTGAAAATAAAGAATTAGATTTTCGCAATAAATGAGGGGGGAGCGAAAAATTCATCTAGAGGGGGAACGACCAATCTGGTCGAGGGGGATACTTCCCCCGTCGCAGAGATGGGCCCATAGGGAATTGTCCATGCCTTGCCGATGAATTCGGCGGAGCCGACAAATTTCTTTCTTTGGCGGCGCCATCGCCTTTCTTTGAAAAGAAAGGCAAGGCAATTGAACCCCACGTCTTTCGCACGTCAAGCGAACGTCTTACCGACCGACTCTGGGCCCGAAAAGGAAGTAACTATTCGAATCTATTTATTTAAATCCTTTGTGCGCACAATAAGTACCCTATTCTTGGGCTCGTAGTGGACTGGTAACACGCCTGCATGGCATGCAGGAGACAGCGGGTTCGATTGGGCTTTGCGGGTTCGCTCGCATGCTCTCGAAAATCCCGCCGAGTCCACTCTAGTGCTATCTGATAATAAGGGCTTGGAACTCAGATTTTAACCGGTGAAATGTACACTACCGTGTCACCGCGGAGCAGCACGGTATCCAGCTTCCTCTTCATCTCGCCGTTCCTGAGCTCCTCGCCGTTCTCTATAACGAGGTTCATGTGCACGTCGAAACTCGAGAGCACCCCCCGCACCTCCAGCTCGCCCTTCAGCTTCACCAGCACGTTCTGGTTGAGCGCATTGTTCAGTACGTCAAACGGCCTTTTTTCCACCATTTTTTACCCACCCTTTTGTTAAAAAAATATAATCCTCATTGCTGCTTCTTCTTCCCGAAAATCGCCTCCATCAGCGATGCGAAGAACCCCTTCCTAACCTTCTGCTCAACCTTGATTTGCTCTCCCGTAATCCTTCCGGCAAGCACCCTTATTTCCCTCGAGGCCGGGGAATTCGGGTTCCGGATTATGAACGGCACCTGCACAGCAGCAGCGCGCCTAACCTCGATGTCCTCCGGGATCGCATGTATCATCTTCATCGAGAGCATCGTTTCGATCTCCTCCTTCTTAATCTCGGATTTGTCGTTAAGAACCATGTTCTCTATGAACCCTACGGTTGCAACGCCCTTCTTGCTCGCGAAACTGATTATTTTCATCGCATCCGCAAGGCTCGCGGGATCCGGCGTCACAATAACGATCATTTCCTTTGCAGCTGAAATCGCCGCCTCCACCATCCTGTCCACTCCCGGAGGGCAGTCAATCAGGACGTAATCTGCAACCGGCTCCAAATCCTTTATTGCATCGGGGAATTTCTCCAGGACCATTTTTTTCACGCGCTCAAGGGATAAGCTTGAAGGAACGTATTTGACTTTCCCGGGCCCCTCGTAAACCGCATCGCGGATGTTCACCTCCCCCATCAGCACATTGTGGAGGGAAATCGGCGCCCTGTCAATCCCTAAAATGATGCCCACATTGGCCATGCTGACATCCGCATCAACAACGATGACGCGCTTGCCCATCTGCGATAGTGCGATCCCTAGGTTTACTGCGATGGATGTCTTTCCCACACCCCCTTTTCCCGATGCAATTATGATTGTGCGCATATGCAGTCCTGATTGTTATTGAGCATTATATAATAAAATTATCCCTTTCCCTTGAACAGGTCGGCCATGAGGTCCTCATCCTCGTCCTCAACGACCTCCACCTTATCCTTCTTGTCAACGTCCCCCAATTTGAATTTCTTCAGCAGGTCGCCCTTCGAGCCCACGCCGGCGGTCTCCTTTACCTGATCCTCGAAAAACGGGGAGAACTCCTCGGCCCTGAGCTTCTTGATGTCCGCATCCGATGGCAGGCAGATCGCCTGCTCATTAAAAGCAAGTATCAATTGTACCTGGTCGTTAGTGAGCTGGTAAATGTCTATGATGCCGTGCTTCGCGGCACTGCCGTTCATTACCCTCTGGAATGCGAGGTCGCCCATCACCTGCTTATTGTACTTCAGGTATTCGTAGAACGCGGCGACTATTTTACCATTGTCGAAAACCGTTATTCCCTCCTCCACGCCTCCAACCCCCTGCAGCGTAAGTGTAAGGTAGCCGTTGAACGCCTTGTCCTTGAGCTCCTTGAGCAGCGCCGCAAAGTCAATGGTGGCGGAGTCTATTGCTGTCTTGACTACTGTTCCGGCTGGCAGATTCATATTTGCATCCCAAAAACTCAATCAATATTTTTTTCCGATTTAATAAACGTACCTATTCCTGGATTTCATCCCCCTTGGGCTTCATGTAGTTCCCCAAATAGATGACTGCAAACACGATTGCCAGCACGACAACTGCCGGCAGGATGAGCCCCTTGTAGTCGAATCCAGACGGCTTTGCAGTTGGCGTTGCTGTCGCACTAACGCAGCCCTGCAGCCGGGAGTTCAGGTTGTCTGCAATTTCTTCCGCCTCCATGAGCTTCAGGGGAACCAGCTCGTATTCCTGCATGTCCATGGCGGTTTTTATCGCTTCCCACCTCCTCTTGAGCTCCTCGCTGCTCAGCTTGCATTGCTTTATTATCAAATCATTCTTTGATGAAACAAGCGAATCGATCAGCCCCTTCTGCTGCGAGGCCGCGAATGCGTTCCTTGCCTCCACCTTTGCTTTCCTCGCGTATAAACTCTGTATTGAATCGTTCAGCAATGCTGATTTCCGGCTTTTCCGGATGTCGAAATCCTTCTTTTTCTGCGCAAGGGATGCATTGTAGGATTTCAGTATCGCATCCCCGACCTTGAGGTTCCCTATTTTCGAGAGTTCCGATGCGACCTGCTGGTCCTTGGTCTCGAGCAGCTTCTGCGATACCGCTTTCTGGTACAATTCCGCGTCTGCAGCAAACCTGTAGAATGAATTGATGGCGTCCTCGTTCTTGGAGATCACATCCTGCAAATCCGTTTGTGAAATTTCAGTAGTGGTGGCGCTTGCGTAAAAATTCTCCTTCGCTATCAGCCCGTCGTCCACCACTGCCTCTGCATCATCGATGGAAGATTGCATGTCATACAACGCGTCATCTATGGAAGTGAAGTCATCCTCGCTCTGGCGCTTGATGTTCTCCAATATGGCGCTCTCGGAATTGTCGATCTGGTTCTTCAGCGAGGAAACCACGTTCTTGAGATCCTCCAGCCCGATTTTGCGGTCCCGAAGAGCCTTGATCGAGTCAAGGTCGTAGTCCACGGAATACATCAGCTTCAGCACGTCCTCCCGCGTCTCCAGCCTTCCCTGCTCGCCCTCCTCTCTGATAATTAGCACGAGGTTCTTCACCTCCTGCGCATCTTGCGGCGCAAGGTATGCGAAGAAATAATTCACGTCATTGTAGATCAGGGGGCTCATTTCAGTAGGCACGACCACCTGCTCTTCCCCCTTGTTCGCATAATACTGCGATGCATCCTTCACCTTGTCGTATGAGAGTGCTTGCGCTTGCCCGATAAGGATGGCGAAAATAAGCAACCCAATAATAAACCTTTTCAGCATGATGGTTACCTCCTGATTAAGTACGGTTCGGCGCTTTAAAAAGATTCTTGCGAGGGGGAAAATGATGAGGGGTCGTGCTCGTTGAGCCATTATATCCTGTAAATTTGGGTTCGGTGTGCCGCATCATGGCCAATTTCGGCTCAAAGCAGCTCGTGCTCGTAAGGCCGCAAATCTCGCCCAAATCGCAGGAGGCTGTGATGTTTGCAAAATCCGGCGTTACCATACTGAAAAAGGCGAAAATCGTTTCCACGTTGGAGGAAGCAACTGAAGGGACGGACATCATTGTCGGAACGACCGGTGTCTCAGCAAGGTTCGGCTATGCGCTCAAAAGCTGCATCTCCCCCAAGGATCTCTGCCCGAAAATTTCAAAAAAGGACAAAGTATCCCTTGTTTTCGGGAACGAGGGAACCGGCCTCTCCCTTGCCGACCTGAAAAAATGCGACATTCTGGTCACAATCCCCTCAACGCCCAAATTTGCCGTCCTGAACCTCTCCCATTCCGTTGGAATACTTCTTTACGAGCTCTATACTTCCTCCCGCACCTTCATCCATTACCGGCCCGCAAAGAGGAAGGACGTCAAGGTGATGCAGCGCATTTTTTCCGGAATTTTGGATGGGATGCTCGAAATCCGCGACAAAAGGAAGGTCGGCTGGGCCTTCGAGAACATCCTGAAGCGATCCAGGATATCGGATGAGGAGATCAAAGCCCTTTTTGTTGCGATCGGAGGGATTAGCAAGAGAATCAAGCGCTGATCAAATTCCCTCTTTGGCGCGGAGCCATCGCACCTTTCTCGGGAGAAAGGGGCAAGGCGAGGGAAATAAAGGCGTTGTTTGTGGCGATAGGGGGCATAAGCAAGCGGATTAAACGTTAATCAGATTAACGCGTTGGTGCTTTCTTCAGGCGTTATTGCTTCCGTTCTTGGACGGCCCTAAGATTTTCGATGCTGAAATCTGGGTTGTAATAGGCGCTGCTTTTTTTTCGTGTTTCCCTAACTAGCATATCGATGTTCCAATCTCTTCCCGTCGTTTCTTTAAGCCTCGCAAGCAATGTTTTGTCTGGAGTGCCTTTTTTAAGCGCAAGGGAAATTGCAGCCCTTGCTGACTCGCCGAAAGCCGATCCGGCCGATGGTATATATTTCCTAGGCATCGCCAGCCTGCTCCTGACAGTGTTCCGGGCAAAACCAGTCAATTGGGAAAGCCGCACTTCGCTCAGATGGGGAATTAGGGCGCTCGCGCGCTCGACCGGGTGGATCCCCGGATGTTTTTCGAATTCCTGGGCTATCCGCTCGCCGAAATCCTTTTTGATCCTTTTTGCTATATCGCCTTCCGGCGCCCCTCCCGAATACACCTTATGGCCTGCTTTCCTCAATCTTTGACGCAAAGAAACGACTCTACTTGCTTTTACTTTATAACCGATCCCCCGCAATTCCTGTTGTATGGCGGGACTGGGTTTTCCACTCTGGCTGACAATTGTAACTATCTCCGGCCAAATCGGCCGCTTTTGGAGCCTTTCTAACATTGCCATGAATATTGATCGGTCCTCCATGGATAAAATTGTTCCTATAAAAACGCCTCCAAGTCAACGTTTAAATACTTTTACTTGGAAACTATTTGAGCTTCTAGTTCTATGGATTTAGATGGCTAGGGGGTTATTTCCCTATAGCGATTAGAAGCATTGACTAAGTTGATGCTTATGGCCAGGATGCATTCTCGCAGGAGGGGCAGGAGCAAGTCCCACAAGCCCAGCCGTTCCAGCGCAAACATGTGGGTGACCATTTCCAAGGAGGAAATAGAGGACAAAGTGGTTGAGCTAGCGAAGGAAGGCCGCAGGGAAGCGGAAATAGGCCTCATTCTCAGGGATCAATTTGCAGTTCCCTCAATAAAGGCGATGACCGGAAAAACCGTTTCCCAGCTGCTGAAGGAGAAGGGACATTCCCCAAAATACCCTTCAGACTTGATAGACCTCATCCGCAAGGCCGTGAAGATGCGCAAGCACCTGGCAGAGAACAAGAAGGATCGGCTCAACAGCAAGAAATTGGTTGATACCGAATCGAAGATCAAGCGGCTCGTGAATTATTACCGCGGGAAGAAGCTTCCAAAGAATTGGAAATACGACCCCGAGCAGGCGGCGTTATTGGTTAAGTAAGGGAATGGTTAACTAAGTGATTTAATGGCAACTAAAAAAATCGTTGACAACTGGAAGAGCAAGAGCTGGTATTCCGTAATGGCGCCGAAATTCCTAAACGAGGTGGAAGTCGCGCAGGTCATTGCAATTGACGATGAGCATCTTCTGAACCGCATCATCATAATCCCCCTGAAGGACGTCACGAAGGACATCTCCCACACATACACGAACATTTCCCTCCGTATCACGGAAATCAAGGGAAAAACCGCTTACACGAAGTTCATCGGCCACGAGGTTTCAAGGGAATTCATACATGCGCTCGTGAGGCGGGAGAACGATGCCTTGAAGGTGGTGTTCCGCGCGATCTCGAGGGACGGCATCGATTTTACCATAAAGGCCGTTGTCGTGACCGGCGTCTCATGCTCGGGCAAGATAAAAACCTTGCTGAGGAACACGATGGTCCGCGAACTGAAGGAGAGGGTGAAAGCCAAGGATTTCGGCCAGTTCATCTACGATACGCTTTACGGAAAAACTGCTGCGGAAATGTTCAAGATTCTCAAGAAGATCTCGCCCATCAAGAGGATGGAGCTCAACAAGACGGAGCTTTTCGAGGTATTCGACGTCCAGAATTATTCCGAAATAGACAAGGGCGAGGAGCCCGTAAAAAGCGAGGAGGAGGGCGGGGAGCCTGTCCCGGAGGAAGCTGTTTCAGCTTCGGGCTCGCACTAAGTATTTTTAGTTGCTTTGATTGCTTATTCTTGCCGCGGGATTTTAGGAGCCATTGGCCTGAATAGGCGGGTATTCCTGTGGGTTAGGTAATAATCCGGAGGCTTTCTTTGTTTTAAGCCTGCGAGATAATATAGCGCAGCAGTCCGTATGTTTGCGGACAATGCTCCGCGGCCAAGCAAATGCCTCCTTACCAGTTCCGTCGTCTTTCCGGAACTAATGCTATTGTCTACAATCAGCACTTTTTTATTCGAAACCGGGCTAGTTGTCCCCTCGTCTATTTCCGGCTTCTGGAAGAATTTGAGGGCCTCCCCGATCGTTCTTCCCCCCCGGCCTGAGGCTGACGCCGGCCTTTGGGCCGTAATTTCCTCGTATTCCGCACCTAATTGTTGGGCGATTATTTTGCCAGGCACGGTGCCTCCCCTCTTAATAGCTACGACGATGTCTGGGCGGAAGCCACTTCTTCTGACTCTTTCTGCCAGTGCTTTTGAATATTCCGGCTTGTTCTCCCAATTTTCCCTGGGCATATGCATTAGATGTGAAAACGCATTAATAAATTATTGCGGGAGGGTCGTTGCAATTACTTCCCAAACCTTCTCTGGGTCTCGTTGTAGAATTCGACCGCCTGCTGGAAATCAGCCTCCCCGAATTCCGGCCACAGCTTCTTGCTGAAATACAGCTCCGAATACGCGGTCTGCCATGGCAGGAAGCCGGATAATCTGGAAACGTCACCCGTCCTGATTATAAGATCCGGCGATTGCGGCTGGTAGAGGTATTTCTCGAAATCGTGTTCATTCAAGGAGGCGACTTTTTCCTGTTTGCCGAAGAAATCAATTGCAATTTTCTTCGCAGCAGAAAGTATCTCCTCCCTGCCCGAATAAGCGACAGCAATCCCCAATTCCCTCTGGTATTTTGAAGTGCGTGATTCGAGTTCAGTCATCATCTCCTGCAAATCCTTGGGAAGGAGGTCCGTCCTGCCGAAGAATTTTACTTTGATGCCGTTCCTCTCGAAGGTGCGTTCATTCAGCGATTCGCGCAATTTGTGCCTCATCAGTGAAAACAGTATCCTCAATTCGAATTTGCTCCTCTTCCTGTAATTCTCCAATGAAAGCGCCCAGAAGGCGACGCTTTTCACATCCGCCTTCTCCGCCCAGTCCATCACTTCCTCCACTTTCCGGAAGCCCTGCGAATATGCCTTCCTGACGCTGAGTGCGCCCTTCCTTGCAAACCTCCGGTTCCCATCGGGTATTATTGCAATGCTCCTTAGTCTCATCAGATCACTCGACAAGTTGTATTTTTAGTGTTCCCGCCATTTAAATAACTTTAGATTATTTTCGCATTTCAGAAAGTCGCGCTCTCGATGATCGCACCCACGAAAAGCAATATCACTGCTACCAGCACCAGCTTGATTACGTCCATCAGGATCGGCCTGAATTCAATCGTCCCATACACGCGCCTCGCTATCGCAGCGCTCAGAATGCCGCCCGCAAGCGCACCTATTGAATACGATATCAGCTCGAATGAGCCGTGCGGTATCAATCCCAGTATTCCATAGCTCAGCCCCGGTATAAGGGAGAACGCAGGTGCCTCATGGAACACGTATTTCCTCGCCACATTTCCCAAAAACACCCCTATCACGGACGCGTTCCAGATAAGGATGAATACGGAGCCCGCTCCATAAAGCAGCGACCCCAGTATCACCAGCAGCAGAACCTTGAGGTTTTGGTAGAATATGAGGTTGAAAATGGTGCTGAACCCAACCGCGCCCGCCTGTATGCCTGAAATCTCGTTCTCAAGCACCTTCCCAGAAATCTCCGAGCCCAAATCATTGATGCGCTGGAGCTCGCCAAGCTGCATGTCGAAGAATTTTTCCGCCTTGATATCATCCGTCCCCTGCAGGAAAAGGTACCAGAAGGTGAACCCAATCACGAGCCCTGCGAAGAAGGCAAGCAGCACCAATACGACCGAAAAATGCCTCCTTATGGTGCGGGAATGCATTATTGTCTCATGCTCGAGCTCTTCTTCTTCCAGCTTGAAGAGGTTGAGGATGAACGGCACAGCCGGCATCAGCGTGAAAAGCAGCAGCATCGCCCCATACGGCTCGATTTTTAGGAAATCCACGACGCCTACTGCCATGGAGACGAATATGAACGCGAGCACGATTATTTCGGTAGGGTTGCGTTCCGCAGTGCGCGGGCCGATGAGCGACTCGACTACCATAGTTTTCAATTATCATATTTTTTTCACATTTAAAATGGTGTTGGTAATGATGGCAAGAGGAAGGAATTGCGCCCGCTCCTGTTTTCCGGCCGATAAACCGGATCTTTGACTGCTTCCGTTCCCATTTCGGCCATTTCCACCATAAGCCACCTGACCGAAAAGATTTTTTAACCCGGCTGCGTTCTCCTTTTGCAACATGTTGGTGCCCACCGCAAAAGGAATCGCCCTCCAGCTTGAGGAAGAGCAGCTGACCCTAGATGGCAGGGGGGACTTCTCTTTCATTTCGCATGCGCATTCCGACCATGCGGGGGGGATAAAATCATGCAGGAAGATCATCTCCTCGGATGCAACCATAGATTTGCTGCACTGCAGGAACTACGGGGACGCGGTTGCAACAAGGCTGAAGCTCGCAAGGGAAACCTCCTTCAAATACGAGCTGCTGGACGCGGGCCATGTGCTCGGCTCGAAGATGCTCCACATCAACAGCAATTTCTCCTTCACTTACACCGGCGATTTCAAGCTGCGGCCCTCCCTGACAAACAAGGGCGCGGAAATCAGGCAGGCGGACCTGCTGCTCATGGAAAGCACCTACGGCCTTCCAACCTACCAGTTCCCCCCCTTCGAGCAGGTTTATGACGAGATGGAAATGTGGGTTGAGCAGCACATGCTTGCAGGCAGCTCAATCATCATCGGCGGCTATTCCCTCGGGAAGGCGCAGGAAATAATCAAATTCCTGAACGATTATTGCAACATCACTCCAGTTGTAAGTTCAGAGATTTACCGGATTTCCCAGATTTACAGGAAGCACGGAATCGATCTCAAGATGGTGAGCGAGACATCGGATGAGGCAAAGGAAGTCCTTGGGACGCAGTTCGTAGCTGTCATCCCCCACCATTTCGCGAATTTCACTTATGCGAAGCGCCTTTCGGAATTTTACGGGTGCGATGTGAGGTGTGCAGTAGCAACAGGCTGGGCGCTTGACGGCAACCGTTCCGTTGACAAGGCGTTCTGCCTTTCGGACCATTGCGATTTCAACGATTCGCTTGAATTTGTTGAGCAGGCGAACCCCAAGCGCATCATCACCACGCACGGATTTGAGAAGGAGTTTGCAAGGGAGCTGAAGAAGCGCGGGTACAATGCGGAGCCGCTTTCAATTCTGAAGCCCAGGGCGCAGAAATTGCTCCTTCAATACTAGGTTTTTTACCAGAAATTTGGGAGGAAATTAATAAGCAGCAGCAGCACGCAGATCGCGCCCGCTGCAATTGCAATCCGTTTCGCATTCGTATCCCCCTTGCTCGGGAATACGCCCCTCGCCTCCTCATATACCAGCCGATAGCCGTCCGTGAGGAAAATCGGCACAAGGTTGATCACAGCAAGCGCAAGGTTGATGATGATCACCCACGACATCGTCCCTAAAATGAAAAGAAACGCGCCAATTGCAAAAATATTTTCCGGGAAATGGTTCTCCGGCACGATTCCCATCTTCCCGTTTGCGCCCAATATGATGGACTTTTCGCCCTTGTCAGTTGTAAGCTTGACAACATCGCCCTCCTTCTTCCCCTTCATCAGCTCGGCGAATTGGGGGTAATTCGTGGCGGATTGGCCGTTCACTGCCGTAATGATGTCTTTCTCCGCAAGGATCCCCAGTGAAGCCGAATCCTTGGAAAGCGCGGCCACTTGAACGCCATCTGCCATCCCCATTCCCAGGGGCACCAGCGGTATAATCAACACGGAAAAAAGCAGGAAAGTGAGGAAATTAGCGGTTGTTCCCGCAATAAGGATCCTGCGCTTCTTGTGCATCTCCAAACCGGATAATTTCTTTTCATTGGGCTCCACGAAAGCTCCCACCGGAAGCACCCCGAACAGGATGACGCCCGAGTTCTTTACTTCCAATTTTTCAATCATCGCGAGCACGCCATGCGCGATCTCATGAACCGTAACTGCAATGATAATTGCAATGAGCCCTTCCCAGAAAGGTATTGTGACTCCCGGAACAATGAGCGCTGCGCCAGCCGTGCTTTCCGGCACGGTTATGATATTCAGCGCCTGTATCACCAGTGATGCGATCCCGAAAAAGAGCAGCCCGCCCAGCATTCCGATTGCTGCCATTCCCCATCCGGATTGGGCAGTTGAATTTGAGTAAAGCAATGTGCCGAAGAATGTGCATACGATCAACGCATGGCCGAAGAATTTCTTCGGATGTTTCCTGAACACGAAGAACGAGTACACCAGGCCGAACCCGATGCTCATCCCGAAATCAGCCAGTGCGCGCATCAGCTTCGGGTGCCTTGCGAGCTTGTGCATCGTAGAGAACCCCTTCTCGCCCCTGAGGATGATGATGCCGTAATAATTCTCGAGCCCCCCGATTTTTGCCATCAGTTTTCCCGAAGCAAACAGCGTCAGCAGCAACAGCGGCGCCTTCAGGAAATTGTTCAGCGTGGATATTGCTATCTCCAGGAAAATGAATGAAGCCAGCACAATTACTGCTATTAAAAGCAGCTTCCCATTCAGGCCCATTCCCCTTTTTTCTTCCTTGCGTTTCATTTTTCCCATTCCTCCTGATCGGATTTAATACCTGACCCCGTAAATATATTAAGTGATTCAATAGGATGTGGTTTAACCCCCGGCCGAAGGATAGTACTTCGGTTCTCGCTTTTAAATTCGTTTCGCTATTCTTATTGCTGTTCATCTCCTCTTATTTCCTCCTCTCTCTCACTCCCTTCCCCAACCACATTGCGGCAATCGGCTCCCAATTATCGCTCAAACTGCTCTTCGGGCTGGATTCCTCGATCGATTACTCCTCGCAATTCCCCCAAATACGCACGCCCAACATTAGCGCATCGATTCTAGACCTGTGCTCCGGCGCGTTGGAGATTGCGGTGATGTTCGGGATCATATTCGCAAGCATGGAAAAAAAAATCAGTTACCGCATCAAGGGATTCGTAGCCGGCTTGCTCCTTCTCCTGATTTTCAATTCCCTGCGCATCTCAACAACCATCTACTACTTCAATTTGGGCGCAATCGAATGGTCTGCAGCACTCCACGATTTCCTATTCCGCATATTCCTGATCGTAATTCTCGTAACCTACTACGCAATATGGTATTTCTATGACCAGCCAAGGAAAAAAAGGAAAAGGAGGCGGTGAGCAGGGTGGAAAAAAGGAGGGCAGCTCAACGCTCCAGTTCAACTCCCTTAATTTGGCTGTTTTCCCGGACGTATATTTCCCGCATGAGGATTCATTCCTTCTAGCAGGGGCTGCGGAAAAGCACGCATTTGGGAAAGTGCTGGATTTGGGCTGCGGTACCGGGATAGCGGGAATTTGTGCGTCAAAAAATGCGGCAGTTACTGAGGTGGTTTTCGCCGACACCTCGAGGTTTGCCATTAAGAATGCGCAATTCAACAGCAAAAGGAATTCCGTGAAAAAAAAGGTTTCGTTTTCCCAATCGAACCTGTTTTCCAACCTCATAAATCAGCAATTCGACACGATCTGCTTCAATCCTCCGTACCTCCCAACTAGCAAGGAGGAAAAGCTGGAGGGGGAGATCAACAGCGCTTTCGACGGAGGCAGGGACGGAAGGAAAATAATTGACCGGTTTTTATTGGAATTTGAAGAGCATCTGAATGGCGGGGGAATTCTCCTGTATTTGCACAGCTCCCTTACTGGCGATGAAAAAACACATGATTTTTTAAAACAGCGAAAGCTGGCGTTCGAGAAAGTTTCATCCCAGAGGTTCTTTTTTGAGGAGCTTTGCGTTTATAAAATAGCTTGGCTTTGATTCCGGGGCTGAACTCTTCCCTGTAATCCAGCATTTTCCTCCAATAGTCCGCATTTTTTTTAGGGCCATTCGGTATTTTCCAGTATTTTTTATCTGCATAAGGTTTACCCTTTACCGCATTTTTCATCCCTTCCGAAGGCCCCGGGTCCAATCCCAATTTCAGCCTCAGGTTCCGGAATGCGTAGCACCGCATTTCAAGCCCCTTCTGCTTCAATTGCTCGAAATCCAGGGAAATAAGCTTTATCCATTGCTCCTGGCTCCTGAAGGAAAGCTGCTCATACAGCCCGATCAGTTTGTTTGCATGCGGGACGAATTCGCCATCAACCTTGACGGCCCATTTTTTAAGCCCCTTAACCACATCCCCCTCGTAGATGGAGTGCGATGCGATCCCGTCGATCCTAAACTTCACATCCTCATAGACGCAATAGATTGTGATGTTGTTCGCGGGAAAAGACCTCGCTTCCGGCCAAAGCATGAGCGGCTTTAGGTGGTTGAACTCCTTGATGATGAACGTCTGGTTTCCTCTTATCTGCTTTGAATCATACGGGCCATAATACTGGAACGCATTGTCCATGTAAATGTCCGTATATATCCCGTTGGTGAGATGGTAGCCCGCATTCACGATTTTTCCAAGCAATTTTGCGGTTTCGGGTTCGCCCGCATTGAATTCCGCCTCTTTCATGATGGCATCCACTTCCGCCTGCGTATGCACCCTGTTCTTCGTCCGGTCATACGTTTTGATTTTCCTGTATTGACGGTAAAGCGAATCGAACCATTCCATTATTTTCCTCCTTCTTTCAAAAGGCAATCCGGCCGTCTTGACATCAATTGAAGTGAAAAAGAACTGGGTCATCAAAATGCAGGCGCCGTTAATGAGCTTGTGCGCTTCCTTTGCTGCTAACCCCTTCTTCGCAGATTCATCTATCATCTCCTCAATCCAATCGCACCATTCCTTTGAAAAAAGCGGGTGGAATTGCAGGTGGGAGAACGGCTTGAACGTCTGGAAGTCCATCGATTCGGTTGCTCCCATTTGGAAATCAATGAATTCGTCAACCCAGTGAGTAGATTTCGCCTTTCTTGCCATCAACCATTACCTCTTCGCCTTCTTTGAGCTTCTTTGTTGCCTCTTTGGTGTTCACAACGCACGGTATTCCCATCTCCCTTGCAACTATGGAGGGATGGGAGGTTATCCCGCCGATGTCGCATACAATTGCAGCAGCTCGGTTCATCATCACAGTCATCGTGGGATCAGTTATCCTTGTTACCAGAATATCCCCTTCGCGGAATTTGAAATGGTCATTCACGCTCCCGATGATTTTAACCTTGCCTTTCACTTTGCCTTCGCTTGCACCAATCCCTTTCAAAATCAGTTTCATTTCCAAAAACACCTGAATTAAAAAGCGCAAATTACTAGTTTTATGCTGGTTAAAAATGCTATCAGAAGGCATACTTTTGGGGTTGGCAGCTGCACTCGGCTGGGGAATAGCGGATTTCTTTGCAAAAATCGCCGCCACCAGGGAGAAAAACTACCTTCCCATCCACATATCCGCATTCTGCGGCTTCCTCATCATTCTCCTGTATGATTATTTCTTCCCTCCGGAAAATTATCCCTTCCTCACAATTCTGCCGGAAATAGCTCCGGTTGCTTTCCTGATGGCGTTCGGCTGGTGGCTTTTCTACCTCGCTTTGCAGAGGGGCAAAGTATCCGTCATAAGCACTATAGGGGGCTCGTACGGGCTGATCACGCTTTTATTGGCAATGATCTTCCTTGGCGAGGCGCCTTCGCCCATCCAGATCCTGGGCGCGTTGATCCTTATTGCTTCCGTCTTTTCCTTATCACTTCAAAATTTGGACTTGAAAAAAACCGCATTCGATAAGGACGCCTTATTGGCCGTTGGCGCCATGGTTTGCTGGGGGGTTGCGATGGTAATGCTCGTGCCATTTGCGAAAGCGTATCCGCCCCAGGTTACCGTGCTCTCCCATACCTTCTTCTCATTCATCATCACGACGCTCCTCGTCATCTCTTCTGGAAGGCGGCTGTTGCCTTCAAGAATAAGCAACCTGCTTCCGTCGATCCTTGCAAGCACCGATGCAATCGGGCTGGTTTTCTATTACATTGCCGCTGCAACCTTCTTTACTTCCCTCCTCGCGCCGATTTCATCCATATACCCTATTTTTACCGTCATCCTCGCATACCTCTTCCTGAAGGAGAGGCTTGAGAAACACCAGCTCATTTCGGTATTTTTAATCCTGCTGGGCATATTCCTTATTTCGTGGTAAAAATGGCATCATTGAACGCCGGTCCGGAATATTACGCAGCTGAGGGAAGGTACCATGCAGCAAGGAGCAGGGAGGAGAAGCTTGCAGCGCTGCAGGAGATGCTTAAGTACGTCCCGAAGCACAAGGGCTCCCAATCGATACTAATGGAAATCCGCAAGAAAATTTCCTCCCTTAGGGATGAGGAGCGGATAGAAAAGAAAAAGAAGGCCGGCCAGAAAGGGAGGGGCGATTTCGTAAAGAAGCAAGGAGCTGCGCAAATAGTGCTGATGGGCTTCGTGAACTGCGGCAAAACCGCGTTATTCAACAGGCTCTGCGGCATACGCCACCAATCTTCGGAAGTCGCATACGAAACACGGGCAGTGGAGCCCGGCATGATGGATTACGAGAAGATCCCTTTCCAGATTCTTGATCTGCCTTCAATAAACGACCAGAACAAGGCGAGATTGTTCGCGCTCTCTAGGAATGCCGATCTCACCCTGGTAATTCTTGACCCGTTTTCCCCGATTGAGATGCAGGCGGAATTCTTTGCCGACCTTGTTGGGAAGAAAATGTTCGTGATTTCAAAAAGGAATTTGGTAGATCTTAACGCCAAACCTACCTTTTTTTTCTATGACGCTTTCTCCGATGACGACCTCTCCAAATTGAAAAGAATCCTCCGGGACAACTTGGAGCTCATCCGCATCTACACCAAGAGCCACCACGGCGGGATCGACCGCGAGAAGCCTTTCGTGCTAGTGTCCGGCTCAACTGTTTCCGACATCGCAAAGCAGATCCATAAGGACATGTTCCAGAACCTGAAATACGCTAAGGTGTGGGGCTCATCCAGATTCCCCGGCCAGCAGGTTTCCGGCAATTACCAGCTGAAGGACGGGGATGTTGTTGAGCTGCATATGAAGTAGAGTTATTCATCACCCGAAACCACCCCTGAAACCGGTTATAAATCCGTTTTTTCCGACTATTTGCATGCGACAATTCAGCCCGTTCGCTCATTTGGGAAGGTATAAATACCGCTTCCCGCCTATGTATCAATTGATACATATGAAAAGAATTGGAAAAAGGGCGCATCCGGGGGTTTTCAAGCACAGGATCGACCGCTACCCGAGGCTGGATACGGTGCTGATGGTGGAAAAGGCGGTTTACAAATACCGCAGCGACAAGACCGTCATGCAAATATGGAAACTGCTGCCGCAAAAGGTGATGTGGCGCACTTATCTCACGATTCTGGATTATCTGGAGTATTCCGGAAAAATCATTATTGAAAAAGACCGGACTATATCCTGGATATGGGATCCCGAGGGCATCAAGAAACTGAAAGAAAGGGGCTTGATCGTCGCATGATGAACGGCCGGATTAAAAGGGTTGCATTCGCGGATGAACGTGTCCGCGAATCTTTTCTCGAATTGAAGGAGGGGCGGTTCGAGGACAGGCAGCTTGCCGGGCATATTGAAAAATCGATCGAAGCACTCAAGCAAAATCCGAGAGGCGGAATACACATTCCAAATCAACAATGGCCTAGGATATATTCTCAAAAATACGGTGTAAGCAATTTGTGGAAATACGATCTATCCAAATTATGGCGGCTAATTTATACTATTAAGGGAAATGAACTCGAAGTTGTTTCCGTAATTCTGGAATGGTTCGACCATAAG
>JBDRLB010000046.1:0-39283 GCA_043813365.1 Microcaldota archaeon | reverse complement strand
CCTGGTAGAACAATAGGCTCCAGATTTTTGTTGCAGGTATGTTGAGTTCCAAAAGAACTATGATGAAATTGATGGAGCTCTGAAACAAATATGACGAGCAAATAGGGCTTTTTCTTTTCCGGAGGGCTTTTCTTTCCGCAGAAAAAGAAAAGGTTCGGAGATACCTGTGGATAGGGGTTCGAATCCCCTTGACCCCACTCATTTCCAATGATCGGTTATAATTAAAAAATCCGAAACGATCCAATTAGTTGCGCGGATTACCTTATCTCCTGCACAATCGCGCCGAATGCGGGCCTTGTAATCCCGATCCCCACCAACACTCCGATGATTGTTGCAAGCGCGAAACCCATCATCTCAACGATTCCGGAAAGGAACAACGGCAGCATTGCAGCAATGATTGCCCCGGCAACCGCAAAAATTATCGTGAACGCCTTTGCAATCCGGTCCTTCACATTCCTATAGGCAATTTCCTGCTCCTCATCTGCCCTTCCCTTCTTCAATATCTCATCCGTAATGATGATTTGGTCGTTCACTCCCGTCCCTATCAATGCGATGATCCCTGCAACAGCAGCCAAATCCAGCGTACCAAATACAGAAGTAACTGTTGTTGTAAGGAAAATCTCCAGTGCACTTATCATTACGATAGGAACCACCAATGCGGGCCTCCGGTACCTTATGAAAATCACAATTGCAACTGCAAGTGCCGCCACCAGCATTCCAATCAAACTGTAGGTAAGGAACTGCTCGCCCAGCTGAGGTGCAACCACATATGCGCTCCCAATGACCGTACTTACGGGCAATTTTCCGCCCGAAATGACGCTCTTCAGCTCCTTCAATTCCGAAAGCGCATTTCTCTTCTGCTCATCCGGAGTCTGCCCAGCAGCGGTTCCGGTAATTGAATATGATTGCGATGCAATCCCATGCGCAAGCCCTTCGGACAGTGTCGGGGCGGAAAGCAGTCCTATTGCCTTCCATTTGGAAATTACCGTCACCCCCAACTGCGTGTTATACGTTTCGGGCGCCATTTCCTCGTCCTTCCTGATGATTATTACCCTGCCGCCTTCTGATTCGGCAGAAAAGCCCTTTTCTCCAAGGAGCTGCATCACTTCGGGCATTTTGCTCATATTCTCCGATATTACCACTCTTCCTTTCCCATCGAGCTTCTCCTTATTCGCATCCAAGTTCTCCAGGTAAATGAGTTCGATATTGTCGCCCTCCTTCTTCAGCGCATCCTGCATCGCCCTTTCAATTCCGGAGAAATCGCCGAGGCTGCCATAAGCTGCCTTCGAGAATATGATGGCCGCTTTTTCCGGCCTATCCAGCATCATGTAAACCGGGAAATTCGCCTTCCCGAATGCGACCTTTGCAAATTGGTCCGCCCCATCGCGGTTTACTGAAAAATCAAGCTCCCATCTGTACCCGCCGTTCACAAGCGTAACGCGCTCCCCGTTCGCGCCCCCTATCGCGTTTGTGAGGACGTTCTTCCCCTCGAGCGCATCCTTCCCATCGATTACCGCCTCGAACCTTCCCTGCTCCCGAAGGATCTTCTCCACGCTTTTTATTACGCTCTCATCCGCTTTGGGGATTTCCACGATAATTTCCCGGTCCCCCAGCGGCCTTACTACCGATTGCGACAACCCGTACTTGTTGATGCGCTGCTTAAGCGTATCCACCGTCTGGCTCATCACATCAGCAGAAACACCCTGCTCTGAAATAAGCGTAATGGGTATCCGTACCCCTCCCTTGAACTCGATGCCGAAATTCGGGCCCTTGAGCGCCAACAGCAAAATCGCGATGACTACCGCTATGAAGAGGATCTGCACCTTCCGGTTGTTGATTATGTTGTTGTAATTCATTTCTGCCTCACTTCGGCATACCAGAGAACCATTACCGCATTCCCGCACCATGTCGCTATGAAATCAATAAGGCCGCCGATAAGCGCGACGATCCCGATCTGGTAATAAGTTTCAATCTGCAGGGACATTGCAACAATCACGAGCACTGTGAATGCCACTATTGCGGACGAGTTCATCACAATTGCGGTTTTCATCGCATCATAAACCCTCTCCTTCGCGGTTCCTTCTGTCCGCTTCAGGCCCCTGATTGTCAGCAGCATATCCGTATCAATTGAGAAACCGATCAGCATCAGAAGTGCCGCGACAGTTGACAGGCTCAGCGGGATGCCGAGCATTCCCATCACTCCCGCCGTAATTATGAGGTCCGCGAACGCACCGAAAAGCACAGCAAGCGATGCGACCCTTCCCCTGAATATCACCACTACGAACAGTGCCGCACTCAGCAATGAAATCAGTATGATTTTTACCGTCTCGGAAAGGAAGAACCTGCTCAAGCTGGATCCAACTTCCTTTGCACTGTACGATTTCACTTCAACAGTCGCCTTGATGTCCCCGATTATTCTTTCCCTGTTTGAGGAAACAATGTCAAGATATTCGCTTTCGGCTGTTTGCGCGGCAGTTTCAGGATCGGTAAGCACCGTCTGCGATTTCAGCAGCTGCATTATCGCATTCCCATCCACAAGCACCTTGGTTTTCAGCTCCTCAACCACTTTCTTCTGCGCTTCCACTTTGGCAGGGTCGAGCTCGTTTCCCAGCATGTTCTGCAGATTGATGTCCTGCCTCGAGTACTCCGAATTATCAGTCCTAAGAACCGCGATTTTCTGCTCTGCCTCATCCAGCAGGCCGCTCGCGCCCACCTCTATCTCAAACCCCCTCCCCGAAGGGTTCTCAAAAGTCCTAACCGAAACATCGCTGGAATATTTCGCAAGCACTTCCTGCAGCTCAAGCCGCTTCGAAGCGAGCGTGCCAGCTGGCGCATCCGTCACTATTGTGAAAAGCGACCCTCCCTTCAAATCTACCCCCTTGGGGATGTTGGGTATGAAAAACAGCGCCATCACTATCAGGATCAGCGGTATGACTATCAGCTTCTTGTAATGCTTTCCTTCGTATGGGTTTGGAAAATTCATCTGGATGCACTTGGTTGGAATAAGGCCTTTTTTTGTTATTGCAGTAAAATCAGCCCTTTTTCTTACCCCATTATTTTGTTGGGTTATGCTTATAAACCACTTCCGTGATTTAATTAGGAGGGGATTTTTATGGCGGATTTTGGTTTCATCGGGCTCATTGTGGGCGGAGTAGTAGTCATATTCGTGATAATGGTCATCCTGATCTACAACTCGCTGATCACTCTCAGGAACAGGATTGAGAACGCGTGGTCGCAGATAGACGTGCAGCTAAAGAAAAGGTATGACCTCATACCCAACCTCGTGGAGACGGTTAAAGGTTACGCGAGGTATGAGAAATCGGTTTTTGAAACTGTTACGAAGGCAAGGGCGATGATGGCCAATGCGGGCTCCGTTTCGGAGAAGGCGAATGCGGACAATATGCTTACTGGCGCCTTGAAATCGCTTTTTGCCGTTGCCGAGAACTATCCCACTCTCAAAGCCACGAGAATTTCAAGCAATTGCAGGAGGAGCTTTCGGGCATAGAAAGCAAGATCGCATATGCAAGGCAATTCTACAATGATTCTGTTCTTGAATACAACACGAAAATCCAGTCCGTCCCCAGCAACATCATTGCGGGAATGTTCTCATTCGGCAAGAGGGACTACTTCAAGACGGAAACAGCCCAGGAAAGGGAGCCGGTTAAGGTCAGTTTTGACAAAATGTAGCTATCGGCGACGGGGGAGATATCTCCCCCCTGAGCCGATTGCTCGTTCCCCCTCTTAATTTGATTTGCTAATCAAACCTCGGTTTAGGAGAGTCTAGATGCGAAGAGCCGCATTCTTTCCCTTTTTCCCTAGCTCCGGCTAAAAAAGAGCGCTATTTTATATACTCCGAGCCGGTTTTTGCGCAAGGTATATATACGAGAGTCGGGATAAAGGATGCAATCACTGATTATGAGGGGATTTTCAATGAACGAAGAGCACATGGACTCACTGATAGCGTTCATCATCCGCGAAAAGCGCTACCTGAAAAAGAGGGAAACGTCTTTCACAGAAAAGGAACTGAAGGCGGGCGAGGACATATTGAAGAGATTCATCAAGGCCGTCCAAGGCAGGAAATACACTGAAGAGTTCCTGAAGGAAGCAGAACTGAAGCCGGAAAAGGCGAAGAAAATAGTCCACGACATTGCAGGCAAGGTAAAGGCGCTCACGCGCAAGCAATTGCTGCTGCTTCTCCAGCACTATACTCTCGTTTACGCGGTCATAGAGAAGAAGCACAAAGAACACAAGATATTCGTGGAATCCCTCAAGGCGGATAGGTTCTACTCCCCAAAAAGGAAAGTATACTGACGTGTTTTACGGGGCGCCGGCTGGGGCAGCACAGCGATGCACCCAATTCCATTAACCGTTTCTTCCTTCTTGTTGATATTCTATGGATAATGTATCGTTCGAGGATTTCCAGAAGCTCGACCTTAGGGTAGCGAAGATCATGGAAGTCGAGAAAGTGGAGGGCTCCAGCAAGCTCTACAAGCTCACGATCCGCATCGGCGAGGAAACGCGCACCCTTGTAGCGGGCATCGCTGAAAAATATGCCGAAGACGAGCTGATGGGGAAAAAGATCATTGTCATCGCAAATTTGGAGCCCAAGGAACTGCGGGGAATAGAATCGCAGGGGATGCTCCTTGCTGCGGAGAGCGAGGATGGCCAATTGGGCCTATTGTCTGTTGAGAACGACATTCCCGACGGCTCTGGCATCCATTAAACCCGACCATTTAGCTATTTATGGGTAAATTCACGAATTTAAGTAAATCCTTAAATAGCAATATTCCCTAACCCTATTGCTGATTTTATGCTCCAAAGCGCGTTAGCCGCATTGCGGAAAGGCCGCATGATAATCGTTCACGACGGCAACCACCGCGAGGGCGAAGCAGACCTCATGGTGCCTGCGCAGTTTGCTACACCGGACAAGATAAGCACTTTCCGGAAGGACGGCGGCGGGCTCATATGCTTTGCAACAGACAAAAAGACACGCAAGCGACTAGGGATGAGCTTCCTTGCCGAAACGTTCCGCAATTCGCCAAACTCCGTTCTCCGCAAACTGGTGATCTCAAGGACGCCTTATGGGGACGAATCCGCATTCTCCGTTTCCATCAACCACCGCGGCACTTATACCGGCATCACGGACAACGACCGCTCCAAAACCATAGGGGAAATGGCAAAACTGATCGCGAAGAAGGGGAACATTTCAAAGGAGTTTGCTGCCAATTTTTACGTTCCGGGCCACGTGCCCCTCCTGTTCGCAAGGGATCTGAGGGAACGCAAGGGACATACGGAACTGGCGGTGCGGTTATGCGAACTTGCATCGCTCCCTCCTGCAATGCTGATCTGCGAGATGCTTGGGAACGGCAATGCGCTCTCCTTCGAGGACGCTAAAAAATACGCAAAAAAACATAAAATTCCCATTCTGGAATATTCCGAAATACTGAATGCGAAAAACAAGGGCTGAATTTTCATGAAATACAAAATCTGCGTTGTTGACACCACTTTCGCACGCGTTGACATGGCCAAATTTGCGCTCGAAGAGTTGCAAAAGCACGCGGATGTTGACATTATTTATTCAACAGTCCCCGGCATAAAGGATCTCGCTGTTGAATGCAGCCGTTTGCTGAAAAAAGCGGACATTTGCATTGCCCTAGGTTGGGTTGGCGGTGCAGAAATAGACAAGCAATGCGCCCACGAGGCCTCCCTCGGGATTCAAATGGCAAAATTGCAGCACAACAAGCACATCCTCGAAGTTTTCGTTTTCGAATTCGAGGGCAAGGGTGAAAAAGAACTGCTGAAAATAGCTGAAAACCGTGCAAGAAAGCACGCGATTAACGCCTACCTGCTGCTCAAGGACCCCTCCTCCCTCTCAAAAAACGCGGGAAAAGGAATCCGGCAGGGAAAAGGGAATGAGGGCGAAATAAGGTAGTTGTCAACTCAAATCCAATATGTTTGTGGTGTTATTTATGGCCAACATCGGTTTCGTAATAGCAAAATTCAATCCCGAAATCACTTCCTTAATGGAAGAGGAGGCGGTTTTGGAAGCAAAAAAAAGAAGCGCCAAAATAGCGGCCATAGTCCACGTCCCCGGGGTGTTCGAGATCCCCTTCGGCACCCAACTGCTGCTGAAAAGGAAAGACATCGATGCGGTTGTCACACTTGGCGCAGTAATAAAGGGCGCCACCGGCCATGATGAACTTATTTCGCACGCTGTTGCAAAGGAGCTGCTCGATCTCTCATTGCAAGAAAAAAAGCCGGTTTCATTGGGAATTTTAGGCCCCAAAATCAGCTGGCAGCAGGCGAAAGCACGGGCGAAACCATATGCAAAAAGGGCGGCAATTGCAGCAATTGAATTATGTGAACTTAAACGAAAAATATAATTATGCGTGGGCGGAAATTACCCCGCCGAAAAAACGAAAGAACAAGATGATGCTATGAAACTGAAAATCTCCTTCCCGAAGCACAAATGCCATGTTCCAATCAAGGAAATTGCGCAGGCGAATCTCCCTACCAAATACGGCGATTTCAGGGTATATGCTTTCGAAGCGGAGAACGGCGGGAATGAGCATGCGGTTTTAGTGAAAGGAACCGTTCAAAACAAGGAAAATGTGCCGGTTCGCATCCATTCTGAATGCCTTACTGGCGACACTTTTGGCTCGCTCAAGTGCGATTGCGGCCCCCAGTTGCAGGAGGCGATGAACTTCATCCAGAAAAACAAGTGCGGAATGATAATCTACATGAGGCAGGAGGGAAGGGGGATTGGGTTCGGGAACAAGATAAAGGCATATGCCTTGCAGGATAAGGGGATGGATACGGTCGAGGCAAACCGCGCGCTCGGCCTCCCGATTGATGGCCGCGAATACCACCAGGCAGCGCAGATACTGAGGCATTTCAAGGTAAAGTCCGTGAAGCTGCTCACAAACAACCCCCTCAAGCTCGCCTCCCTGATCGCGTGCGGAATTACGGTTACCGGCCGCATCGCACTTGAGCCGCCCTCAAACAAGCATGATGAGAATTACCTTAAAGTAAAGAAGAAAAAACTGGGCCACATGCTAAAAATAAAATAAAATGGGCAATTTCCGGGTGGATGGTGCCGGGTCAATATTCCCCATTTGGGCGACTTTTATGGCTAAACATCTTTCCGATGAAAAATTCATGCGGCTTGCTTTGCAACTCGCATTGAACGGCAGGGGAAGCACAAAAACAAACCCCCTAGTCGGCTGTGTCATCGTCAAAAACGGGAAAATCATCGGTAAAGGGTTCCATAAAAAATTCGGCGGCCCGCATGCTGAGGTTTTTGCACTTAAAGGGGCAGGCAAAAGCGCAAAAGGCGCCACGCTTTACTGCAATCTGGAGCCCTGCTTGTTTTACGAGGGAAAGAAGACGCCGGCATGTGCTGATTTGCTGATCAAATCCGGAATTTCCCGAATCGTTATTGCTACAACCGATCCCAACCCGCACATAAGCGGCAAAAGCATCTCCCTCCTAAAGAAGAACGGAATCAGAGTCACGACCGGTATTTTGCAAAAAGACGCCCTTTCGCTCAACCTTCCATATTTCAAGTTCATCACAACCGGCAAACCGTATGTTTTCCTGAAAGTCGCAATGAGCCTCGACGGGAGAATAACCCATCCATCAAAAAAATATTTTTCCAGCAAACCCTCCTTGATATTCGCCCACCAACTCCGCTCCCAATCGGATGCAATTCTTGTAGGGATCGGCACAGTTCTCAAGGATGACCCCTCCCTCACGACGCGTTTTGTGAGCGGAAAGAACCCGCTCCGCATAATTCTTGACGATAAGCTGCAAATACCCCCTAATTCCAAAGTTCTCAAGGACAAGAATGTTCTGGTTGTTTACGGGAAGAAAAATCATGATGCAAATAAGCTCCGTCTCCTCGAAAAATCAGGTTATCCCGTTCTTTCCCTCAACGGAAAAAACGGCCTCCTCAACCTTAATTCCCTCCTCCTTGAATTGGGGAAGCGGAACATCGGAACGCTCATGATTGAGGGCGGCAGCAAAGTCATTTCCTCCTTCTTCAGCGCCCGGCTTTTCGACAAATGCTATTTTGTAATTGTGCCGGAAATTTTCGGGGAAGGGCCCAGATTGTTACCAGATTCCCGCTCCGAACCAAAACTGAAAATCAGCTCCATCTCTAAATCAGGAGCCGACTATCTGGTTGAAGTCACGCCGGTTTACGGCTGATCACGCCGCCTTCCTGAACCTCAGCTCCGTTATAGCGCCATTTTCGGTTATTCTCCGCCTAATCCTTGCGACCTGCTGCTGGTAATATGTGCTGGACCCGTGGCGTACCTCTCCTACGACATCCCTTTCAAACGCTTTTAAGACGCCTGTGAATTCCTTATGGTAGAAACCGCTAAATCCCGTATTCCTCACCCTCACCCCCCCTTTTCCAACAGAAATTTCGATTTCTGGCTTATGCCGTGCCAATCTCAATGCATTCAAAACCCCTTCCGGCGCCCCTGCCTTTTCCGATCGCATTTTGGTTGTTTTATTCTTCAGGGAAATTAACGAGTTGATTACAAACGTCTTTGGATTGTATGGAGTATTGCTAGGGTGGGCTATCCTGTCGTAAAATTCCCCATCGTTGTAGAACTTATTTAAAAACATTTCCGCATCTTCGTGCCCGAACGCCCGGATCCCCTTCTTTAGGAGCATGAACGCATATTCCATTTTCTGAAGGTGGAATGCATTGCTCACGCTTCTGAACAGCACGAACGACTGGGGCATGCTTAGAACAACCGATTTATGCGATTCCGGGGACTTAAAGCCAATCTTTACTGCCCTTGTAAATACCGGATCGCCAAATACGTGGGGGATATTCCTAAAAAGCGCTACCCATGCATCGGACTTAGCGCCGATATTGCCCGCCTCATCCAAATAGATCCTATGATCATCCAATTTGTATGTTTGGGGCGAGAATTTTATGCCGCCATCCAGGATTTTTGCCATCGAGCCCCAAAAAAGCCCATTGTTGAACTGCAGGAACTTCAAGGATTCGAATAAGCGGGCCCGCCTGTATTTGGTTGCCACATACCGTTCCTTATTACGGGGTGGAGGTTCAAAAAACACCCTTAAAATATTGTTAGTTGCGTGCACCTTTGTGGTGGAAACGATTCCATGCCCCCCACCAAGCATTTCGTGCAGCCTATCCTCCTTTTTTTGAATTTTATTTCCAAGCAGCTCGAGCCCCCTGAATAGCAATCCATTAAGCTCGCTTGCTTTTTCAGATTCCTCCTCATTTTCCTTCGCAGCCCCGATTCTCTGTGAGAAATCGAAATATAGCTTTGCAATTCTAGCAAAGTATGGTGCCGCCTCTTTGCCTGAAAGCGATCCATCCGCATGCTTTTCGAGGCTTTCCACTATCCCTCTTCGTTCCCTTATGATTCCTTCGAATACCGATTCCGCCATAATACTACTTTCCTGCTACTCATTTATAATCCTCCTCGCCAAAATCTACTTGATCATTATGCCCCAGCAACTATTCCCCGGAGTTTACCGGATCAATGGGAGAACAGCAACGCTTTCGGCAGTTAAAGGGTTCAAGGTCCATGATGAAATCGTTTTCAAGGAGGGCAGCCGGGATTACCGCGAATGGGACCCGTTTCACAGCAAATTATCAGCTGCGATTTCAAGGGGGCTGCGCACCTTCCCCTTCAAGGAGGGCACAACCATCCTCTATTTGGGCGCTGCAAACGGCGTAACCTGCTCCTTCCTTTCCGACATTGTAGGGAACGGCACCATTTATGCGGTTGAATTTTCAGCGCAATCCGGAAGGGATTTGATCAAAGTTTCCGAAAAACGCTCCAACCTCTTTCCCATAATTGAGGATGCGCGCTTCCCCGAGCGCTATTCCGATCTCATAACTGAAAAAGTAGATGTTGTTTATGAGGATGTTGCGGACCGGGAGCAGGTGCAGATTTTAGTGGATAATTGCAGCCACTTCCTGAAAAACAACGGCATTGCCATGATCGCAATAAAATCAAGGTCAATTGACAGCTCCGTCCCTCCGAAGCAGGTTTATTCCAAAGTGATCACTTCCCTGATGCAGCATTTCGAAGTGCTTGAAAAAATCGATTTGGGCATGTTCGAGAAGGACCACATGTTCCTTGTTCTGAAGAAGCGCTGATTAAGGGCGAATCCCGTGCAAGCCCATTCCATCACTTCACATCCATTCCTGTTCTTCCCCGTTAAAGAAATCTTTATATACCTCCGGCAATTTAATGGATCAAAGGTGGTTGCATGAGGAAACTGGCTTTGTTTGCGGCTGTTGTTCTTATTGGCTTCTTTGTATTAGCTATGGGCGGAGGGAGAGCCAATTACATCTGGAACCAAACAGGAGAACCTTCTGACGGCGGCTCGCCGGTTGCAAACCTCATGGGCGGTAGTGGTGAAACCAGATACGTTAAAACAATCGCAAGCGACATCGGCGACCCAGTTGCACCTGTTGCGAATTTCAAGGACATCACTGATCCAGTGCTTTCAATTTCCAGTGAAGGTCAAGGCGGCAAATATGCATATTTCGGCGGAGACACGGGCTGCAGAACCGCAAGGTTCCTCATCAACCCCGGCGGAAGGGGAATTGACAGCGAGAAATACGCATATTTCGGAGCTGGCGGCGACTGCAGGATGGCATCGTTCCTTCACATTATTGACAGGCCCGCATATTTCATGTGGACTGAGGATCAGCCGGTTGACGAGGGCAAATACGCATATTTCGGCGGGCAAGGGGGAACCAGATACCAGAGCTTCCTCATGAATGGCGGTGCAAGGGAGGATTATGGTGATGAGGACGGCGGCAAATACGCATATTTCGGAGCCGGCTCGACCGTATTGACATCTGGAGAAGAAGATAACGGCAGATATGCCTATTTCTGGGATATATTTGGCAAAGCAGACACAAGCGACCTGAAAATTATCTTCTGATTTTTCCTTTTTTTCCGTGCTTTTTTTTCAAATCCCCAGCTTCAGCCTTAATGCAGCCGCCACCTAGCGGGAATAGGCTTTTAAGCAGGTTCTGCCTGATTGTTGGAAATTAATTCAAGGGATCCGCATATGGTAAACGGCTGGGAAAAGCACGACCTAGTAATGTTCTTCATAATCGCTGCGCTAATGTATACTGTTTTTACCAGATAGAGGGGAAAGCTGATTCAGAATAAGGCATTAGTGTATCGAATACTTGGGGCAAAAATCATTCGCGCTTCTGCAGCGCGATTTCCCTCAAAGTAGTGACCATTTCCGGATTCTTGAGCCAAAGCCCCACTTCATCCTCCGGGCCGGAATCCTCCTTTGTAAGGAATATCATCGCCTCATCATCCGCAAGAACCATCCTTGTAGGAAGTTTCCTGTCAATTATGGAATGTGCAATGCCTTTAATCGGGGAATTATTTGAAAACAGCGCATGCCTCTTATCCTCAATCTGGGAAAGCGGCGAAATCAGGTGGATTTTCACTCCGCGAGCTTTCGCCTTCTCAAAATGCAGCTGATTAGCCTTGAATTTTCGAACAATCCCGTCCGGATGCGAATTAACAACAACAACGTTTTTCGAGTTCTGCAGCATGTCCGCAATCCTCGAATAAATGGTATTCCTTCCCCTCAAAGTCCATACGTTCTCCTCCACATCAAATTTCTTCGTTCCTGATGTTTTATCGAGCGTTTTCCGAAGGCTTACCCCCAATTCCTCTATTTTTAGCAGTTCATCATGCAAGGCGTTTTCCTTGTGCTTCTTAAGCGTCTGTATTGCCTCGGAAATCGGTACCGGTGCGTACTTCACCGGCCTTCCGCTCTTCAATGCAGCAAACCCCTTCTCCTGCAGCTTATCAAGCACATCGTAAACCCGGGGGCGCGCGATTTTGCCTACTTCAGCGATCTCACCAGCAGTATTAACCCCTCCCAATGAGAGTGCAAGGTATGCCTGCGCCTCATACTGGTTCAACCCCAAATTGCGGAGGAAATTGAGCAACTGGGGGTTCTGCATAATATCAATATTGCCTACTGAAGGGTGGTTTATAAGCCTTTCTTCCACTGCAGGCTCCTGTTCAGAAATAGCGTTTTCCGTCATAAATAACACTTCCGCATTATAGGATATGATATCTCCAGTATTTAAATGTTATTACTGTAAGGGAGTAACAAATGCAAAAGTTTAAATAGTTCTTCCGGCATACTACGTAGGGTTGAACTCGGCTACATTAAGGTGATATAATGGACCTGAAAACAATAGCAACTGGCATCTTGCTCATTCTATTTGCATTAGTCGTTTCCGTGAATGCGATTGATTTGCGCACTTCCGACGACTCCATTTCGATCTCCTCGACAGAAGGATCGGTATTCGTTTACGTGAAAAATACTGCTAGTGAGGAAAAGGACCTCTACCTTTCAGTTGATGGTCACCGCCTTAATGCATACGCGGACCAGTTCGACCAAACCATCCGTGCAGGATCAACAGGAGGCGCGACCATCCATATCAGCGCACCAGATTGCTTCAGGGGTTCCGAGTCCGTCTCTATTTATGCACAGCTTTGCTCCTCAACAAGCTGCGAAACAGCAAGCAAGAAGGTAATCGTATACGTAGAACCTGCAAGGCAGTGTTCAACTTACATAGAAGGATATGCTTCAAGGACGCAGTTCATCTCCGGCTATTCCTGCGGCACAACCGGCTGCTATTTGGTTGATAACATCGCCCCGAAGGAAAGCCGGCTTGTTTACAGCTCAGAATTCGACCCCACTTCCTACAAACTGAGAATGACTGGAGGGGATTCATGCGCATCAATCAGCAGGGGCGAAATAGGAAGCGTGAGGCTTACAATTGCAAACCGCGGCGCAGCCGGCAATTTCGACATCGATGTCATTTCCGATTCCAATGTGCAGGCATTCCCTTCCAGGGACGGGCTTTCGCTGCAGAGAAGCGATTCTCAGGAAATTACAGTTGACATAAAACCCGAAGCGGAGGCAAGCGCAGGAAGGATTTTCGTTACTGTTCAGGTGCTCCATCTGGATGAGCTGATAGCAGAGAAGGATGTTTGCGTTGACCTGCAGGACGAGTTCAAGAGCTCATTCATTGCTCCCTCAAAGGCAAGCGCACGCACTTCAAAAGACATGACTATCCAGCTGGAAGTTGCCAACGAAGGCACCACTTCCCAGCACTATAGGATTTCAGCGCTGAACAGCGAGATCCAAAACGAGATTTCCGTGCTTCCGAGGGAGTTCATCCTCAGGGCAGGCGCATCAAAAATGGTCGATGTGCTGGTAAAAACCTCCAAAATATCGTCTGGCACATACGAGCTGCAGTTTGAAGCGGTTTCAGAGGATGCATCGGAGAGCGCCTACACAATCCTTACTGTAGCAAACGATGTTGTTGCAGACCAGGAGGATGCCGTTGCAGTTACTGCCAATCAGGAGCAGACGGACAATGTGCTGAAAGTGTTCACAACCATCAAGAATGCCGAGAATTTCGCGCTGACGGATCTGGATGTGGAAGTGACCGGGCTTCCAACTGATTGGAAGGTATCTGAAATTTCCCCAATAACAATAGCAGCGAATTCGGAGAAGAAGGTGAATTTTGAAATCACAATGGCTTCTGAAGCCGAAGCGACCCCGAAGCTCGTAATTTCAAAGGACGGAAAGGTGCTTGCAACTGAAACGCTGCCGAAAATTTCGGGCAAAGCAGGCGGCTTCACGGGCATGTTCTCCCTGAATTCCGGCAATGCGGTCCTGGGCGCGGTCATACTAGTAGTCATATTGCTATTCTTCATGGTCGGAAGGCGCGGCGACGAGCCATCAAGCGGCCACCACATGGAGAGCATAAAGCATGAGATACAGCACGGCGGCTCCCACGGAAGCTCGCACGGCGGGCACTAATTTTTTATTTGTAATTCAGCTGCACTTCCTGCTTCTCTGAAATCCCCTTCATCAGCCCATCAGCAATGCTTTTCCCGAAGCTGCTTCCCAGGTCCGTGAATAAGTTAAGTCCGCCTTTAGGCTCGAAATCGCATAAGGGAAGGGGTGCACTTCCATCCGTGACATTGATGCCGGCCATCTGGTTAGCCTTTTCAATGACGCGTTTCATTCCCCCGATCTCATCAATCAGGCCGGCGCGTTTTGCCTGAGATGCGGTAAGTATGCGCGCATCCAAATACTCGTTGTAAACGCCGAAATTTATTTTCCCATCCCTTCCTGCCTCCACGTCCTTCTTGAAAGTTGCGAATGTCTCATCTATGAGCCCCTGCAAAATTATCTTCTCCTTTTCCGTGAGGTTCCTCGATCCGGAGCCGATATCCTTCAATGCGCCGCTCTTGATTACCTCCTCCCGCAGCCCCAGCTTCGAGAAAAGGTCCTCGTAATTCATGAAGGAGCCCCTTGCGCCAATCGAGCCCGTGAGCGTATTGGGGTTTGCAATGATGTAATCGCTTGCGGCACTCACATAATAGCCTCCGGAAGCGGCCACCTCAGTCATGTAAACCATGTTCGGCTTTCCAAGCTCCCTTACCCTGTCGAAAATCTCCTTGCTTGCAACAGCCGAGCCTCCGGGCGAATTGACCTCCAGCAAAATCACCTTCACTTTCGCGTCACTTTCCGCATCATCGAGCAGGGAACTTATTTCTTCAGGGGTGTTCGCAACGCCTCCGCCAAGTATGGAGCCCGTTTCATCGTAAGTGATTTCCCCGGCAATTTTAATGTGAGCGATGCAATCCCCCTCCGGTGCAGGCGCGAATATTCCCACAATCAAAAACAGGAGCATCAATATGCCTAGGAATTTGAATATGTTATTCCAAGGGGAAGGCCGCGGCGCATACAAGTCGTTCTTCATGGTTCAAGCTAGAAGACCAAAATTTATAATCAGATACGGCTTGATCCGGGTTCACATCCCTTCGAGGTTAATTTTGATAAAGCTTAAATACTCCGGCTCATTATTGGTTTAGTCAACAGAAGGTGAGCATTATGCGGAGAATCATGTGGTTCAAAATCGGCGGGCAGACAATACATCTGCTGAAACTTTTCGGAATCTTCATTCTTGCAGCATCTTTGCTGAAGGTTGGTGAATCCTCCTACGGGATGTTCGTCACTGCAAGCAAGGCGGAGGCAGCGCAATACAACCCCGCGAAAGTGATCGAGCTCTTCGGCTGGTCAATTGGAGGCGATTCGCCCGATGCAAAAATTTTCGAGTTCCAGGATTTTGTAGGGGTGATGATGGGCCCGCTTGCTAGTTTCTTCTTCTGGTTGGGAGCTGCAACTTTAGGGCTGATGATCTACCAGAGCGGTAAAATCATCTTCCCTGTTGAGGAGTTCGAGCAGCAAATATCGGAGCATCACCGCGGCCTCATACGGAAGGCGGTTGAGACGCACAAGGGAAGGAAGAAGTAATTTCCTATTTTGTTATTTTTTTGCAATTAGCTGCAGCAATATGCTCTTTTCGGATTCCTTATTTCCGTGCCAATCAAAGAGTAGCCTTAACGAACCCGTAATAAAGGGGCTCCGGCCTTTCCAGCCTCGAATCGAATTCCGGATGGTACTGGCAGCCCATGAAGAACTTGTGCTTCGGTAGCTCCAATACTTTCATGATTTCCCTCTTCGGATCCCTTCCGGAAAACACCATTCCCGCAGCTTCCAGCTTCGCAACGTATTCCGGATTCACTTCCCATCGGTGCCTGAAGCGCTTGAAAATGATGTCGTTGCTGAGCTCCTTTTTGTATAGCTCGTGCGCTTTCGTATTTTTATTGATCAGCACATCGTATGCCCCCAATCTCATGGTGCCGCCCTTCTCATCAATTGCCTTCTGTTCAGGAAGCAAATCAATGACCGGATACTTGGTTTTCTCATCTATTTCAGTCGAGTTTGCTCCGTGGAATCCCAAAATGTGGCGGGAGAATTCGATCACAGACAGCTGAAGCCCGTAGCAAATCCCGAGAAGAGGGACGTTGTTTTCCCGCGCATATTTAATAACTGAAATTTTCCCTTCCGTTCCCCTCGAGCCATACCCTCCGGGTATCAGGAAGCCGTGGTATTTCTTCAAATCAATCAAATTCTTCTCCACATCCTCGGAGTTCACCAAATCAAGCTGTGCCTTGATGCCTGCATGCACAGCCGCATGCTTCAGCGCCTCGAATACGCTCATGTACGTGTCCTTGGTTGTCTGCGCATATTTCCCAACAACCGCGATGCGCCTTTCCTCCTTCGAGCCTTCCCATTTATTGATGAGCTCCTCCCATTCATCCTTTCCTTCCTTTTTCAACTTCAGCTCCAGCTTCTTCGCGATTACGTCCCTCAACCCCTGGTCCCTGAGGTAGGAAGGCAATTTATATATGTTATCCAAATTCGGCGAGCAGAATACCGAATCGGGAAGGACATTGCACATCAGCGCGATTTTTTTCTTGATGCTTTCATTTATCATCACGTCGGATCTTGCGATGAGCACATCCGGTGTGACCCCCCTGCTAAGAAGCGCCTTCACGGAATGCTGCATCGGCTTTGTCTTGTGCTCGTTGGTAGTGATCCGCGGGACCAATGCAAGGTGGACAAAGAGCACGGAAGGTGATTCGCCATTCTCAAAACGCATCTGCCTTGCAGCCTCGAACACAACGTCGCTCTCAATATCCCCCACGGTGCCGCCTATTTCAACAACCAGCACATCCGCGCCCGTGACTTTTGCGGCATTCCGTATCCTCGCCTTTATCGCGTTAGTAGCATGCGGGATAAGCTGTATGGTGGTTCCCAAAAATTCCCCCTTGCGCTCCTTCTCAACAACTTCCTTGTAAACGCTGCCCATCATCATGTTCTGCTCCCTGGTGGCGAAAATATCTAGGAAGCGCTCGTAATTCCCCAAATCAAGGTCGCACTCGAAGCCGTCGCGCGTGACGAATACCTCGCCGTGCTCATACGGGTTTAAAGTGCCCGCATCGCAATTCAAGTAGGGGTCAATTTTCATTGCGGAAACCTTGACGCCGGCCATCTTGAGAATCCTTCCAATGGATGCGACAATGGTGCCCTTCCCTAGGGAAGACAAAACCCCGCCCGTAACGAAGATGAACTTTGTCAAATTACCGCACCCCGAAAAACGAAAGAAGAGTTATGCGCATTTCCGTATTTATACCTAACTGATTGCGGGAAGGAAGATAAGCCTAAACGGAAGGGAATTCTCAACCCGCCGGAACAGAAGGCAATTTTTTCAGGAAAACAATTGCGGACCCGCGCCGCATTTTATCGGAGCCGCATGGCTGCAATATCAATACCTTCTTTAAGGATTCCGCATTCATTTTTTCGTGCCCCTGGTAGAAGGGGCAAAGGAGGTAAGTCCAGAGTGAATCTAAGAAGCACGTCATTGGTTGCAGTATTCCTAGTATTGCTGATCTTTCTTCCGCATGCGAATGCAGTTGATGAGTGGTACAATTCCACATGGCATTACAGGCAACGGCTGGAATTCAATGCATCGACAATTCCCCGCATCGACCATCCGATAGAGATACGCCTGAATTTTACCGATCTCTTGCGGCAAGCAGGCAGCCAGAATTTATCCTTCGACAACCAGTCCCTGAGGGTTTTCGAGTACAACGCCACCAGCGGAAGCATCCTCTCCGAGGTGCCTTTCCAGTTAGATTCGGAAAGCGGCTACAACTACATTGACAATGCAGTCGGCGAGCTGGTATTCATTGCAAGCGGCTACACTCCGCAATACAGCACCCGGCTTTACTACGCATACTTTGACACAATAGGGAACCGCATCAAACCCCCAGTAAGCTATACGTCTCCCCTTTCGCTTTCCAATACGGCAAGCGATTTCAGCGTGAACAACTCCCTGCTGCAATGGTATGTGGACACCGCGAGAGGCGAAAATTCATCCGGGCTTTACCATGTGGAGGGCTTCAATCCAATGTTCTTGGCTGCTGCTGGCGAGAAAACCTTCGAATATTCCGAATATACCAACGGCACGAGCAACTTCTCGTTCAATTTCTCTGGGAACATGGAGTTCATAGTTGGCCCGGTAAGGATAACCGCAATTTTGCGTGGGGCGGAAACCCTCTGGGGCGATCCGGATGCAGCAACCGGAGAAGCTTACCTGGTGAAGAAATACAAATTCTACAACTCAAGCAACTGGATAGTGATCGAGCAGAACCTCACGAACATCGCCGCAGCTGGAATCACCAGGAGCTCCACCGAGGCGGGCGCTATTGCATTTGAAGCTGCAAGAGCGTTCGGTGCGGATTACATCGGCCAGCAGAACACATCGGAGCCGTTTTCCTGGTCGCACTCAGCTGATTCGAGCAACTCGCTCGGTGTCGGCTTCGTGAACCTGGGGCAGAACGGAACTGCGAATTTCCTTGCAATAAACATTTCCGACAGGGCAGGAATCAACCTCTCGACCACAACCATAGCTGCCGGCAATTCGATACAGGAGAGCGCCATCCTGAAATTCAACGACACTACAGGAGACATCCTTGCGCTAAAAAACCTGAGCCTCGGCTTATTGGACCCGTTTGCGCTCAATGCTTCGTTGGAGGCTTGGAAGGCGAATTTCTCCATTAACACGAACGTCACCATCTTCAACCGCAATGAAACCGTGATATTGACCGTAAATGTGACGCAGGATTTCTACAATTTCACGGGCTCGGTGAATGCAACAATAGACAACGGCACCGCCAACCCCGCCGATGATTACAATATTACGTTGTTTGATGACGGGCTCCATGGCGACGGCGCCGCAGGCGACAAGCTGTTCTCCGCGAATTTCACCCTGTCAACCGGAGCAGCTTTGGGGCAGTGGAATATCACTGCGAAACTATATGGCCCGGACGAGCTCCTCCTTTCAATGAATTCAACTGCTTTCAACGTCACCGACGATTACAACCTTACAATCGTGATATTCAATCCCTTCGGGCTTGTTGACCGGTTTGTGAATGCGACCCTTTTCCTGAGGAATTACCGAGTAGACCTTCCGGTATCCGGCGCAGCACTTGCATGCAACTATTTCATCAACGCCTCTACAGACTACGGCAACGGCACGTATTCCATCAGCATCCAGTCCCCGTCCCTGCCGATCAATTACACGCTCTTCTGCAACGCAACTTATGCTGGCAACTTCGTCAATATTTCCGCAAATTTCACCTCGGAAGCAGCCAAAACGAACATTACCGTCTACAACTTCCCCAACAACCTAACAGTCACCAATATCACGCTTTTACAGAACTATAATTTCTCAATTAATATGAATGCTACGAACACCGGCAACGGGTCGGCAAACTTAGCGAATTTCACCCTGACCTTGCCGGGCAATTGGAGCGCAACGAGCCTCACCTTTGCATGCAATAATGTTAGCGTGGGCCAGACGTGTTCAGCAAACTTCACGATCACGGTTTCAAACCGCACGGTTCCCGGAATCTACTATGCGAACGCAACCTTTCATTGGCAGAACCCGGACCTGACCCTCGCATCCAATACTTCCCAAACTATTGTCAACGTGACATCCAATCCCCTCCTTGATGTCTTGGAAACAATGCTGTACAATGTAGCCGGGCAGGGGCTGACTAAACGCATCGGGAATTTCACGCTGAACTCCCTTGGAAACGACGCGGTTCGCAACATAACTTTCTCGGTGCAGGATCTTCCGGGCTTGACATTCGTATTCATCCCCGCAAACTATTCCTCCCTTTCAGCAGGCGGGCAGCAATCCATCCAGATAAACGTAACCGTTCCCACCTCCCATGCAAGCGGCGATTACATGGGAATCATCAACATCACTTCCTCTGACGGAGGGAACGATTCCATAATGCTCAACCTTTCAATTTCCGGGGCGAACGTATCAATCAGCACGAATCCATTGAATTTCACGGCAGACAACATCACACAGACGCAAAACCAGACCTTCGAGATACAAGTAAACCTGACAAACTTCGGCAACTGCACCGCAGCAAGGACAAACATCACCATCCAGGCGCCGGCCGGCATCTCTTCCAATTCTTCCCTCTACCAATGCGGCAATCTTACCGTAGGGGGAAACTGCACTAGCGCATTCATCATAACCGTCTTGAATACAACAGCTCCCGGAACCTACCTTGTAAATGTAAGCGCAGTCTGGAACAATGAGGACATCGGCAATTCCGCCAACACTTCTGTAATAAACATCACGGTGACACAAAATCCCATCCTGGAATTGGCGCAGGCGTTCCTTTCTGTGAATGCCACCCACGGCAACACGACCATTACAGGCAACTTCACGATCCTTTCCAGAGGGAATTACCAATTGCAAGATGTGAATGTCAGCCTAACGGGACTGCCCAACTTCACAATTACATTCGGGCCACAGAACCTCTCCTCCATTGCAGCGGGCTCGCAGCAAGTTGTGCAGATAAACGTCACCGTCCCCGCGTTCTACGAGCCAACAATAGAGAACGGGACGCTTAACATCTCCACAACGAATGCGGGCTATTCCGAACTGATTTTGCAATTGGGGATTTCAGTTGACAGGGACTGGTCTCTCGATCCCGCGACTTGCGAGAAGACCGAGAGCCCGGAGGCGGGCACAGTTTGCACCATTACTGTAAACAACACCGGAAACACCTTCATGAACTTCACGGTTACCCCCGCAACCGCAAACTACTCCACAGCAAATGCAACTTCCTTCTCCATCGAGAAGCAATCCTCCTTCAGCTTCAATATCACCTACAATATTTCAGGCCAGCCTAAAATCATGTACAACGCGACGTTCGTTGTAAACGCAACAGCAAGCAATTCCTTCCCAGAAAACCGCACAATAAGAGTGGCGCTTGTGCCTTTCCAATCGATACCATCATCGCTTACGATTTCCCCATTGATAATACAGAATTTGCAATCCGTGCAATTCGATATGAATGTGACGGATTCGAATCTCGTGGGCATCAACAACGCGACCGCCCTTGTATCGATGCCCAACGGCACAACCACACAAGTCATCCTCTACCTTTTTGAAACAACTTACAATTCCTCCGGGAACATAACGCAATGGCGCGGCAATTATCCGAACACAACCGGAAGCACCGCTTTGCATGGGGATTACTCTGTCACTTCAATTGCATTCGACAATGTGGATGTGAACGGCACTTCAACGGGCACGTTCTATGCATACCCGATACTCGCTTCCTCGGTTTCAACTCTCTCCGGCACGTATGCGCGCGGTTCAACCGCCTCAATATATTTCAGGGCGCAGGATTTCGGCGGGCTTCCTTTGCAGAATGCGAACGCAACGGTATGGATCCGCGATGCCAACGGCGTCCTCGTCTTCAACAATTCCTATGTGACGTCCGTTTCCGGGATTGCTGAGCCGCTTCCCACCCATTACATCACTCCGGACGGCGCTCTAGGCAACTGGACAATTTATTCCGCATCCGCATATTATGATGGCAATGCATCGCAGCTCATGTCCGACACATCCAACTCCACCTTCCTTGTAGTGGATTCCTCGGGAGGATCGAGCAACGTCACATTCTCCGGTCTGCTCACGGATTTCACTTCCGGGGATTTGTTCTTTGGGGGCGACACGATCGAGCTTGCGATAAATGTTTATGATGTGAACGGTGCGCCGCTTGACCCGGACTATATGAACATAACCATTTATTCGCCGAACGAGAGCATCTATTCCTTCGTCAATTTTTCAGACATCAACCACTCTTCAACCGGCCTTTATTTCTACAAATTCACTGCTCCCGCAAACGCCTCATCGGGAGTTTACCGTGCGGAGCTCAATGCGGTCCGGGGAAGCTATTTCACGCGCAACCTCGCTCTTTTCAGAATTTCTTCCTCGCTGTACGCCGATGTGGAAACCTCCTTCGTGTGGTACCCGAGCAGTGTGATGACTTTCCGGATGATCGTTTATGCCGGCGATGGGCAGCCGCTGGACCCAAGTTCGCTTAATCTAACTGTCATCGATCCTGCTGGCAACACTTACTTTGCAGTAGGGCTTTCGAGCCTAACAAGGCAATCAACGGGCTATTACCTGTACAATTATGCAATGGGTGTGAACACTTCAACTGGCAATTACTATGCGCAGATAAGCGCCAGCCGCGATGCGGGCACCATTTTCAAGCTGAAGCCGTTCAGGGTTTCACAGGGAGGGCCGTATGATATCCGCTTGGAACTGCTCGAGAGCCGTGTTTATGCCGGCGATTACCTTGATTTCCGGGCAGTGATGGAAAACAAGGGCGAGGTTACGCAGGATGTGACCCTTGAATACTGGGTGACTGATGGGAGCCAGACTTGGTTTTACGGCTCAGAAGCGGTGCTCACCCCCGCATTCCAAAATACATCTGTTTTGAGGAGCGCATACATCTTCACCTCCCAGCCTCCGGGAACATATACAATCCATGGCCGCGTGACATACGACCTGATAAAACCGCCAATTGATGTCGCATATACTTTCGAGGTTGCGCAAAGGCCGGCGGCAACTGCCACTCCCGCAACCGGCGGCCAGCAGGGCGTTGCGACGCTTCCTCCCAGCGGAGCCGTAGTTACGCTTCCGCCTTCCGCTTCTGCGCCGCCGTTCAGGGACTATTCGGGAATGCAGATCATCAGCTACCCCGAGGAAATTTCCATGCAGGCTGGCGAAATAAAATACCCGAAAATCCAAGTGAAAAATACAGGGCTTGTGCTTCTCCACAACCTCACAGTAACGCTTGCTGGCATACCCCTTGCGTGGCTTGAAATACTGCCCTCGAGGATCAATGCACTTGCGCCCGGTGATGTTGCCACCTTCGTGATAAGGATCACGGCCCCGACAACGGAAAAAACCTCGGTGAAGAAGGTGCGCGTAATCGCGGTCTCCTCCGAAAGGAAGGATGAGGCGCGCTTCGACGTGGCAATTTTCGAGTCGAAGCTTGCAATGATCGAATACCAGATCCAGCGCCTGAAGGAACGCTCGCAGACTTTGGCGAACGATGCAAAGGAGGCCGAGAAGCTGGGGAAGGACCTTACGGAGGCATGGCGTGCCATTGAGGAGGCCAACAAGTACATTTCAGCTGCAGAGGACAACCTGCGCAACGAGGAAATGGACGATGCGCAAAGCAATGCGCAGATCGCAGACACGCTGCTCTCGAAAGGAAGGGGGGCGCTGATTTCAGCCCCATTCCTGCCGCCCGCCTATGCGCAGCTTCCAAGCTGGATCACAATAGCAATGGGGTTTGTCGGCACCGGCATGGGCGTGCTCGTCTTCTGGTTCGTTAGGAAGAGGCGCAAGCAGGAGCCTGCAGAAAAGAAGGAGTCGCCAGGAGTGATTGAAAAAGTCGCCGAAGTGATGCAGAAGACCGATAAGGACTCGCTGGAAAAGGAGAAGTCGAAGATCATGCGCACCCTCCGCCTGCTAGAGGAGGAGCTTGAGGACGGGTCCATTTCCCAATCGGCTTACAGCGAGCTGAAACGGCGTTATGACCGCAAGATAGCGGAAATCGAGAAGAAACTTTCCAAATGAAAAATCATGCATGTGCTCTCATTTGATTTTGCATGCACTTAAATAACCCTTCAGGGTTATTTTTTCCGAGGAGGGGAAAATGGGCAGGATAGTTTCTGTTGTTTCTGGCAAGGGCGGTGTTGGGAAAACGACAGTTGTGCTGAATGCAGGCGTGTGCCTTGCAAAGCATTTCGCAAAAAAAATCACCGTTGTTGATTGCAACATCACAACCTCCCACCTGGGAATAGCAGCTGGCATGCACCACGCACCGGTTGCACTCAACCATGTTTTGCGGGGGGAAATGCCACTTGAGGAGGCGGTGTATGCGCATTCCTCGGGGCTCAGGATCCTTCCGGCATCATTGAACCTGCATGAGATGGAAGGGGTGGACCTGACAAAATTACGGCCCCTTATAAGGAAACTCGCCGAGAGCAATGATTTTGTGATACTCGATGCTGGCCCGGGGCTTGGAAGGGAGGCGCTCTCAGCGCTCAACTCCTCGGAGGAAGTGGTTTTTGTTGCAACGCCAACGCTGCCTTCCATAATGGATGTGCTGCGGTACGTGGAATTCCTCCGGGAGAAGGACAAGAAGCACCTCGGGCTGGTGCTCAACATGGTGCAGAAGAACGAATCCCAGATGTCGGCCGACCAGATACAGAAGATGCTTTCCCTCCAAATAATTGCTTCCATTCCTAGAGACAGCACCATTCCGCGCGCGCTTGCAGCAGAGGTTCCAGCTGTTCTTGCATTCCCGGACGCGCCCGCCTCGAAGGAACTGCTGAACGTCGCCCGCCACATCGCAGGCCTGCCGGTGCAGAGGATAGTGAAATTGAATGCAATCGACTCCATCAAGGAAAGCGCCCTCTCGATCTGGAGAAGGGTGATCAATTACCCCTCCTTGGATTGAAGTAACTTATGGGGGCAAACCTTTTTCTTGCCCGATGCACTTACCCTCTTCATGATGAAACTCCTCGTTTTTGTTTTTTTGCTCGCAACATCCGTTTTGGCGCTTACAACCGAAGACCAGATTTCGCTTTATATAAGGCAGAACGAGAACCATACTGTTGCAAATTTCTATGCACTCAACTCTTCGTTTTACTTGATATTCATCAACTGCATCCCCTCGGTTTTGCTGGAGGAGAAGGACGACCTTTACCCCGTTCCTCCAACTATGGTTGAGGATGTGATCGGGGAATACATACGGAGGGGCTACCGGGGCTGTGACAACGAGACGCTCGGGCTCAACTTCTCCGCAATTTCCATTATCACCCAACTGGAACCGCGCCTCATCGAGGCGAACGGCAAGCGGGCCGCATTCGAAAGGGAAGGCTCCCTCACGGAGCTTAAGGCGATACGCCAGGATTTCATCATCAAGACAAGACAGTTCCGGGAAGTTGAATTCGTGAAAGTCGATGGGGATCTTTCCAATATGGAAAGCAACCTCCTCAACCTCAGGCGGGTGAAGTCACAAGCATCCATAGATAAGCTCTCCGAATCTTTTGATTTGAAGGATGCAGGGCTCAGGGACCTGTTCATGCGTTACGATAGGATCATGCCCTACTATTACCCGGCTGCAGCAGTTTTCATTAACGCTACCGTTGCCCTAAAGGCAGCGCAAAAGCATTATGGGGAGCAGGATGAATGGCTTACGCAGCAATCCCGCGATCTCATGGTGCTCGAATACCAGCTCTCCAATTACGAGAAGGATTTGGCTATAGGGGAAATGCCTTCGCCAGAATCATTTGTGCTCATAAGCCTCAAAGCGGATTCGATAAAGAGCAACATCAACCGCCGGCCGCCCCTGTTCCCCCCGATTTTCATTTATATTGCAGCTGCTGTATGCATCATCGCGCTTGCAGTAGCGATCTATTACCGGCTGCGCTCCCCGAAAAAAATAGCCGAGGAGGACATGCCGAAGATCCGGAAGCTCCTTGCAAAACTGCGGCTGGTGGAGCAGAAGGAGGAGGAGTCAGCATAAGACCCAAGGGGGCACATCCCCCTTAGTTCTTATCAACTGCCCAAACCCCCTGCTTACATTGGAAGCATCCCCCTTTAATTTCAAATCAATATTGAATTCTTCCCCTAATTTTATTTTATACATAAAAAACAATTAGGGGCAGCCCGATGAACGAGCTGCCCCTAAGGGTTGTCAAAAGCCGAACAGTCAACCCATTTTTTCCATGCTCTTGGCTAGGCGAATGTAAAAAATAAAAAAATGTGAGCCTCTTTCTGCTCACTCGAAGTCTATCCACACATCATATGCCATATACAGCCCGGTCTTGGGCACAACGGCTTGGAACTCTACTGCCCCGAATCCGGTACTTGAGGATACCGGTCGGATATCCGTGCATATGAAGTAATTCGGCGCTGCTGCCGCATCCCTGAATATGCCGACCATGTAGTTGTCACTTGTGTTCAGGTGATCAACCGAAACAACACCACATACCGTATTGTTGTATATGAAGTGGTTTCCTGTGACATAGAACCCGGTCAGCGAGAAGTTCCCGTCCGTTTCCGAGTTGTTCAATGCAGGCACGAATGGCATTGTCGGGGTTGCGCCGGTGTCGAAGAAGTATATCTTCCCCCGGTCTACGTCCTTCCTGTAGAGCGTGCCGGAATTCACGGTCACGTTCAGCCTGACTTCTGCTGTGACGTTCCCGAAGAAGCCGACGTATTGCTGCATTCTTGTTGTCACGTTCAATAGCGTAGATGTCCCGTTGTCAGCAGGGACAGCTACGTTGGTGTTATCGGATACTACCGCACCGCCTACCACTTGGTTTATTATCCCAAGAAGTAGCAGCACAGCAGCTGCTCCGAACACCATCCTCGTTTTTCTCATCTTGCATCATCTCTGTGAAAGCATTCCACGGGCCTAGCCGAAGAATACTATATTTTGGGGTTTGGCAGTTTGCAGCCAGTGATCCCCAGGTGGGAAACAAGTAAAAAAAATTCCGGTATATAAGCTTTGCTCTTTCGTAGTGCATTTTACGTCGTAAGAACACCAGCGGTTGGGGCGGAAAATTTAATGCAGCCAAAATCGGTGAAGCCGAAAAACCCGCTTCGTTAAAAATTGAATTGAAGTTCGTCAAGCACCAATTTTTCCAAAAATGCGGGTTTAAAAGCGCCTTTTTAAATACGGTTTTAATTTCAGGGTTCTTTTATTGCTTCAAGCAGGTTTAAATACGGGTTTTGCAGTATTATTTTACCCGTTAAATCCATCTTCGATTAAATTTAAAAACCAGCCAAAATTAATGAATGAAACTGCGGGGCTTGTGAGTAGAAAATGGTTGTTATCCAGCGTAAACGAGACCAGTTTACCATAACCATTCCTAAGGACGTTGTGGCGTTGATGGGATGGGATAAAGGCGTGGAGCTCTATCCGTACCCAGATGAGAAAGGCAACCTGGTTTTGAAGGAAATAAAGCCGGACGACAAGGCGGATGAAAAGACCTCCATTTTGAAATCCAAGGGAGGGCAGCGGTCCCAATTCTCAATGGGGTTCCCGATGCTCGCGCTTTTTGCGCTTTCCTTCATGGGAGTGATTTTCCAAGGCTTCCTTGGCTTTGGGGGAGGGCTGCTTTTGGATGCTGGGTTCATTGACAACCAGACCGCTACGCCAATTCCGGCACCCTCGCCTTCCGCAAGCGTTTCACCGACTGAGGATATTTTGCCGACAATTTTAGCATCATTCATCCCTACGCCAACTGCAATTCCTTCGGCATCAGATATTCCAATAGATTCGTTTACTCCCTCGCCGACCAATATTCCTACTGATTTGCCAACCCCCACAACAACTGCGGAGCCTTCCATGCTGCCTTCCCCAACAGCCGATCCTTCAATATTCCCGACATCAACTCCCGAACCATCGATTTCCCCAACAGCTACCCCTGATGCTTCCGTTCTTCCTTCCCCAACCATTCTTCCCAGCGTTTCAATTATCCCGACTCCAACAGATGTCGCGTCCCCTTCGCCGGTACCTTCGCCAAACACCTCTCCCTCGCCGCAGGTTTCCCCGATGCCCACTCCCACTTTTTCACCTACGCCTTCAGATACCCCCTCCCCCATGCCTACCCCTTCGATTTCACCTTCCCCAACCTCCAGCTCCACTCCTTCCCCCACAACTGAAATTTCGCCTTCCCCCACAATAATGCCCTCCCCGAACATTTCCCCGATGCCCACTCCAACTTTCTCCCCAACTCCCTCCGAACTTCCCTCCCCGATGCCCACTCCCTCCATTTCACCTTCCCCAGCCGGTTCCATAACTCCGACTCCTACTGCCACAATCGAACCGACCGTTTTACCCGAGCCTTCAATCAATGCCACCGCTTCCCCCAGTGCATCCGCCTCGCCAGAACCTTCCATCAATGCGACCATTTCCCCCTCTCCCTCCATAAACGCAACCGTCTCGCCTTCCCCCGAACCCCAGAACGGCATCTTCCAATTGACGCAGTTGAATTTGATGGCAAATGCTTTCTACCCTGCAAATAAGAATTTTGGAATCCATGCATTGCTTTCCAAACAATCGGATGGCTCCCCGATTGAAAGCATGCAAATTGAGTTGGAGGTGAATTCCGTTGCATATGCGTCCTCCATTACGGATGGAAACGGCTCAGCAAACTTCACACTTAACCTTTCGGAAGGAACTTACAACCTTACTGCAATTTTCCCCCGGGACGAAAACGCCTTCCTCAACGGCTCCAATGCAACGGGAACTATCATCGCAATAAGCGAACTGAACCAAACCGGAAACGAAACAAACGGAACATTGTTCATCGAGTCCTCCCCCTCCCTTGCCGATATTTTCATTGATGGCGAATACCGCAACCAGACGCCTGCAAACATCACGAACCTCACAATCGGCTTCCATTCCCTCATACTGAACCTTACAAACTACACGGAGTATTCCGAGCCGCTCTTCTTCATCAACGAATCAACCTTCCTGCTGGCAAACCTCACCTCAATCATCAACGAACCTTCGAATGAATCATTAAACGAATCCGAGCTCAATGCGACCGACCTCAATTTTACGGAGCTGAACATGACCGAGTTTAACGCCTCCAAATTGAGGAAAAAGCCGACCAAATTCCGAGTGCTCTCGTTCGGGAAGAAGAAATCCTACAAAATTGGGGAGGAAATAGTCTTCCGGATGACCTTCCAGGACGATGAGAACCGCCTCATAGAAAGCGGAAGGTTCCGCGTGTTCCTTGTTGCGCCGGATGGCAATGAAACGGAGGTATCCTTGCGGGATTTCGGGAACGAGAAGGAATTCCGGCTTCCTGCAACAAGGGCGCTGCGGCCCGGCTACTACTACCTGAAGCTCGTTGCGAATTTCCAGAAAAGATCCATCGTAGAGCGCGAAGTCCCAATCGATGAAACCGAAGATCCCGGCATGACTGCGAATGGGAAAGCAGCTTCCGAATCCTCCGGTTCAGAAAGCAGTGCGGGCGGCGACGTTCCTCCTGCTTCCGCTCCCAGGACAAGGATTGTCCGGGAAGAAGTCATCGAGGACATCGCGGACGAAGGCGAGGAGGATGGCTTCGCCCTCGGCCTTGTTAACATCAATTCCGATAAGGGCATCTATTCTCCCGGAGAAACGGCAAACATCACCATTGGGGTGCTTGCGAACGAAGGCTACCGCATCGATTCGGCGAATGTTACTGCAATCATCACTTCGCCTTCCGGGAGCATCCGCACATTCTCAACAATGGCTGGCGACATAATAGACAATTCAGACGGCTCCTACAGCCTCATTTACCCTGTGAACGAAGTAGGCACGTACTCGGTTCATGCATTCGCAATCCGTTTTGATGTGGATGCAGATTCCTCCACGGGCTTTTCAGTTCTCAGCAATTATGATTTCGACATCATCCGAACTGCCCCCACTGTAATGTACCCCGATGCTGAAAAAATGCATATAATGGTTATTGCAAAGCGTGCGGTCACGGATGCTATATTCCTCGAGCCGGTCTCGTCCAACCTTACGTTATATCCCTCCTCACTCAATTACACTGAAACCAACGACACGAAAATCATCACATGGGAACTGGGAAACATGGCTGCCGGGGAAACACGCCTTCTTGAATATACTTTCCTTCCCCCTGAAGTATACCCCCGTGAATACCTCTTCGGGCCCGCAAAAATTTTCCATTCGGATGGGAATTTCACCGAAGGCCGTTCATGGAGCGTTGCAGTTGATGACTGGGGCTTCATTCTCGATTTCAGTTTCTACCACAATATGACCGCAACAGTCGGATCCAGCCCTTACCCTTGGGATCCGCTTACCCTTTGCGCCAACCAGAATTACACTTTAAACCTGACCATCATAAATCTCCACTCCTCTGCAGACACGAGCGAACCAACTTATTTGCAATCGTCGCCGGGAATCACCTTCGTCAACCTCCCCTCGAACGGCTTCACCTTCTTCAACGGCGATTCGAACCCACACACAATGTATCTTTGCGACTGCGATGGTAATGCTGCTGCACAATGTGCCGACCCGCGGTATGGTTCCCAGAACACACTGTATTATTTCCACACGCCAAACGCTGTTGGCTCCTACAACCTGCGGGCGTACATGATCCAGCGCAACGGAGTAGTACTGTATTTAAGCAACAGGAAAGCGATCAACATCCAGAACTGCACGGACATCGGGCTGGCGAACAGGGACATAGCCGTAAAAGGACCAGATGGGACGAAGGACGTGCTAATCGCAGGCTCTACAAATACGATCACCGTCCCCTTGTTCAATTACAAGGTCAATTCAATCAACAACACGAATGTGACCGTAAACATTTACCAAGGAACAACCCTCCAGAACTGGTGGTTCAGGGACGGCAATTCCAAAATGGTCAATTTTTCCGCATCCGCGAACGGAACCAACCCCAGCTTTTCCGAGAAAGTAGTGCGATTCAGGCTTGAAATTCCCGACAGCGCGGATGTTGCCTTGACGTACAAGGCAAAGATAAACGTTACGTGGGCTACTGGCAGCAGGGAATTCGAGCATACCTTTACCCTCCAGCCCGCTCCCGTTGTAATTTACACTTCCATGACCGATTACACTTCGGATACGGTTGATGCCGATGCGAACGAAAGGCTGAATCAGACTATCACTTTTTGCAACTACGGGGACCAAATCATCAATGCAACTTTGCGCGAAGAGTGCCCCGGTTCTTATGCATGCAGGGCAAGCAACCTCCCAAACACCTACCCTGCAGCGGACCTTGTGTCAGAAGGGCTTATCGAATGGTATAATATCATCCTTGGCCCTTCGGAATGCTACAGCGGGCAATTGATGTATTACTGGGCGGATGAGAATCCCGGCTCCTTCAATTTCATACAAACGGTAATATGGGACAACGACCAACAGGCAGTGGAGGAGTTCAGGACGCTGACGCAATACAGCGGGGACAACCCCTCCCCTGCAACGGTCATATCAACTGATGGCTCTGTTTACTCCGGCAATATCACATTGAGGCGCAATGCAACAAACCACATTTACATCTACACGCGGAACTGGGGGGGCAATGGAGGTGTCACGAACATACGCATGCTTTTGCCCCACCTATATTTGCCTCCGGGCTTCCAGAGGCCGTTCAGTTTCACCAATGCAGTCCCCCTTCCCGGTTACCCAATAGGCTCGGTTGAAGAGGGCTGGACCGTAAAATTTGCGAGCTTTGGTGAACTTGCAGAAGGAGGCGGCACTTTTACGTATGATTTTTATGTCAACCTTTCAGATTCTCCGGATTACATTCCCGGAGGGAAGCACATATGGCAATCCGTAAGGGGAAATGTTGACTCCGCCCTTCCGTTGCAATATAGGGACGATGACATCCATTTTGCAGCTCAAGTGCAGGGCCCGTATGTGAAAATGGTGCGCAGCTATTACGATACGGATGCAAGCGATTGGGTGGAAGGGTTCCCAACCAGCCTTGGTTGCACGACATTGAACACTAGCCTCAAAGTGCTAAACAAGGGCAACCAGAACCTTTGGTCGTTCAATGTCACTGAATTGCATCCTTCCAGCATCACAACGGCAAATTATACCCCTACTCCTAAGCAAACTGGCACAAATTTCATCACATGGGGGAACACAACCGCATTCAACAAATCCGGCATTGCAAACGTCTCCTTCTACAATTACTCGTTCACGACGCCCCTTGGCATCTATTACCAGCAGATTTTCGAGGGCACTGCAGTGAACGGATCCGGCACCGCGAACTATTACGGCCAGAACTACTCCGTCAACCTGATTTGCACTGACACCCCACTATTCGAGAACTATTCGGTAACTCCGGGCACTTCCGGCTTTGGGTTCAAGAAATACTTTTCTGTAATGGTTTATTCGAACTTCCACAACCTTACCGTCAACCTTACGTCTTCCCTGGATGGCTCGAGCAACTGGACCGTATTGAACTCTACTTATGTTGTTTCGCAGGGGCAATGGGCACTTGTAAATTTCACACAATCATTCTCCTGCGACGAAGTCGGCTCCTCCTACTATAATTTCACCGCATACGATACCGATGGGAACGTCAATACCACGCCCGTAAACCTGCAGACCGTGTTTACAGTAAGCAAGGACACGCTGCAATTCAACCTGGTTTTCGGGAACAATTCGCTCTCCAACAGGAGCGGGTCGAATTTGGCGCTTCTCGGCATGCGTGTGAACGATACTAATGGCACCTACATCGGAGACCTCGGGATTAATTTCTCCGTCACTACGGATGGAAGCACCTACGGGCCGGCAAACCTCACCCCTACGAATTCTTCCGGATATGCGAACCTTTATTTCAATGCAACCTGCTCCCCAACAGAGTACCAATCGCGGCCCGACCAGAAATGGAAGGCTACCCTTGCTGGCAGCGGCTGTTACAATGACATTTCCTCCGACATTTACGCCCTTCAGGTGAAGGGCTTCCTGAACAATAACGTCACGAACCCGAAAGGCGATACGAATTTCACGGAGCCAGCGCCCATACTTGATCAGGGGAACGTGCGGGACGATTGCGGCAATTACATCTCCCCCCTAGAGGATCCGACTATCCAGGTTACCTTTAATCACACGGACAACACCACGCATTACTCGTGCGCAGGCACAAGCCTGGGCGGCGGTTTCTATGAATGCACGCTGCAGACAACGAACAAATTCGGCGGGTACTATAACGTGACCATGAACGCGACCGCCAGCAAATACTACCCCGCATTCTTCACCAAAGTAGGGTCCGATCCGTGGTACCTTTATTACCTGTTCGCAAAGGCAAAGCTTACGGACTGGCACTCCGCACCATTAAGCGAAGGCTGGGGCAGGCAATTCAATTATTCCGTCAACATGACCGCACCGGTTTACAACGTTCCCGTAACCGGCCATCTTTATTTTGGAACAGTCAGCGATCCCGTGCAGCTCACCTTGGAAACCCTCCCGGCACAGAGCTGCGTCGGCGTAAATTGCGCGAATTACACGATCAACTGGACGAGGACATTCAGCTGCGAGAACCCGCCGGGCACTTCCGACGTTGGAACATGGTTCTACAAATACCTTGCAAACACAACCGAGCAGATCAATTCGGAAACTGCAGTAAACTCGACCGTTGTGGAGAAGGATGACGTAGTTGTCACGCACGTTAGCGGCAACAATACTATTGCAAACAGGTCGGGAGAGCAGCATGTGCGCCTCGTTATAAACGTGACAGACACGGACCGCAACCTGATGGCCGGCGACCCCTATTCGACAGTTTACTTCAATGTCACTACAAACGGCATTGCCAACCAAAGCGAAGGGTCGAACACGACAAATGCAAGCGGCACGGCCGATTTCTATTTCAATGCGACATGCAACAACTCAGCTGGAATACAGAAGTGGTTCGCGTTCACGACCTCCAACACGTGCTACAAGGATTACCTTTCGAAAGAATACGTCCTGCAGGTTTACGGCGACTTCCAGTTTGCAATATCGACGAGCAACGGAACAGGCAACGACGTTGTCATAGGGGAGAATGTTACATTCACGCTTACAACCACTGACGAATGCAACAACATAGTTGCGAACGCCACTGCCGGGTTCACGGCAATAGGCTTTTACAACACCACATATTGCGGAGGCGCAAACCTCGTCAATTACAGCAACGGGACTTATTCGTGCACGCTGAACACCAGCGACCTAGCACCCGGGTATTTCAATGTCAGGGCAAATGCGACCAAGGAATTCTACAATGGGAATGCGACAACAGCAGCAAACGTATTCCGGCTGCTTTCACCGATTAATACCGAGCCGATACTTCTCAACATCACTGCATATCCCGACCCTGCAGGATGGGGGGAGCAGCTCAACTTTTCCGCATACGTAAGGGATGCCGAAAACCAGAATGTGCTCGTGACGCTTTCCAACGGGAATGCAAGCAGCGGCCCGTTTTCATACATCAACGAGACCGTATGCCCCAATTGCCTCGGGAACATCATTAATTTCACTATTGACCACACTTTCACATGCTCCGACATTGGAATGAAATTCTTCATCTTCAACGGCACCGATGAGCTTTATGCCAATGGGAGCTCGGAAGTGGGCAACTGGACCATCCAGAGGGACAATGTCTCGATTTACTACGTTTCAGGCAACAACACCAATGTCACAAGGAACAACGGAAGCACCGTGCTTTCCCTTTACGCTTATGACACCGATAACCGCAGCATGGCCTACAACGGAAGCGCCGCAATCTGGGTCACTACGAATGGCGCGTCCTTCGGCAATGGCAATTATTCCTGGACAAACTCCTCTGGGAATTTCAGCATCGCATTCAAGCCAAGCTGCAGCTATGGCGCAGGCACCCAGCTTTGGAGGGGCGGGATCGCTTCGGATGGTTGCTTCTTCGATTCCAACAGCACAATCAATTATGCGATAAACATCATCGGCGCGCTCAACGTCAACATTTCCGTGCCATACGGGATAAACGTCACTCCGGGGCAGAATGTAACGATCCGCGGCAATCTAACTGACGATTGCGGCAACCTCGTTTCAGGAGCAACTGTGAACTTCCTCGTTCAGGATGGCGCAGCGCCAGTGCTGTGCCCGATAGTTTACGATGAAGGCGATGGATTTTACAACTGCTCACTCAACACGACCTCATTAAGCGGGGGCAATTATTTCGTTACAATGAACGGCTCGAAGCTCTACTATGGCAACAAAACCGCCGTCCTACATGATGCATTCCACATGCAGACGGCGCCGACCCTCGCGAATCCGCTCGCAAACACGAGCTCTGTTTACTGGGGAGGCACAATCCTTTTCAACGTGACTGTTTCGGACAAGGACGACGTCGTTAGCGTCAACCTTTGGGAAAAGAACGCTTCGGGGGACGAATATGTGCTGATCCAAACGCAGATATGCACCAACTGCTCCGGCCAGAACATGACCTTCACCGATGACACCCACAGTGCATGCACCGATTTCGGCACATGGACGTTCAAATTCAATGCTACGGACTCGACAGGGGAAACCGTGCAAACAACAACTGGCAATTTCGATTTGACTAGAAGGGATCTGATCGACATTTATCAGCAGGGAAATGAAAGCTCTGTGCACCGCATAACCAACACCACTTTCCTCGCAACGAGATTCGTGGATTCGGTCGATCCCACGCAATACCTTGCCAGCGGAGTCACTGCCACCCTTTTCGTGACGAAGGACGGCACAACCTACCAGGTTGATGGCACAAACAACACCATCAACGGGCTTGCATCGCGCAGGTTCGACCCCACCTGCACTACGGCAGTTGGATTGCAGAAATGGAAATTCGGCGTGCCGCAGACAAATTGCTACCTTACGGCAAATTCCTCAGTCTACAATGTCACCGTAATTACAAACCAGCTGAACAACAACATCACCCGGCCGCTTAACGGCACTTGCTATGTTCCGGGGGAGCAGATAATAATCAACGGAACCGTTGCGGATGAATGTTCCGGAGTTGCCTTGGCAGTCGTGGCGTTCACCGTCGGAACAGGAGCAGGCTCATCTTGCGGCTCAACCACCAACGTGTATCAGGGCAATTACAGCTGCGTCTGGAATTCGATTGGGAGGAATTACGGGCTCTACAACGTGACGCTGAACTCCTCCAAAACGGATTACTACAACGGCTCCAACACGACAATCCATGCACTGAGGCTCTCCTCCGTGCCAATGGTTTATGACCCGATCATCGACATTCCAGCGGAAGGATGGGGGGTAAACCGCACTTTCAATGTTACGGTTCTTGACCTTGCCGGAGGCGATGTGAACGTTTCTCTCTGGGCGCGGGCGGGCGGCTCGTCCGCCTGGATACTCCGGGCATCGCAAATGTGCGACTCGTGCTCGGAAGCAAGGAACCTCACGTTCACGGACGTATATTTCACATGCTCCAACCTCGTTTCTAATGCCACTTGGGAATACAAGTTCAATGCTACTGTAAACTTATGCTATACTTTCGGCAACGAAACCGCCACAACGACTTTCAGCTTGCAGAAGGACGACATCAACCTCTCATTGGACACTTATGGCACTTCCGTTTACAGGGTTGGGGATTCCGCAATCGCACTCTCCTCCAGGATTTTCGATCTGGACCGCAATGTATTCGTGAGTTCGGGCGCAAACGGCACCATCTGGGTGACGACATCCGGAGGCAGCTATGACGGGGGGAATCACACGCAGACAAACACTTCTGGGTACATCAATGCGCTATTCAACCCTTCCTGCACCTACAAGGCGGAATCGCATTACTGGAGGGCGGGAGTGTTCAATGACGTTTGCTACAAGACCACCAATTCCTCTGAAGCGGGGTTCGACGTCACCGGGCAGGCGCAAGTGGGACTTGAGCTTCCAAACCGCTGGGACGAATACAATGTTACGAACAACATCCTGTTGAGGTTCAACGTCACTTCCGAATGCATCGATGAGGAAGGGTTCCTGAATGGCTCAGTTACAAACATCACCCTGACAAATGAAGATACGAGCGACTTAACCTACTGCTCTCCGATTGAGAACGAAACCATCGGCTACTACAACTGCACTTGGCCCTCTTCGGAAAGCATGCAGGGCAATTATTCCGTCACAATAAACGCAACTGCGGAGTATTACAATTCCAATTCAACCCTCTACCAGAACTGGTTTTACCTCAAGAACCTCCTAACAAATGCATCGGATCTCAACGTAAGCACAATAGAGGCCGGCTGGGGAAGCAGCTTCCAGTTCAATGTCACCATAGATGACCCCGAGGACGAGAGCATCACCTGCCAACTCTTCACGAATACGACCGGGGAATGGGTTTACCGCGGGTATGGCGCCGTTCCCTTGGGGCAGGGCAACTGCAGCGTCACGGTTGATCATTTTGAGTGCGGCGACATAAGCAACGAATCGCAATTCATGTTCCAAATAATCAACGGCGAGCCTGCAAACACCTTCAATACTTCAATTGGGCCGCTTTTCAACGTAACCCGGGATGCACTTACGCTTGCACTGGTTGCAGGGGACGGCTCCTATGTGAACCGGAGCGGCGGCAATAGCACTGCATTGATTATTTCAGCATATGACGATGACTGGGGGAGGTATGCACCAACAGCATCCGGAATCACTTGGATCACAACAGATGGCGTGAACTTTGATGACGGAAATGCTACCTCCACCAACTCTTCAGGGCATTTGGAAGTGCTTTTCAATCCCTCATGCAGCTATTCGCCCGGGCCGCAGAATTGGATGGCCGGAATTTCCGACAGCTGCTATTATGACATCAACACTATTAACTATACCGCGACCATATTGGGAGGGCTTACCAACAATTTCACCTACCCCTATGGCCCCGAGGTGCTCAGAGGCGCCAATGTCACCATCAATGCAACCGTGATTGATGATTGCAATGCCCCGGTTGCAGATGCAAATGTCAACATTTCCATCAGGCACAACAACTCGCTAACGGTTTATCTCTGTTCCGGGGTAACCAACTCCTCGCCAGGAAACTACACCTGCTACCTCAACACCTCCTCCTACAAGGCGGGCGCATACAATATCACGATGAATTCCTCGAAGCCCTACCACAACATCGAACCCTCGAACGCCGAGTACGTTCCGAATCTGCAGGGGCTATGGGTGGAGACCGTGCCCGAATTCAACGGGGTGGTTGCAATCCCGCAGGTGGGCGGCTGGGGGGAGACGTTCACGCTGCTGGCAAACATCACTGATGAGGACAATGACACAATAACGGTTTACGCATTCATCCGGCAACTATCCCCATCGCTCGGGGAATATACTTTCGTGCAGCAGGTCACGAAACAGGGAGTAAACCAATCCGTCAATTTCACGAAAACATTTTCCTCAGCCGACCTGGGAGACTGGGCGTTAATGTTCAATTCTACCGAGGATGATGTTTGGAATGCGACCTCTTCCGAGTATAATTTCTCAATAGAGCGCGATGACACGAGAGTTGACTATTATGCGGGCAACTACAGCACCGTAAGCAGGCTGGGCACCAATTACACCACCTTCATCACAAAAGTGGAGGATACGGACAAGCCTTCCAACAAGGTTGCAAGCGAGGAGGCGCATGTCTGGTGGACGAACAATTCCGTATTCGGGACGGGCGCGCAGGTATATACGAACGGCAGCGGCTACATCAACTATAATTTCAACCCGGGCTGCGATACGGGCGTTGGGATACAGCAATGGAAAGCCGGCCTGTTGAACGAGTCCGGATTGTACAAGCCTTCCAACTCCACGCAATTCAACGTGACCATCACATCCGAATTTTATGCGACGCTTTCGGCCCCGTTGAATGTCACTTACATCAAGGGAGTTGACAACATAAACCTCCGGGCAAACGTGACCGATTCGGGAGGATGCGGAAGGGTTTCCGGAGCAACAGTAGTGATGTCGCCGCTTGATGGCGTGAGCTGCACGGGCACCGATGAGCAGCAGGGTTACTACAATTGCACGATCGCCAATACCACCACAACGACCTGGGCATATGGGTGGTATAATGTGACCATCAATGTCAGCAGGAGCTACTATTCCAATTATTCGACGATGCAAAACCTCAGCTTCTACATTGCAAGCAGGCCGCAGCTAAGCTCCCCGTCGGTCACCCCCGGCGCGGAGGGATGGGGCGCACAATTCAATTTCACCGTCACTACGACGGATCTTGATGACAACAACGTCACGGTTTACTTATTCAAGAGGAAATCGGGCGGCAACTGGACTTACTTGCAGGAGCAAACCTGCGGGCCATGCAATGCGCAGGAGCTGCTGTTCGTCCAGGAGTTCAACAATACTGATGTGGGGGGCAGCGAATATTTCTTCAATGCAACTGACGTTTACGGGTACAATGCAAGCACCAGCCCGATTGCTTTCACAATCAACAGGGATGCGGTTAGCATCGACATCGAAACCGACCCCAACATCCTCGTTGACCGCGAGGGAAGCGATTCGATACCGCTCGTCCTGCGGGTTTACGACCAGACGCGCTCGCTTTACGTGGATGACGGAGTCAACGGCACCTTCTTTATCACTGTGGATGGGGAGAATTATGCGCCTTCCATTAACGTCACTACGAACACATCCGGGCATCTGGCCCATTACTTCGATCCGGATTGCACCTATGCGGCGATGCCCCAGAAGTGGAAGGGTGGCGTCCAGAACGATGCATATTACACCAGTTCCCTGACGTCCAATTTCACCGTCAATGTCACCGGGCAGCTGAAGAACGAGCTGCTCATTCCTGCAAATGGAAGCGAATACAACACTTCCAATCTCGTGCCAATAAGGCTCAATGTAACGACCGATTGTGAATTCGAAGGCTCCCAAGCAAGCGGGAATGTAATTGTGCAGATGCAATCGCCGCT
>JBDRLB010000045.1:0-43260 GCA_043813365.1 Microcaldota archaeon | reverse complement strand
TGTGTACTTCAAAAGCTCCTTCTGCTTCTTCTTGTCAGTTGCATAAGTGCTGATCTCTTCCCCGGAAATGACCAAATCAACGATTTTCTTCGCATCAACAGCCATCTGGCCATCCGCAAAAACCGCCACTTTGCTCTCCCTCGGTGCGTACGGCAGCACTACGTCCACATTGACCCTGTTCTCGGGCTTCTTGAAATCCACATCCCTGAGATTAACTGCAAGGTCGATGGACTGCACGAACTTGCGCTTTCCCTTCTCCTTGAGTATTTCCTCTATTGCTGCAATGAGCTGCTTCCTTTCCATAAAAACATCAAATTGTGAATGAATGAGAGAGCTCCAAACCGCTGCATCCCATACAGCTTATTTTTCCATTAATTGAGAAAGCAAAACCAATGCTTTCAATTCCCTCCTGCGAGCCTTTCTTTTCCCAAAAGAAACCCTCGGGAAAGAAAATGCAGTTAGACGGGAAAAATAGCCTATTTATACCGCAATTAAGGTTTAAAAACCTCTCGATTGGAGAGCTAGGCCATTGGCAATCTTTGAGCAGGCAGATTTTCAATTGACCCGTGATGGCGAAGACCTCGGAGCAGGAACGGCTTTGTGCTGAAAACAACCTTCTTTTTGGTTACCCGGAAGAATATTTCCTTTTTCCCATCGCCCGGCACCGTTCGTAGGTTTGGCCGAAGGTATTCTTTCATCCTCTGAATTATTTCCGTCCTCTTGCCGGAAGAATCTATGCTGGAAGGATCATGGATTGTGTCAATTTGCACCTTGCTTCCAACATCCCTTAAAGCTTCATCAATATCGTACCTGTTCCAACTCGCCCACTCCCTCAGGCCTAATGCAGCCGCTCCAAGCCCTAAAGCCCAACCATTTTTCCTTTTGTGACTGAATAAACGGCCCCACTCGCAATAAGAGACATCGGCACCTCTTTCCACAAAGCTTTCTTTCTCAGCGAGTGCGCTTTTTCCATCAATTCCCTGAACATCGGATGCGCCTCCTCATGCGTCATCTCTACCCTGAAATTGCCCCTCCTCATTTCCTTGATTTCCATAAGCAATCGGCCTGTTTAGTGCTTTGCAAGCTCGTCCAGCACCTTCTTGTGCTCCTTGAATATCCGGTCAACTAACTTGTCAAAATCCTCCTCCTTCTTCTTGTGCCCGTCCCCTTTCTGTTCCATATTATACATATTAATCCCCCTTCTTTATTATTCTTGGCTTTAGCCATTCCACGATCATATCGAATTTCAATTTTCCCATTGCGACATTCAGCATGAATTCGACGGCCTCTTTTTCCGGTATATCAGTTAAACAGTACCCGTTTTCTTCAAGAAGGGCCAAGCCTGACGTGTATGCTGTCCGTTTATTGCCTTCTGCGAAAATGTGCCCTTTGGCGGCTATTAGATCCAGGATAACTGCAACCTTCAGGACGATGGCTTCCTCATCCGGTTTATTGCCGAATTTATAGCTAATGGCGTTAACCGCATAATCCAGGTTGCCTTCGCTAAGGATAGCAAAAGGATCCCCAGATTCGAGAACCGCCCTCTTGTTCAATTTTTTGATTTTCTCCTTATCGGGATATTTCAACATGTTTTTTCATGTTTATTGCATTTTATCCCTTAATTAAACTTCGGTGGATTTTCCGCTAAACCGGCAGTTGATTTTACCCATGATTACCCCTTCCATCGAGTAGCATGCATTCCGTTTTCCCCTCGCATTTTCGAACCATTTAAAAAGGATCCCTGATTTCTAACAGTTATTCGTCAGCTTTGGGGTGGCATTCCATGGTCAAGAACATCTATTGGTTCAATGAGCTTTCCCGCAATTCCCTTAATGTCGCAGGGGGAAAGGGCGCGAATTTGGGGGAAATGTTCAACCACGGCTTCCCCATCCCCGAAGGTTTCATACTTTCAGCTGAGAGCTATTTCGCATTCATCAAGGCAACTGGAATAGACGGCATAATCGCAAAGCAAACCGAAAACATGGATACGGAGGACACCTCCAAACTGCAGGACATTTCAAAATACCTGAAGGAAGTCATTTCCAACGCAAAAATGCCCGGCGACATCCGCGCAGATGTTATTCGTGCCTATAACCAGCTCTGCGGCGCCGAGATGCCTACGCAGCAGCAGGAATTATGGGTGGCTGTTCGCTCATCCGCTACCGCAGAGGATCTCCCGGAAGCTAGTTTTGCAGGCCAGCAGGCAACCTTCCTCAACATCAAGGGGCAGGATGACGTTGTGAATGCGGTGAAGAACTGCTGGGCCTCCCTATTCGAGACAAGGGCGATTTATTACAGGGGAGAGCAGCATTTCGACAATTTGAAAGTTGGGATCGCGGTAGTTGTGCAAAGGATGGTGCAAAGCGATAAATCCGGGATAATGTTCTCAGTCGACCCCATCTCAATGGATCCCTCCATGCTTGTAATTGAAGCGGGATTTGGTTTGGGGGAAGCGGTTGTTTCCGGTTCAATCACACCCGACCACTATGTTGTTGACAAGCGCAGCGTGAAAATTGTTGAGAAAGTGATAAGCAAGCAGGAAATCCTCATAACAAAAGTGCAGGGCCAGAACGAAACCCTCAAGGTTGAAGAGGAGTTGCAGGAGGTGCAGAAGCTCTCAGAAGAAGAGATCATCACCCTCGCAAAATACGGCATCATGATAGAGCAGCACTACGGATTCCCGCAGGACATGGAATGGGCAATAGAGGGAAAGAAAATTTATGTGGTCCAGAGCAGGGCAATAACTACGCTAAAGAAAAAGCAGGCGAAGCCCGACGGGACCCCGACTGAAACGAAAAAAGAGGTGACAACCATGAGCGAAATGACCGGCCCGAAAAAGCAAGTGACAGACGATCCTTTCGAGGTGCAGGAGATTTCAGCTGATAAGGCAGTTCAATTGCTCATTGGCTCAAAAGCCTCACCCGGAATCGCATGGGGCCCGGTGAAAATCATCGCCGACATCAAGGAAATCAACAGGGTTTATGAGGGCGATATTCTTGTTACGAAAATGACTACTCCGGATTTCGTTCCGGCTATGAAGAAGGCTGCTGCAATTGTCACAGATGAGGGCGGTGCAACCTGCCATGCTGCCATAGTTTCAAGGGAGCTCGGCATCCCCTGCGTTGTAGGCACCCGCGAAGCGACCAAAAAACTGAAAGAGGGGCAAATCATCACCGTTGATGCGAAAAGGGGCATCGTTTACGACGGCCGCGTGAAGCTGGAGGAGAAGAAAGCCGCAACCGAGGGCGGAGTCGGCGTTCCTTCCGCTCACTTCCAAACATTCACAATAACCGGTACCAAACTCTACGTCAATTTGGCGGAACCAGAAAAGGCGGATGAAATCGCAGAAAATTACGTGGATGGTGTCGGGCTTCTCCGAGCTGAGTTCATGATAGCCGGATTTGGGAAGCACCCCAAAATGATGCTTGAAACAGGAAGGCAGGAGGAGTACATCGAGGCGCTTGCAAAAGGCTTGAGGAAATTCTGCGCAGCGTTCCACCCGCGGCCAGTGATTTACAGGGCAACTGATTTCAAAACCAACGAATACCGCAATTTGGAGGGCGGCGACAAGTATGAGCCGCAGGAAGAGAATCCCATGATCGGCTACCGCGGCTGCTTCAGGTACATCAAGGAACCGGAGATTTTTGCAATGGAACTCGCGGCAATAAAGAAAGTCCGCGAGCAGTACGGGATGAAGAACCTCTGGGTGATGCTCCCATTCGTCCGGAGGGTGGAGGACTATAAGAAGTGCAAGAAGCTCATCGAGGATGCAGGGCTGGAGCGCAACTTTGATTTCAAATTAGGAATCATGTGCGAAATCCCCTCAAACGTCATTTCAGCTGAGGAGTTCTGCAAAGCAGGAGTTGATTTCTTCTCGATAGGCTCCAACGACCTTACCCAACTTACACTCGGTGTTGACCGCGATTCTCCCGTAGTTGCGGAGGATTTCGACGAGCGCGACCCTGCAGTGATGAACTCCATCAAGCACGTCATCCAGGTGTGCCACAAATATGGCGTCAAGGTTGGGATTTGCGGCCAAGCTCCGTCAGTTTACCCCGAATTTGCGGAAGCGCTTGTGCGTTATGGGATAGATAGCATCTCCTGCAATCCCGATGTGATCGATATCACAAGACGGAGCATCGCGTCAGCTGAGGCAAAGGTGCAGCTGGAGAAAGCGAACGCGGTGGACGACAAGCTCTCATTCGGGAAGGAGTAAACTAGGCAAATAGCTTTTTTCCTTTATTTTTACTGCTCCCCAGCCTGCTCCCTTGCAAAATAGTAGAATAAAGTTATCAGCGCAAGGAAGAAAGCTCCCGGAAGAACCGTCTGGTAGATGTTCCCTGCAGTCACCAAACCCGTTGAGCTGGTTGTGCCAGCCTCGATCGCATTTTCAGCTGAAAATTTCTTGCTAAGGCCGAGCGGGTCAAAGCTCACGGCGAAGAACATGCTTACCAAAACAATCCCCGCAAGTATGAGTTTCCTATCCATGCGATCCCCCCAAATTATTTGCCCAAACTGGTATATATTGGTTTTGAGGGGAAAGTTGCCGGTAAATAGGGTGGTAGCAGGGGAACCTGGGTTCGCACTAGATCTTTAGATCTAGGCGTGTCCAGAAACTTTGGGTTTCTGGGAACACCCCTAAGACATCCAAAAAATGGGCCTGCCCGGATTTGAACCGGGGACCTTTCGATGTCCGACTTGCCGACCCAAATGAGCCGGGAAAATATCAGTCGAACGCTCCAACCAGACTAAGCTACAAGAGCTAGCCCCCTTAACTGATTAGTTAGGGGAGACCCTAGATGTAGAGGCCCATGCTCTAGCTTTTTGAAGCCTATCATTTTTATATCCTATGTCGAAGCCGATTTTATCCGCAAAAACCGGAATTGATTTCCTCAATATCTTTAAGCAGTACATATATGTTGTTGTATTATCCTTCTTCCTCAATATCTTCTGGTTTAGGAATATGTTGTTTGACTCTATTCCGAACTCATATAACATTTTTTTCATGTCTGTAAGAAAGGTAATCCCGTTTTGCGAAATAGCTTCAGTTTTTCCCATGGTATACTTCAATGCCCAATAGCCTCTATTATCGCGGGTTATTGTCCCTTCGCATGAAAATGCCCTCCTCAGGAAAGCTGCCCTTGTATCAAGTGATCCATTCGAAATCCATGCCGGAAGGCGATATTCCTTTGTTATTTTATCGCCCCTTTCAGCTCCACAAAGAAAAAGAATTCTTGAGAGTGCATAATTGCAGACGATGACCCCGGTACTTGCACCATTTAACCGCTTTCCCCAACTCCTAATTTTTCCTTGGATACCAAAACACCTTTTCAACAATCCGTTGAAATGCTCCAGATCCTCAGTATTTTTTGAGAAATAACCGAAATAATCGTATTTGAAATGATCCTGCACTTTTCTTCCTTCCAAATGCCCATCCGTTAGCAAACTCGCCACAATTTCAGAAAGATCCGCTGATGATTTGACCGGAAACCAATGCCTGTATTTATTTAACGCTTTTTCCCCAAATGTCCTATATTTATACGTCCCTAAAAATGCTTCTTCCTCGACGATATTCTCCATGAGCATTAAAACGGACTGATTAAACATATTATTTTCGCAGGGTCATTTCGGGTGGGTAAAAGGCATTAATAAATTTGCAGCAGTAACCTATTCGGTAATATGGACAAATTATTCTCGCCTTCAATGGAGGAAAGCCGCATCTTCAGGAACCAGCAGGCATTGATGCCCGAATACGTCCCTTCATCGCTGCTCCACCGCGACAATCAAATCCGGGAAATAGCGGATTCACTCAAGCCAACTCTAAAGCACCTCAAGCCCCAAAACCTCCTCATTCACGGCCCAACCGGAACTGGCAAAACCTCCAGCGTAAAATACGTTTTCAACGAGCTCAAGGAATTCTCCGGCAAGGTGCACTGCATCCACATCAACTGCTGGGAATTCCCCTCCAAGCAGGCGATACTCTCATACATAGCTGAAAAAATCGGTTTGGGGCTTGCAAGGAGAGGGCTCGCGGATGATGAGATATTCCGCCGCATAATCGAGCAGCTCAAATACGACAAGAAATCCGCCATCATTGCATTGGATGAGGTCGATCGGCTGCTTCACAAAAATGAAACCGACGTGCTCTACCAGCTCTCGCGTTCAGATGAGAACTATAAAATCGTTTTCGGGATAATCGGCATAACCAACGTGCCGGAGATTTTCTATTCGTTGGATGACCGCATCCGCAGTTCGCTCTCACTAAAGGAAATGCACTTCCCGCAGTACTCGCCGCAGCAACTTAAGGACATTCTGGAAGAGCGAGCGAAAATCGCGCTCAAGCAGGGCACTTACTCAGCGGAAATTATCGCCCTCTGCGCCGCCCATGGTGCGAAAAACAAAGGCGACGCCAGGATTGCAATTGAAACGCTTCTCCAAGCGGCAATGAAGGCGGATTCCAAGGAAAAAAGCAGAATAGAGGTTGCGGATGTGAAGGCTGTTATTGAAAAAGCTGCCGAGTCTTCACTTATGAAGAATGTGGATTTGATGGGGGAGAACGAAAAAATGCTCTTGCAAATTCTGAAGGATGCGAAGGAGAAGGGCAAATCCCTCACTTCAGGCGAAATTTACCAGAAATTCAATGAGCTTAGGAAGAAGGAAAGGAAGGAGCCGGTTTCCGAGAGGCACATAATGAACTACCTGCAGATGTTCGAATCCGCCCGCCTGATCTCAGCCGAACTCGCTAGCGACCCCAAATCCAATGCCGGGAAGACAAAAATCATTAGGCTGATAAGATAGGCAAGGCGCATCCCAACGCCGGAAGGATTTTCCCTTTTTCATTTTCCTTTTAAACGAAACCAATTTAAATCCGCTGGCGCAAGTTATTCCCGTGGGTTTGGTTTTCTAAGAGGTGCACTCGAAGTTATGGAAAATATCTCTAAATGGATCTCGGGGAAAGGCGCGCTATTCATTGCTATCTTCTCATTCGCGGTGCTCATTGCGGATCAGATTAAATTCTCCGCAGTATGGGGCGCTGCAAGCCAGTATTTCACCGCATTCCAATTCATCGGACCAATTGCTGGAGGCATTCTCGGGCCTGTTGTCGGCGTGATTTCCGTGCTGTTCGCGGAACTCATCAGCTTCATCTATTTAGGCAAGGCATTTGACGCCATTAACATCCTCCGTCTTACTCCCATGCTTTTTGCAGCATACTATTTCGCAACATTCGGCTCCAAGAGAGGGCTGAAGGGAAATTACGCATTGCTTGCACCGGTTGCGGCAATGCTCCTCTTCGTAATTCATCCGGTAGGCGGGGAGGCATGGTATTTCTCGCTATTCTGGCTCATCCCGGTAGTCGCGGCGCTATTCTTCAAGGATAACTTGCTCGCTCGCTCCCTGGGTGCAACATTCGCCGCGCATTCCATCGGCAGCGTTGTATGGCTGTACTCCTTCCCAACAACTGCAGGGTTCTGGGCTGCACTGATGCCGATTGTGGTTTATGAAAGGGCGGCATTTGCAGTAGGCATTGCACTCTCATTCGTGCTGTTCAACGCGGTTCTCGCAAGGCTGGAGAGCAAATTCGGCTCCGGCTTCCTCCGGATAGATAGGAGGTATTCGCTTTTCGGGAAGGCTCAGCCGGTCAAGAGCAGAAAGTAGCTTCCCCCCTTTTTCCCTTTATTTTTCATTCCCTAATTATAATTTCCTTTCCCCCGCACCCCAATGATGCCCTTTTTAGAGCTTCTTCTCCCTAATTTATGCTCCTAAGTGAGCTTATGCCGGAACGTTACCTCATAACAGCAGCATTGCCGTACGTGAACAATGTGCCCCATATAGGGAACATCGTCGGCTCCCATCTACCGGCGGACATATTCGCGCGATACTGCAGGTTGAAGGGGAGGGAAACGGTTTTCATTGGAGGCACGGATGAGCACGGCTCCCCTTCCGAAATCGCTGCTGAGAAAGCTGGGATTCCAGTAACCGAATTATGCGATACTTTTTTTGAGATACACAAGAAAATTTACGACTGGTTTGAGCTTTCCTATGATAATTTCTCGCGCACCAGCCGGCCGATCCATCACGAGATTACGAGGGAATTTTTCCTCGAATTGCAGAAAAACGGATTCATTTCCCAGCAGAAGATGAAAATGCCCTATTGCGCAAAGGATAAGCGCTTCCTTGCTGACCGCTTCGTTGAAGGGAAATGCCCCCATTGCGCTCACGAGGGAGCAAGGGGAGACCAATGCGAGCAGTGCGGCACCATGCTAACCCCTTCAGAACTGATCAAACCCCACTGCGTACTCTGCAAAAGCGCACCCGTAATCAAGGAAACCACCCACCTCTTCCTTAATCTCGACAAATTGCAGCCGAAACTAGAGGAATGGATAAGGGAAAATTCCCACTGGAAGCCGCAGGTGAAAAACCTTGCGATGGGCTGGCTCAAGGGAGGCCTGAAGAAACGCGCAATTACCCGCGATCTGAAGTGGGGCGTGAAAGTCCCCGTCAAAGGGTACGAGGAAAAGGTGCTCTACGTGTGGTTCGATGCGCCCATCGGCTACATTTCCTCAACAAAGGAATGGATCGGGCAAGACAAGGGCATAGAAAACAAGGAGTACGAATTCAAGAAGTGGTGGATTGACAAGAAAACAAAATTATTCCATTTCATCGGGAAGGACAACATCCCCTTCCACACCATTTTCTTCCCCGCAATGCTTATCGGCGAAGGCCACTACAACCTTCCTTACCAGGTGAGCGGCTACCAATTCCTGAATTATGAGGGCGGGAAAATAAGCAAGAGCAAGGGGCACGGCATATTCTGCGAAACCTTCATCGAGGATGCGAGAGACGCGCTTCCAGCTGATGTGTGGAGATTTTACCTTGCATTAAAGCTTCCGGAGGTCCGCGATACAGAATTTACATGGAGCGAATTTGAGAGCCGTGTCAATACGGAATTGATGGGCAACCTCTCCAACTTTTTCAACCGCGTGACGAGTTTCATAGAAACGAAGAACTTTGGCGAAATAAAAAAACCGGCCAACTTCACTGCCGAAGACGAGGAAATGGTGAAGCAGATAAAAGTATATGTGGAGAAGGTTGACAAGCTGTATGACAACATAGATTTAGTTTCCGCCATCCAGACTATTCTCGAGCTCTCTGCAAAAGGAAACCAGTACCTCCAAAGCAACGAGCCTTGGAAGAGAGTGGAAAGGCAGGAAGCGGTGCTTTGGACGTGTGCAAACATTTGCAAATCGCTTGGGGTAATGCTCTCCCCCATCATTCCGGAAGCCGCTGGTAAAATCAGGAAAATTCTAAATCTGAAGGAGCAATACGATTGGGATGATGCTTCAAAATTGCTGCCGCACGAGCATAAAATCGGGAAAAGCGAAATCCTGTTCCGTAAATTGGAGGGGATCACAATCAAGGAGCTGAGGGAAAAAACCACAAAAATAGGGAAAGTGGAGGACAGAATAGGGAAACATAAGGCGCATTCCGATTAGATTTAATTAGCTTTATATACCACCTCTGATTACTCATTTCCGATGTGGGATTTGAAGGGGGATGATACTTATGGCCGAGAAGGCGGACGATAAGAAGGACGGCAAGAAAGAGGACAGGAAGGAGGAAAAGGAGGATAAGAAGGCAAAGCAGAAGGAGATAATCTCCAAGCTGGCAAAGGAGGAGCCGGCCCCTGAAATTCCGCCTGAAAAATCAGTCCTGAACAAGAAGGGCATATCCAAAATAAGCGTCAATTTCAGCTTCGAGCTTGACAAGGCTGCTAAAAACAAGCTGCCCTTCCTGATCGCCGTTCTGCTTCTCTCCACGTTCTCATTCATAATGTTCGCCAAAACGGGCTTCTCATTCAATGACATATTCGATTTCTCGAGGGTTTCCAACAACATCGATAAGATTTTCTCAATAGCATTCATCCTTTTCTTCCTCCTTTACGCGCTTTCCATGGCATTTGCGATGTTCTTCGGGTTCAATATACGCTCCACCAATGCGTTCGCATTCTCCACGCTGATCATCATTCCCGTGATAATAGGCTACCTTGTTGATTCCCGGTACCTCCTTGCATACGTATATCTTGGATTCAGCCTTATGCTTACGTCGCTCTTCGGAACGGTATTGGCGAACCTATCCACGGGCGAGATTTACAAGCGGCTCGGGCAGATGCTCCTCGTCATGGCGCTTGTGGCGGTGCTGTTCACGGCAGTAAAAGTGTCAGGCGACCGCGACAGCTATTACGAGCTTTTCATCTCGAACGTTGCAAAACTGACGCCGATGGTGCAGGGGCAGTTCCAGGGCTCCCTTGCGGATGCGATAAGGGAAACCAAAATCGAGGATTCGAAACTTGACGAGATCTCTTCGGATCCCTCAAAATACCTCAAGCCGGATGATGTAAAGCCGTTGGTGAAGGCGCAGTATGCTTATTTCAGGGCCGCCAACATTAATGCGTTCACAAATGCGGAAGAAAAGAAATATGCGGACGGAGTCATCCCCAAAACTTACGATCTCCTGGATTCTTCCTCGCAGCTGAAGCTTAGGGACGACACGTATGCGTTCTTCAAGACACCCGAGGGAGTGAAAATCCTCTCATCGCCCTTCAAGCAGGCATGGCCCGAGCTGAAGGAAGAGCTTGCATTGCTCATCGAGGAGAAGCCCGAAGCGGACTTGAACGATCAGGATTTGGTGGCCATCCGGAAGAAGCTGGACGAGATGCCGTTCTTCAACGATTTCAAGAACCGGTTCGAGATATTCGTCGCTCTCCTGATATTCTCGGTCCTTTCGCTCGCCAACATGATACTGAAGCTATTTGCAACCGGTTTCTGCTACCTCATCTCCAGAATAATTTGAGTGGGCGGGCGATGAGGTTTTTTCATTTGAAGCGGAGGTTGATTGTGTCATGAGTCGATCCGCCTTTTTTTCACCTGCCTCATAATCCGGATGGGTTTTTAAGCCTCAAATCCGTTTTTCCTGCTGGTACGTATGAAAGCCATACTTCTCGCTGGGGGCTACGGCACGCGCCTATATCCGCTCACTCTCCGCACTCCCAAGCCGCTCCTCCCTGTTGCAGGCAAGCCCATCCTGCAGTATACGATCGACCTTCTCGCTGCTGCAGGCATCAAGGACATTATTATTTCCCTCAAGGAAAACCAGGAGAAAATAGAGCATTTCTTCGGGAATGGCAAAAAAAGCGGCGTCAAGATCAGGTACATCTACGAGCCCCTCACGGATGAGGAAGGGAAGATGGGATCCGTGGGCGCGATAAATTACGTGCTCGCCAAAGTGGGCGCAGAGGAGGGCGCACTTGTCATCGGCGGGGATAATTTCATCGTAGGGCTCGATATGAGGGCTTTCACCGAATCGCACCGGCAGCGCAAGGCGCATGCGAGCATTGCCTTATTCGAGCTTGCGAGCGCTACCGAGGTGCAGCTTTTCGGGGTTGCAAAAACGGACAGCGGCGGCCGGATAACGCATTTCCAGGAAAAGCCGAAGCCCGAGGAGGCACTTTCCAAGCTTGCATCCACCGCTATATATGCGCTCCACCCCAAATTCGTGAATGAGCATCTTCCAGCATACACTGAAATGAAGAGGAAAAAAGGGGAAAAGGCGGACAAGATAGGCGACCTATGGGAACATTTCGTGAAAGATTTGCACATTTCCGGCTACCCCTTCCAAGGGATATGGGGCGATATCGGGAACTGCGAGGATTACCTGCAAACCAATAGGAAGGCCTTTGACCTGCTCTCAAAACAAGCAAGGAACGGCACCAAAATCTCCCCGATTGCAAAAATCGCCAAAACAGCAGAAATAACCAACCCGGTTGTGATCGAAGAGGGCTGCGTGATCAAGGAAAACGCGAAAATCGGGCCTTACGTGCATCTCATGAAAAGCTGCGAAATCGGTGTAAGCGCCCAAATCTCAAATTCCATCCTTTTCGAGGGTTGCAGAATCGGGGATAAATGCATTATTGAAAATTCAATAATTGATGGAAAGGTTGCAATCTCCCAAAACTCATCTGTTACTGATTTTTCAATGGTGGGGTTTGAATGCCGCATTGGCGAGCATTCCAATCTTTCCGGTGCGAAAGTTTACCCCAAGATGTCGATACAGGAGAACAGCACGGTGGAGGGAGAACTGCTCAACTCCATTACCCCCCTCACAAAGGAGCTCAGGGATTCATGCTATTGGAAACCCTTTTAACGGCTTTTTCCTGTTTTCTCCCCATTTTTCACCTTTTTTATTTTATCCCCCCTAATAACAGCCGGATTATTATGCATTGGGCGGACCAGCTGGCTGGAAAAATCATCGAACGCGCTGACAGGGAAGGGGTTGTGCCTAATGTTAAGTGCCAGCAAACTCCCTCCGGAGGCAAGCACATCGGCAACCTGAACGATGTTGCGAGGGCGTTCTTCCCGTACAAGGCTGTGAAGGAGAAAGGCCGCGAAATCACTTTCGTGCACACAACCGATGACCGCGACCCGCTAAAGGACGTTCCGCTGAAGCTTCCTGACCTGGAGGGCAACTGGCATTTCTCGAAGGACCTGATGGACATGTCGCCTTATTTGGGGATGCCGCTTTTCATCGTCCCGGACCCGTTCAAATGCTGCCAGAGCTGGAGCAAGCATTTCACGAAGGTCTGGATGGATGGTGTCAACCTGCTGGGCATGCACCCGACACTTTATTCCGTGAATGATATTTACGAAAGCGGAAAATTCGAGCCGTACATAAGGAAGGTTTTTGAGAAATCAGCGGAAGCGGGCAAGCTCATCTCCGAATTCCAGGCGACAAAATCCGAAAGCTACATCCCATTCGATGCGATCTGCCCCAAATGCAAGACGCTGGCGAACATTGACGCATTCGATTTGGAAACGCGCAAGGTGCATTTCACCTGCGGCGGCAAGCAAATAAAGAAGAAAAAAAGCGAGGGCTGCGGCTTCAAGGGCGAAGTTGACTGGAAGGAAGGGAAGCTGCAATGGCGTTTCGAATGGCCCGCGCTCTGGGGAATTTTTAACACCACTTATGAGCCTTTCGGGAAGGATCATTATGAGGGCAGCTGGAAGAGCGGCATTGAGATAATGAAGCGCATTTACGGGATCGAGCCGCCCATCCCGTTCGTGTACGAGTTCTTCCTCGTCAATGGGCAGAAGATGTCTGCAAGCAAGGGCAATGTTTACCTCGTACAGGACATGATGAAAATAATGGAGCCGGACGCATTCCTTTTCTATTATGCAAAACGCCCTGAAAAGCAAAGGGATCTGGAACTCACGAGGATCTGGGCGCTTCTGGATGAATACGATGCAGCTGAAAAGGTATTTTTTGGGAAGGAGCAGGAGCGCACGGAGAACCGCGAGGAAAACACCAGAAGAATGTATGAGTTGTCCGTTGAGAACAAGCCTGCGGAATACTCCCGCAGGATCTCCTATTCTTTCGGCGCCCAGCTGGTTCAGTTATTTGCAACGGAGCAATGCATTTCCATTTTGAAGAGGATGGGCCATGTTGACACCTCTGCGGAGATTGAATCGGCCAAAGCGCGCCTCGCATTATGCAAAAACTGGATTTCCCTCCATGCGCCGGAGGATGTCAAGGCCCATATTCTCAGTGATAAGGAAGCCGAAGGGCAATTTTCAAAATTATCCGAAAAGCAAAAGAATTCCCTTCTGGAATTTGGCTCATTCTTTGGAAACGAATCCGACTCGGACAAGCAGCAGGAGGAGATCAAGAAAATCTGCGAGGCGAACGGCATTTCCATCCAGGAATTTTTCAAATCCGCCTACCTGATCTTCATCGGGAAGGAGCGCGGGCCCAAACTGCTTCCGTTCCTTGAAGTGCAGGATAGGAAATTTGTTGTTGACAGATGCAAAGGGGCAGCTTGAGGTTTTTTTCCTCTCAAAATCCGCGCAAATATTTTATCATTTCCTTCCCGTCGGCGGTCATCATCTTTTCGCTCCATGCGGGCTCCCACACGAGCTCTGCAACAATTTGCTTCACTCCCTTCACTTTCCCCACTTCCGCCATCATCTGCTCCCGTATCTGCGGCTCCAGCGGGCATCCGGGGTATGTCAGCGAGAATTTGATGTGCACCTTTCCCCCAGCAACTTTCACATCGTAAATTAGGCCCAAATCCACAATGTTTATTGAGATTTCAGGGTCGATGCAGTTCTTCAGCGCTTTCCTGATTCCCGATTCGGTTGCCATGGTTTTATTTACGCCCCAATTTTCCTTCCTAACCCTTCCACCCCAATTCTTTATTTCCTCCTGCTGAAAATGTACGCGCCTACGCCCAAAAACAGGATGCAAAATCCGGCAAGGATTGCCACATCGATCCAAATCTCCGTTGCGTTTATTCCGATTAGGATGCCCCGAAAAGCATCAACTGCATATGTCATGGGGTTGGCTATGCTCAACGGCTTGAGGAACGCAGGCAAATCATCAACCGGAAACAGCGCACCGCTCAGGAAAAACATCGGCATGTTGATGAACGTCATGATGAGGTTGAACCCCTCGAAGCTTTCCATCATCGAGCCCATGATCAATCCCAAGCTTACGATCGTGAGGGAAAGAAGGAACATTACCGGCAATATGAGGAGTACTCGTTCGGGAGTCATGTTCAGGTTCAGTGCAAGGCCGATCAGCAGTATGAGCGTTCCCTGAATCATGGAGGTCGTAGTCCCTCCCAGCGCTTTGCCGAAAAATATCGAGATCCTTGAAAGCGGCGCCACCATAATCTCCTTCAGGAAACCGAACTGCCTGTCCCAGATGATCGAAACACCGAAGAATATTGATGTGAACAGCACTGTGATGCCGATGATCCCCGGGAACAGGTATGCCTGGTAGTCTATGCCGTTCCCCACATTGGCGATGCTGCTGAAGCCCGCGCCGAAAAGGAACAGCCAGAGCAAAGGCTGGATGATGGACGTCAGTATCCTCGACCGCTGCCTCCGGAACCTGATGAATTCGCGCAGCCAGATCGCTTTTATACCGTTCAGCTCGTGCATGAATGCCATGTTTATCTTCCTTTCAGCATACCCCATGTTTTCCGTGAAAACGCCGTAATTATCTCCTCATCCTTGCCCTCATCATTGCAGACATCCCCTCGGCAGATTCCTTCCTCAAATCCCTTCCGGTGAAATGAATGAACACATCGTTCAACGAGGGCCGGTGCGTCTCGATGCTCTCGATTTTTATGTGGTTTTTATTAGCGAGGTCCAGTATTGCCGGGAAGGCGCCCTTTTGGTCATTAACAGAAAGATTAAGCGCATCCTGGGTTTTGGAAATTTTCTTTATGAATTTCTGGCCTTCCAGCAATTTCATCATCACATCAATCTGTTCCTTTGCAACCACGATGGAAATTGCCATCTGGCCGTCCAGTTTTCCCTTCAGTTCGCCAGGGGTCCCCAAAAGAATGATTTTGGCATGGTCTATAATGGCAATCCTGTCGCAAAGCTTCTCCGCCTCCTCCATGTAGTGGGTGGTAAGCACTATTGTAATTCCCTGCTCGTTCTTCAGTTTCAGTATGTACTCCCAAATGTGGTCCCTTGTCTGCGGATCAAGCCCTATGGTTGGCTCATCCAGGAAAAGCACTTTCGGGAAATGCATCAGCCCCCTTCCAATCTCCAGCCTTCGCCTCATCCCCCCGGAAAATGTTTTTACCACGTCGTTCCTGCGGTCTGCGAGCTCGACTATCTCCAGAACTTCCGCCGACCTCTCCTTTATCTTTGCATTGTCGAGCCCATAAAGCCTGCCGTGCATCTCCAAATTCTCCATTGCGGTCAGTTCCTCGTCAAGGCTGCCGTCCTGGAATACTATCCCGATTGATTTCCTCACATTATCCTGCTCCTTGTCAATATCGAAGCCGTTGACCCTGCCGGTGCCGGCTGTGGGCTTCAAAATGGTGCAAAGCATCGAAATTGTCGTGGTTTTGCCGGCGCCATTCGGTCCCAGCAGGCCGAAAATTTCACCCTCATTTATGGCAAGCGACAGCCCGTCCACTGCCGTGAAGCTACCAAATTTCCTTGTTAGCCCCTTTGTTTCAATTATTGCCATATTGTCCACTCCCACAACATTTTCGCATCCAAACGTCAATATTATCGAAAATAAGCCCGTGGTTTATCAAAGCCCTCATTCGTACCTGAGCGCCTCCACAGGCTGCAATTGGGCCGCATGCCTTGCCGGGAAATAACCCGAGATGACCCCAACTATGAGCGAAATGAGGATTGAAAATACGACCAATTCGATTGAAACGGAAAGGGGCGCGCCAAACGCCTTCAGCAGTTCGGTTACCAAAAAACCGAATGCCACGCCGATAATGCCCCCGAATGCGCCCAGCATTGCCGCCTCCACGAGGAACATCCCTGTGATGGTCCCTTCGCTTGCACCAACCGCCTTGAGGATCCCTATCTCCCGGGTGCGCTCGAGGACGGAAGTGAACATTGAATTTGCTATGCCGATGCTGCCTACGAGAAGGGCGATGCCTGCGACCATCCCCAGGAAAACCGAAAGCAGCCCGAATATCACCCCAACTGATTCAAGTATGCTGTCCGCAGTCATGAGCTGGAAATCCTTGTCCTCGATTTTGACGCGGTGGTTGTTCGCGATGATTTTCTCTATCTGCTTCGCAATTGGCGCAACTTCCCATCCCTCCTTCGTTATTATGAAGATTGAATAAATCCTGTTCTCGTCCTCCGTATCCGAAATGAACTGCTTTGCCGCATGCACGTCAATATAGATGTCGGAATCGACCCCCGCAGAGGGATTGATGATGCCTTTCACCTTGAAGGGCACGTCGTTCACATAGACGATTTTCCCTACCTGCACCTCGTCCTTGAAGCCCGTTTTTGCAATCGAGTTCCCGAAAACGATCCCGTTATGGTCGGAGTCCTTGAGGAATTCACCTGCTTCCATGCCGAATTTCTTGTAATAGTTTTTTACCTCGTCTGGCTCAATCCCCGCGATAATGGATGTAAGCGTGCTGTTCCTGTATGTCAGGGTCGCAAACCCCGGAGTGACAATGGCTGTAACGCCTTCGATGCCGGGGAGCCCCCTGATCGAGTCTGCATCCTTCTGGTAAAGCGCGCCGCTCTGCGAGAAGAAGCTTGTCAGTCCCGTGCTCTTCCCGGGCATCACCTGGATGAAATTGGTGCCCATGCCCGTAATCTCGTCCCTTACGGCCTTGTCAAGCCCCTGTGCGAGCGCGATCAAAATCACTATTGCTGCTATCCCGATCACAACCCCGAGTATGGTCAGCACGCTCCTCAATTTCCTGTAGCGCAGCCCCCTGACCGCGTAATTCACCGTTTCCTTAAGGGATACCATAAACGCCAGACCTCACTCATACCTCAATGCCTCAATAGGCTGCATGCGAGCCGCATCCCTCGACGGGAAGAAGCCCGATCCGAGCCCTACTAGGAATGAAAGGAAGATGCATAGCCCGATGAATTCAAAGCTTATTGATGAAGGCACGCCGAACTTCGAAAGCAGGATGGACAGCCCCGCGCCTATTGCCGCCCCCAATATGCCGCCGGCCATGCCAATGAGCCCTGCCTCGTAAAGGAAAATTTTCGTGATTGCTGCCTGCGTTGCCCCAACTGCCTTCAAAATCCCGATTTCCCGCGTCCTTTCAAGCACGGATGTGAACATTGCATTCGCGATCCCGACCATCCCAACGATCAGCGAAATGCTTGCAATAAGGCCCAAAAATACCGAAAGGATGCCTGTTATCTGGCTCACCGAATCCGAAATGCTTTGCGCTGTCTGCGTCTGGAAATCCCTGTTTTCAACCGATACCTTGTGCCGCTTGGCGATTTCCTGCGTCACCATTTTTTCCACATTGGCGACTTCTTCCGCGGAGTTGGCGATAACGAATAGCCGGTCTATCCGCTTGCTTCCCACTGTTTTGCCGATTTCGCGCGCAACCCCCATGTCAATGAAAACGAAGCTGTCATAGGGGCTGAACGTCCCTCCCTTATTGAGGATGCCCTTGACGCGGAAGTCCCTCCCATTAATTTTGAATGTTTTCCCATAATCCACTTCATCCGGGAACAATGTCTTAGCAACGGTATTCCCTATGACCGCGCCGCCCTGGTCGCCTTCCTCTATGAACCTCCCCTTCTCGAATCCGATGGAAAGGAAATCATCCATCGCATACGGCTCCGCCCCAACAACGACGGTGCCAGCACGCTCGCCCTTGTACTCGAGATTGGCAACGCCGATCACAACCGCAGATGACACTGATTTCACTCCCGGAAGCCGGCGGATGCTGTCCGCATCATTCTGGTATAGCGCCCCTCGGAAAGTGGGGGGGCCGAACTGCGTCCCTTCCGAATTGGGGCTGCCGGGAAGGATGATGACGTACGATGTCCCGATGGAACTGAGCTGGCTTTTTATTTCCTTATCCAGCCCCTGCCCGATGGATACCAGCAGCACGATGGATGCGATGCCGATTATTATCCCGACTATGGTGAGCCAGCTCCTCAGATGACGATGCTGCATATTGTCGAATGCATACCCCAGTAAGTCAATGTCCGACGTCATGGCAATTCCCTGAAATTGGGCTACTTCAGCTTGAGCGTCTGGCTCATTTTGCTCTTGAAGAAGCGCTTGTAAATGAAGTATGCCGCGACTCCAACGATTATTACGACCACCACCATTACCAACGGGTTGTTCCCGCTCTGCTTGCTTGCCACCAATGCCAGCTCCTGCGAGAATATCTGGAATCCGACCATCTTCTTCTCGAGGTGCGGCTGGTTGTAGGAGTCCTTGTATGAGAGCTCAATCTCAATGTTGTAATGCCCCGGGGCAACCCCTTTTTTGATGACCGCATCGTATTGCACCGTGCTGTAATCGTCGAGGCTCAGCGTGCCGATGAACGCATCCTTGGGGCTCAGAATTTCGAGCTCTTTCGAGTTTGCCTTCACAGCAAGCGCCCTTACAGGCGTGTTGCCCGTATTTGATACCTGAATGGATATCGAATACGGCTTGTTGTCGTTCGTGATTACGGCCGGATTGGAGCTGATATATAAGGATAAGTCCGGTGCGCCCCCGATTCTAACTCCGACCGATTTTGTGACGGTCTGGCTGCCGCTTTTCGTCTGGTAGGTTATTGTTAGGGGGAGCGGGTATACTTGAGCGACGATATTGGTTCCAATTCCCACTTCGAATTCCACCTGCCTCGTGTCCCCTACCCTGATCAGGTCTATGGTCTTCTCGGTGAAGTCGAGCGGGGTGAAGAACGTCGCGCTTTGCAGGCCGATTTTGAAGTTCCTTAAATCGAATGTGCCCGTATTCTTCACAATGATCCTGAATATTCCCTTTCCGCCCGGGGTTGCATCCTCGGTCTGCGCGGTTATGGAGAAAATCTCGTAATCCGTTACCGCTGTTATGGGGCCGAAATAAAGCGTCTCATTGTTTCCCGCTGTTACGGGGTCGTCGAAGTTCAATGCGAAGGGCACCGAGTAATAGCCTGCGGTCATGCTGTTCCCCGCAAGTATGGGGATGGTGATTCTCCTCTTCTCGCCAGTGTTCAGGTCGCCCACGTCGATTTTTGTGGTGCCTTCAAATGTGAATGCGGCTGTAGAGGTGTATGAAAGGTAGGAATTCCTTATTGCGCCTCCTGAATTTTCAATGGTTGCTTCCAAAGTGAACGAATCCCCCGGCTTGACGGATTCCTGGCTGATTCGCACGTCCGTGACCTTCAGCAGGGTTGTAGCAGCGATGGTTATCGGCACTGAAAATACTTTGGAATTGCTTGCGCCACTCAAGCTGCTCGTATACCCTAATGTCAGCGTGGCCGAAACCATTCCCGGAGTCGCACTTGATTGAACATTGAATGGCACGGAAACAAGCGTTGTTCCCAATGCGCCCAGATCGCCGATCCGATTCCCCGAAGTGAACTGTATGCCCGATGCAGAGCCAGAGAGGTAAGCGTCCGTCACGAATTCCGTAGTGCTGGGGTTGTTGAACGTGATGGTTATGGTGCCGCTCATTCCCGGCTTCAATACGGATGGTGAAATGGAATAGCTCACCACCTGCACTCCCGCGCTGGCAAGGGGCATCAGCAAAACCAGCAATGCGCAAAAAACGATTCCGATGTTCCTTCCGTTCATATCCCTATCACCTATTTTTTAAGACGAATATTTCCCATATGAGTTAGCAGGGTTTTCCCATCCCCTACGATCTTTTCCACTTTCCCGTCCCGGAGCAGGATGACCTTCTCCGAATGCTGCACCAAATCCGGGTCGTGCGTCACGAAAATGATCGTGCGGCCGTCCTTTTTATGCAAATCATCGAATAACTGCATGATCTCGCTCCCGGTTTTTGTATCGAGGTTCCCAGTCGGTTCGTCCGCGAGTATTATTGAGGGGTCGTTGGCAAGCGCCCTTGCAATCGCGGTCCTCTGCCGCTGCCCTCCTGAAAGTTCGGAAGGCAGATGGTGCATCCTGTCCTCCAGCCCCACCTTTTTCAGGAGCTCCTTCGCCCTTCTTGTGCGGTCAATCCCATCCAGCCCAAGGAGCATCATCGGAAGCTCCACGTTTTCTAGCACCGTCAATGAGGGAATCAGGAAGAAGAACTGGAACACGAAGCCTATTTTCTTCCCCCTTATTGCCGCAAGCTCGTCATCCGTCAATGTCGAGGTTTCTATGCCGTCCAAATACAATTTCCCTTCCGTCGGCCTGTCGAGCAGCCCCAGTATGTGCAGCATCGTGCTTTTCCCGCTTCCCGAGGGCCCCATTATGGCGACAACCTCGCCTTCTTTCAGCTCGATGTTTATATGACAGAGCGCCTTTACCGCCACATCGCCCTCCCCGTAGGTTTTGCATACATTGTCCAGCTTCAATACTATTTTACGGGAAGTCATTTTCTCAGCCCTAATTCCTTCTTCGCATCATCAAGTTCCTTCTGGAACAGCCTGAACATCCTAACCAGGCGCCTGTGCCTCACTTCCTGCCTGGGCTCTGCAAGCAGCTGCTTCCGGAATTCAATGATTTTCATCCAAAACACGCGCGCCTCTTCCGTTTCCTCATCATCAAGGTCCTGCAATATGCGCAGGAATATCGGGTTGACGGCCCCCATCACCGAGCCCATCTCCTCAATTTTATCCTTGCACGCGCCGAACGAATGCTTCCCCTTTGCCGTTAGTTCGTACGCAATTTCCCGCCTTCCCTTCCCCTTTTTCCGGAGGCTTGATTTTACCAACCCTCCCTTTTCCATTTTTGCAAGCGCGGGATAAACGCTCCCTGCGGATGGGACCCATTTGCCCTTGGATAATTCCGATGCTTTCTGCATCAGGTCCTTGCCCGAAAGCGGCTTGTGGCTGCACTCGTTCAGTATGAACAGCTCCACAAGACCTTTTGCGCCGTGATCTTCCATATCATCGCCACATAATTATATCGGTGACGATATAACTTGAGCAAGATATATAAACGTTGCGATCTGTGCCCGATTTTGCATGTGAAAGGCACCTGATTAATAAGCAATGCCGGTTTATATTTGCTCGGTTTATATTTCGCCTGCCTTTGGTATTTATCAGCGTGATGACATGCCGCTTGCACTCCAGAAAATGAGCAACCTCGATTACTATTACGTGGCGGAGGAGCTCCAGGTTCTCGTTGGCGGCTTCCTGAACAAGATTTTCGAATTGCGGCCCAAAGTTTTCCGGTTCAAGGTGCGTGGCGACAAGGAATACAACCTCATTGTCGAGCTGGGGCTGCGCGCAAACCTCTCCAAATACATCGAGGAATCCCCCGATGTTCCCACGAATTACACGATGCTCCTCCGGAAGCACCTCGAGAACGCGAAAATAACCGAAGTGAAGCAGGAAAACGAGGACCGCCTGCTCGTCCTTACATTGCAGAAAGAGGAGGAGTTCCACCTTGTTTTCGAAATGTTCGCAAAGGGCAACCTCATTTTTACAAAAGCCGATTACACGATTTTGCAGCCCTACAAATCGGACATTTCCGGAAAGCGCGCCATCAAGAAGCTGGAAACCTACATTGCACTCCCGAACCAGAACCGGCTTGCAGAAAAACCGAAAAAAGCGCCCGCAATCTATTATGACAACGAACGCATTGCCGGTTTTTCATCCATCCCAAACCCAAAATTCGATGCATTCAAGAAAAAGGAGTTCCCGACAATCTGCGAGGCAATTGACGAATATTACTATGCGGTTTCGCAGCAGATGGATGAGGAAAAAAACGAGATCGTTTCACAGGAACCGAAGTCCATAAAGCGCCTGGAGCATACTTTGCAGCAGCAGCAAACGGCCCTAAAGAAATTCGATGAGGAGATAGTCTCCTACCAGAAGGCGGGCGATTATGTGTACAAGAACTTCCAGCACATCGATGAGCTCTTGAAGGCCGCTCTGGATATTAAGGAGCAGAAACTGCCCGATGAGGAAATCCAGAAAAAGCTGCTGGAGGATTTCAAATTGAAGCTCTCGTATTCCAAGGGGAAAATTGCCCTCGAGACCTGAAAAAATTTGGGGTGAATGAAATGCCAAATTACGTGCTGCCGTTCCAAAAATTGAGCAAGTCATCCGTTTCAATCGCAGGCGGCAAGGGAGCTCAGCTGGGGGAGATGTTCAATGCGGGCATTCCTGTCCCGCCGGGATTCGTCGTCCTGGTTGATTCATTCGAAACATTCATAAATGAAAACAACCTCTCCGGAAAAATAGAAAAAATGCTCAAAACAGTTGACATCAATAAAACCGAAACCGTTGACGCCGCATCGAAGGAAATCCGCGCCTCGATTGCCAAAGGGAAGATTAGCACCGATGTTGAAAACGCCATCCTTTCCCAATTCGATTCCCTGGATGCAAAATTTGTTGCAGTGCGCTCATCAGCAACTGCCGAGGACGCCGCAGCAGCCAGCTGGGCTGGCGAACTTGAATCCTACATGAACATCCAGAGGGCGAATCTGCTGGACACGGTGAAGATGTGCTGGTCCTCCCTCTTCACGCCGCGCGCAATTTTTTACCGCATAGAGAAAAAGCTTTCCTCGCAAAAAGTATCAGTTGCTGTTGTGGTGCAGAAAATGATCAATTCGGAAGTTGCCGGTGTGGTCTTCACTGTGCATCCCGTCACTAAGGATGCTAACCAGATGGTGATTGAGGCCGCTTTCGGATTAGGGGAAGCGGTTGTTGGCGGCCTAGTCACGCCGGACAATTATGTTGTTGGAAAGAAAGACCTTTCCCTGAGCGACATTTCCGTCAATGAGCAGGAAAAAATGATAATGAAAGTGATCAAGGGAAAACAAGTGGGAACAGAAGAGGTTCCTGTGCCTGCTGAAAATCGCTCAAAGCAGAAACTCGATGGCAAATCCATCATTTCCCTCGCAAAAACTTGCATTTCCATCGAAAAGCACTACGGAAAGCCGCAGGACATCGAGTACGCGGTGGAAGCGGGTAAAATCTACATAGTCCAAAGCCGGCCGATTACCACAATCTAGCCTATTCACATATCCGCCTTCGCCCACCCATTCCTCCAATCCCAATCTTTTTATTCACAAAAAACCATCCTTTTCCCATATGTTCCGAAGCGACTACTGGACGGGAGTGATGACTGCAATCATTTTCGTGGCGGCATTGTTTACTTTCGAGGCGCCCTTCGATAATTTGAACACAATCGCTCTCTGGCTCCTCATTTCCTACCTTGTTTCACTCTTCATCTACCCCTATTTCAAGCTCCTCTTTTTCCGAAAGGCGGTGATTCTCGATTTCGTCGGAGTTGTTTCTGCTGGAACGGCAGATGATTATTACAAGGGAGTTCTGCATGAACGGAGAGGAATGCGCCAGCTCATAAACCGGCTGAAGAAAAACAACAAAGTAGTGCTATTCACGAACAACAACTGGGAGGCGCACGAGCCATTCTCGAGGAGGATGGGCCTGAATTCCCTTTTTGATTTCGAGTTCGCCTCCAGCATCATCGGCATGAAGAAGCCTGATGCGCAGGCCTACAAGGAAATCTGCCGCCGCATCTGGGTTTCCCCGCAAAATGCCGTGATGGTTGATGACCAGCCTGAAAATCTCGATGGCGCGAAAAAGGCGGGCCTTGGCGGAATCCATTTCCAGTCGCTTGAGCAATGCGAAAAGGCGCTCCACGAACGGGGTTACCAATTCTAGTGTGTCCTTATGTGGGTAGCAGAGTTAAAGTTGAAGCGTGAAAAATCCGTCATAGTTGCAGGCAGCGCTGACTATGATGTGACTATTGCCTCCTACTACCTGAACGTTTTCAAGAAGGATGGGAAGGCGTTCGTGAACAAGGTAGTGCTGGTTCAGGGGCCCGACAAGGAAATATACTTGAAACTGATTGTGGGGCATTTCGGAAGCAAGGTGCGTTCCGTCGAGGGCAACCAGGTTTTCTACCAGCATGAGAGTCTGGATGCGTTCAATGCGCAGGTGATGAACTCCGAAGTGCTGTTCATCAAGCCCATAATCGGCCGTAGAGGATACGAATTCTGGACCATTGCGAGCTGGGACAAGAAGCACCTGAAGGATTTGGCGAAGCATATTTCAAAAATCAAGGGCGTGAAAGTGCGGGTCCTTGGGATTCATGGGCAGCCCATCGACCTGTTCATCTCCAATGTTTTCGGCAGGCTTTCAGGAAAGCAGCTCTCAGCAATTAAAAAAGCGGCTTCCGAAGGGTACTATGATTTCCCAAGGAAGAAATCGCTGGAAGAGGTTGCAAAAAAGGAAGGTGTGGACGAAAGCACCTTCCGCGAGCATTTAAGGAAGGCCGAAAGCGCCATAATAAAGGCGTCGCTCAGGGAGGAGCTCTAAAACCCCTATATCGGGGGTATAATTATTTAATAACTCCCTGCAATATTACTATTTAACATATTTTGAGGGGTACGCGTGGAAAAATGGGTGAAGGTAGACATCAGGAACGACGCGAGCCTGTTCCCGATTTTCCTTTTCGAATCCGGCTGCGGGAAGAACAGCAGCATGCAGAAAGCGCTCGGCGCAAGCTATAAGGGGCTGATGTACCCCTTCAAGGGGGACGCGTGGGGCTTTTATGAGATTGAGGGCGACACCCAACGAGTAGCTGAGATACTGGGCAAAAAGGTAGCATCCGATCCTGATTTTGTCGAGCATGCAATCAAGGAGACTTACCGGCTAGGCAAAAGGATGCTGGAATTGACCGGGGAAATATCGTCCATAACCCTAGCCTCCAAATCCAATGCACAACTTTGGACTTATTATTCTGATTACTGCAAGCGGTGCAAGGAAATGCGCGGCTACGCTTGGATCGCACCCGCACTCGATCTCAGCAGCGCCCTTTCGGACAAGCTGAGGGGAATAATCAGGAGGCACCTTCCAGATGCAACCGAGGACCAGCTTAGCATATTGTTCACAACGCTCACCAATCCAAAGAAGTTCACCCTTGGGAAGCAGCAGGACATGGATTTGTTGGAAATTGCCGCACTAATCAAGAGCCCAAAGTTCATCCATTCCCCTCAGATTCAAAAGCTCCTTATCGCACATACAAAAAAATATGGATGGCTCCCGTGCACATATGAAAACGACCCTTGGAAGAAGGAGCATTTCGAATCCGTGCTGGAAAGCATGCTGAAGCAGAAAACAGATGCAAAAAAAGAGCTCGAAAAAATAAAAAACAAGGAAAAGGAGGATGAAATAAAAAGAAAAAGCACAATATCCCTCCTTGAACTTTCCAAATCCGAAATCAAACTCTTTGACATCGCATCCGACCTGATATTCTTCAAGGCAGACCGGAAGGACATCCTTTTCAGGAGTTATTTCGAGATGCGGTCATTGATCGCCGAAATTGCAAAGAGGCTCCATTTGACCCCCAAGCAAGTAAGGTTTATGCTGCCAAATGAAATAAAAGAAGCGCTGAAAAACCGCCCCACCAACCCTTCGCTTTACAACGAACGCTTCAAATTCTCGGTTGCAATAAGCAAGGATGACTCTACCGAAGTATATGTTGGAAAGGAAGCGCAGCGGATAATGAGGGAGGACGTACTTGAGGAAAAAATCATCGAATCAAAAGAACTAAGGGGCCAATGCGCGTGCCCCGGATTTGCGAAGGGAACAGTAAAACTGATACTTTCCCCGAAAGACATGCACAAAATGAATCAGGGCGACATCCTCGTCGCTCCCGCCACCAACCCCGACATAGTGCCGGCAATGAAAAAAGCAGCCGCGATAATCACTAACACGGGCGGCCTAACCTGCCACGCTGCGATTGTAAGCAGGGAACTGGGCATCCCCTGCATCGTAGGAACAAAGATCGCGACGGATGTTCTGAAGGACGGCATGATGGTGGAGCTGAACGCCACCAAAGGCATTGTCGGGATAATCAAGTGAACTTCATGGAATGGGCATTAGTACAGGAACGGAAGGAAGGCTTCCATCTGCATATGCTTTACAACATCTGCATCGACTATACAGCAAAAATGCAGGAAGCTGCTGGCTCCAGCTATGGCGAAATTATTGCTGTTTTTGGGGAAAAAGGCAGCTTCAAGGCGTACTTTCGTGAGGACCTAATCCGGAAAGTGGAGCTCGTATGCGGCAATGCGGTGGAGAAAAACCCTGCACTTGCGGAAGGGATTTGCGCCAATTTCAAAAAGAGGATCAAGAGGCTGCTTGATTTCAACGGCCGCCTAAACCCTTCAAAATTGAATTCTACGGGCAATGCCGGGCTCGCATCACTCATTAGGGAATATTGGAAAGAATACGATGAAGCATATGTTTACGGGGAGCCCTTCGCATTCGCTGTCAAAGACCATTTTGCCTCTTTAGCAGAAGCAGGGATAAAGGAAGTACTCGTGGAAAAAGGAAAATCAGGCGAATTCGGGGCCGTATTTACGTTGCTCACTGCCCCTACTGAAAAACCGTTTGCAACAAGGGAAGAGGAATCCCTGCTGAAAGTTATCCGCCTCATCCGGAAAAATGGCATGGAAAAGCAATTTTTATCCGGAAAGGCATACGGGAAATATGCCGCACTTTTCAAGGATCATGAAGCAGAATACTTTTGGGTCCCTTTCGATTACGGAGGGGCTGTTTGGGATGCATCATATTTCACGGATACGGCAAGGAATCTGATGGAGCAGGGCTTTGATCCGGATAAAAGGCTCCGTGAAATTTCAGAATATTACGGCCGGATAGGGGAGAAACAAAGGAATATGGAAAAAACCCTCGGGCTTGATGTAAAAACATCCTCCTACCTGAATGTCCTTCGGATAACGGGTTTCCTCATGGATTTCAAGAAGGAATGCCATACAAAAAGCCATTTTGCCTACCGGAACCTGCTCCACGAGGCAGCAAAAAGGCTTGATTGGAGCATGGAACAGGCATATTCCTCAACGCCGCCGGAAATTATATCTGCATTGAATGGGGAGAAAATAAGCCCGAACCCGAAAATGCTGCGCGTGCTTCATTCAACCAATGGAAAAGTGGAAATGATCGCAGCTGAAAAAGCCGACACATCCCTCAAAAAAGTGGGCCTCCTCGGAAAAGATAGAGCGGTTGCAACCGAACTTAAGGGCACATGCGCATGCGCCGGAACTGTTCGAGGAAAGGCGCGGGTCATCCTTTCAGCATCTGATCTTCCAAAGCTCAAAAAGGGGGAGATTTTGGTCACAATAATGACAACGCCGGATTTCGTGCACGGGATGAAAAATGCGGCCGCAATCGTAACAAATGACGGCGGCATCACATGCCATGCAGCTATTGTCGCAAGGGAATTCAACATCCCCTGCGTTGTCGGGACACGCATAGCAACATCCGCATTCAAGGACGGCGACCTGCTGGAAGTGAAGGCGTCCCATGGCATTGTTAGGAAGGTGGAAAAATGATCCAATGGGTATATGCGCAGAGGAAAACGCACGCCTACCTTTCCCCGTACGTGGAAATCCTTGGAAAAATATACGCAATACCCATCCCCGTCTGGTTTGGCAAGTCATTCGGCAGTTTCTTCGTGACCTACACGGACGGCGTAATGACCTGGTATGCGGACAAGAGGAAGATGAATTCGCTTTTCTCCCATGTCTCTTCACGGATACTGAGGGATCCGGGCCAACTGAAGATCCTCTATGGAAAATTCCTCCCGCGCCTCAACAAGCTGCTACGTTACTCGGAGAAAATAAATTCAATGGACCTGTCAAAACTTGACAACACGGAGCTATGGGAAAAATACCGCCATTACGCTGCTTTATACGAGGAGGCATCGATATACGGGGAGCCCGTACCCATGGCAACAAAAGACCGGGTAACCTTGGAAATCAAAAGGGAAACAATCAAATGCGTTGGCAGGGAGAATGCCAACGAGATAATAGCCCTTCTCTCAACGCCTCTCGAGCAGTCCTTCATTGCACAGGAAGAGCAGGACCTGCTCCGGTTGGGCGCGATGGTCCAGAAAAAACCCAAAATGATGGCAATCTTCAGGGGAAAAAACAAGGGAAGGATCATCAACGCTCTGAAAGCCAGCAAAATATGGGGGGATTTGCAAATTCATGAAAAAAAATACTGCTGGCTGCCATATGATTATGGCGTCCAGATTTGGGACATCGGCCATTTCGCTTCGGCATTGATGAACTACGTTTTAAAAAGGAATTGCGCTGCCATGCTCAATGGCCTTAAAAGGCGCCCTTCCGAACTGAAAAATAGGCAAGACGAAGCCATCCTGAGGTACCGCCTGCCAAAGTCGCTCCAATCACTTTTCGATTACATCAGGCTCGCGACCTTCATCATTGACTTCAAGAAGGAAGGCTTCACCAAGTCGCATTATCTGCTGATCCCGCTTCTCGAGGAAATCGCAAAACGCCTTGATACCACGGTTGTGCTTTCAAGGTTTATGACTATCGGGGAAATACGTGAAGCGCTTATTGAAGGAAAGGGGATTCCAAATCCCGTATTGAAACAAAGGTATGGCCTGAGCGTATGCATCTGGGACAGCAGGGGCAGGACCCGGTTTTTGAATAAGCCCGAATCAAGGGAATTCATAAAAAGGAACATCCAGGAAAATCCGGATGAGAAGAAGGGGCTGAAAATCTACGGCACCTGTGCATCCATCGGGAGGCATACGGGCCGCGTGAAAATCGTGATGAGCGCAATGCATATCATGAAGGTGAATCATGGGGACGTGCTGGTCGCACCTATGACCTCCCCGGATTACGTTGTAGGGATGAAACGGGCGGGAGCGATTGTCACGGATGAGGGCGGGATCACCTGCCATGCTGCGATCGTTTCCAGGGAACTCCGGATTCCATGCATTGTCGGCACCGGCAATGCGACAAAAATATTCAAGGATGGGGATGTTGTCGATGTGAATGCAATCCACGGCTCCGTCCGTAGGGTGGAAAAATGAGGGATTTTTCGGTTTTCAAGGAAAGGAAGAATTATATCCAGGCTTGCGAATCATCACTTCAAATAATCTGGCTGCCGGGAATAGCTACTGCCAAGTCCCTGCAGGAGCGTGTCGGTTATGGCTACAAATCAATAATCGGCATACACCGGAACAATTTCGCAAAATGGATTTATGACCAGGAGGATTTGAGGAAAATAACCGAACGCCTTATTTCGGAGCTTGAAAAGGACCCGGTATACCTTTCGAATCTGATCCGTTTATGGAAAAAGGACCTCCGTGAATTTGAAAGGGAATGCAGGAGGCTGGATTCAATCGACCTTGCCGGGCTTCCCGATTCCGAGCTTATTCGCGCCTACAATCGATTCATCGGCATATACATCAGGGAATGGAGCATCCCAATAATTGCGGATGCCATTGGCATCCATTCGGAAAGCCTTGCAAGGCATTTGCTGATAGCGCTCCTGAAACGGCGGGGGGCGGAGAAGGAATTCACAAAATATTTCCCGGCCCTGACCGCTCCGGTGAACGTATCATTTACGAATGACGAACGCAAGGGACTGCTGAAAATCGTCCATAAAATCAAGAAAAATAATTTTCAAAAGAAAATAACGCCAAAGCAGCTATTATCGGATCCCGCAATAAGGGCCGATCTTGATGCCCATGCAAAAAAGTACCATTGGATCCGGAATAGTTACCTGATCGCACGCGATCTTAAGGCCGGGGATTTCGCGAATGAGGTTTCCGAATTGCTGAAGGAGGGAGTTGATCCCTTGAAGGAAATCCGGAAGATGGAAAAATTCCCTATTGAAGCAAAAAAAGGGAAAAAGGGGCTCATAAAACGATTGGAAATTAATGGCAGGCTGAAGCTGATTTTGGAGATAATTGAACGCTTTGCTTGGTGGCAGGATGTAAGAAAGAAGGAGAATCTCATCGGAGACCATTATGCATGCAGCTTCCTAAATGAATTCGCCAGGAGGCTGGGTGCAACTTTTTACGAAGTGGTCTATTCGACACCTTCCGAGCTTATTGCATATCTCAGAAAAGGCAAGCTTGACAAGAAATTGATGCACGAGCGCAGGAAATTCAGCGTTATGATCATCGGGAAAGGGTTCGAGGATGTTTTTACTGGAAAGGATGCTGTAATACTGGAAAAAATGCTTTTTGCAGGAGAAAAAAGCGCCTGCGAGGACGTGCGGGGCCAATGCGCGTCAATCGGAAGGGTGGAAGGGTACGTGCGTATTGTCAATAACACAAAAGATATCGTTAAAATGAAGCACGGCGACATCCTGGTCAGCAGCATGACGCGCCCGGAACTCGTCCCTGCCATGAAAAAAGCGGCTGCAGTGGTTACGGACGAAGGGGGGATTACATCGCATGCGGCAGTTGTGTCCCGGGAGCTTGGGATCCCTTGCATAATCGGCACGAAGATCGCCACAAAAATCCTAAAGGACGGAGATTTCGTCGAAGTGAATGCAAACCATGGGTTGGTTAGGAAGGTGAAATGATGCAGAAACCGTTGTTCTACGAATATTTTGCGGAGCTCACGCCGCTTCTAATGTACCCTGCATGCGAACCCATGGGAAGGAGGATGGAACGCTATTGGAAGGCATGTGTCAAGCAGCAGGTTGTGCCAATCAAGGGCGTGAACGCGCGCTACTACATACGGAGGAAAGAAACGTTGAAGGCAGGTGAAATCATCGTTAAGCGTATCCTAAAAAATCCCGCATTATTTGGAAAATCGCTTAAGGATTTCACCAATGAGTTCAAAAAACTGGAAAAACTGATCAAGAAGACCCGGTTCAGGCCCCTGCCGATGCTTTCCGAAACTGATTTGATCGCCCTCGAAAAAGAACTCAATGACGCGTATTCCGCCTGCTATGTCCCAAGCTACCTGATGGAACCCTCCTACTTCTACCTTGAGCATAAAATCAGGGAGAAGCTGGGCGCGTTCCTTAAGGAAAAAGGGCTGGAGAACAAATACTCGCAATATTTCGTGGATCTCACCCCAATTTCCGGGGAGCTCTTCCACATTTCCGAGGAGAAGGACCTGCTGGAGATAATGGCCTTGATAGGAATGGAAGAAATGCTGAAGAAGGCATTCCGGGGGCTTATCCATGAAATAAGGGATTCCCTGAAGAAATATCCGACCATTGAAAAACGGCTATTGCTCCACATTGAGAAATTCCATTGGATAAACAACAACTACGCATATACGCCCTATCTGAATATCAACTATTTCATCAACATGCTGAGGGAGAAATTCAAGGCCTGCACCGACCCAAAAAAGCACCTTGACGAATTCAAAATGAAGGAAAAGGGGAAATTGCTCGCAAGGGATAAGGTGCAGGAAGAACTAAGGCTTCCTCCAAAATTAACAGCATTGCTGGACTTGGTTAGCAAGCTCGCATATTACCAGGATTACCGCAAAACCAGCATGCTTAAGGCCGTTTACTGGTCACATCTGCTTGCGAACGAGTTAGAAAAAAGATACGGGATTGAAAAGGACCTGCTTCTTTACGCCCTCCCAACTGAAATAAAAGAGCAGTACTTGGCAGACAGGAAATTTTTATCCGAATTGAAAATACGCCGCACCAACTGCCTGCTGATTTTCGGTTATGACAATGTAAAGATTTACAGCGGAAAGGATGCGCATGCCCGGGAAAAGCGCTTATTGAAGGGTTTCGGGCATTCCGGCAAATCAGCAGTTGCCAGCGTCAGGGGAACCTGCGCCTCATTGGGGTATGCTGTTGGAAAGGCGAAATTGGTGCTCTTATCCGCAGACATTCCAAAAGTGGAGGAAGGGGAAGTTCTGATTGCACACGCAACCCGGCCTGAAATGGTTCCGGCAATGAAAAAGGCGTGCGCTATTGTTACTGATGAAGGGGGAATAACCTCGCATGCAGCAATAGTCTCCCGCGAACTGGGAATCCCATGCATCATAGGCACCCGCATTGCAACACGCGTTTTCAAGGACGGCGATTTGCTGGAGGTTAAGGCAAACCACGGCGAAGTGAACAAACTCGAGGGCTGAACATGGAAGATAAGTGGGCGGAATGGTTCTACGATTCGGCTTTGCAGTCCACATACGCACTTGCGCAGGGATCCATCCGGATGAAGCGGGAATGGGGCGTAAATTATGGAAAAACCATCTTCGTCATTGACAACGGCAAGGGAAGATGGAGTTCCCCGAAGGAAAATCTTGTCGCTATGGGAAGAAGGGCGTTCCAACGGCTCAAAAGTAAAAAATATAGGAATAAAATCTGGAAGATTTACCGAAAGGACATAAAAAAACTCGAATCAACTTATGGGAAAATCGAAGCTGTAAAATTGCACAAAATCGAGGATGCCTTCCTTACTTCATTATTCCTCACGCTTTCTGATGAATATTTCCAATTATGGGGTGACAGCATTTTCGTGGACAGCATCCCGATTGTTGGCGACATGGTCCTGATGGAAGCCGTGTTCGGGAAATCGAAGGCGGACGCGAAAAAATCCGGATTGCTCTCCCAATTGCTGATGCCCTCGCATAAATCATTCCTGGCAACAGAGCAGGCGGAAAGGGAAGCAATCGCCAAGACAATTACTAGGAAACTGCGGAAAAAGCGCTTCGCCCAATTGCCTATTGAAATCAAGAATAAACTCGGTCGGCATGCAAAAAAGTGGTTCTGGATACAGAACAATTCGCTCGAAACGAAAATCCTTTCCGCTGGGGATTTTTGGGAAATGATCGAGGCCGACATTGATGGCAGCAAAAACAAGCCCCAATTATCCCCGCCCTCTAAAAAGGGGAAGCTCCAGCTCTTGAAAAAAATGGGCATCCCTTCCTCCGCATATTCCTACATCGAAATTATGGACGAATTCGGCCATTTCCAGGACATCCGGAAGAAATACTGGATCAAAACGGTGCATTTTTTCGACCTGTTATTGAAGGAAATCGGGAAAAGGAAGGGGTATTCCCTTAAGGCACTGAAGAATGCGTTCCCCTGGGAAATCGAAAAAATCATGGAAAATGATGGCCTGCCTGAACGTTCCTTGCTCGAAAGGCAGCATTTTTCCCTGACAATTTTCCAGAAGGAAATCCCCGAAGTGTTTGTAGGAAAAAAGGCCCGTGAGAAATGCCGCGAAATTTATGGGAATGAGGAAATCGGGGAGGAGTGCATCGAGATCCATGGTTTATGCGCGAGTTCCGGGAAGGCTATTGGCTTGGCGAAAATCGTTTCCAGCGCTTCCGAATTGCAAAAAATTTCACCCAAGGACATCCTTATCGCACCTGCAACCGATCCTGAATACGTTGTTGCCATGAGGATCGCGGCAGCGATAGTGACTGAAGAGGGAGGGATCACTTCCCATGCGGCAATCGTTTCCAGGGAGCTCGGCGTACCCTGTTTGGTAGCCGTGAAAAACGCCACGAAAATATTCAAGGACGGCGAATTGGTCGAAGTGGATGCGAACCACGGGGTTATCCGGAGGCTGACAAAGTGATAAATATGGAATTTGAGCAAAAATTCAATGAGTTGATGAAAAGGAAGGTCGAAGTCCATCCTCGCCTCGCTTCCCTCGAAAAGGCCGCCCTGTATGATTTCAACGGCACGCTTGTGGAAATGAAAGGCACCGGAGGGATTTACGAGCGGAAAATACGGGAAATGCTGGAACCGATGAACCAGAATGCATCAGATAGGAAAATCGCAAAATACGTTCTCAATAAAGTAAAATCGCCAAAAAGAGGGACGAAAGCCCGGGAAGTTTACTATGATTTCCTCGAGCTCGCGATTGAACGCGGCGAGGTCAAGATGGTGGCGTTCCCGGATGTTTTCAAAAAGGGGAATGCCATTGAAAATGACCGGAAAGCCGGGTTAAAAATCATCTCCTTCTCCCGAGGAACAGACGCTTTGATGAAGAAAAGCATGGAAGCGAGCGGCACAACTCGCATAATCGGCAAGATGTATTCCAGCATCCCCTATGGAGGGGAAAAAACGGCAGCGTGCTATTCTGGGTTCTTTTTGGATCTCCTGAAGGAGCGCAAACTTATTGTCAAAAGCTACGAAGATGAGTGGCAGAACGTCAGGGAAATGCTCATTGCGGACCTTGCGCTTGCCGTGCTGCTGAAAATGCAATCGCTTCCCTTCCAAATCATCTGGGTCGATAGGAAAAACGAGATCATGGGCGAAAGGGTCGCAGCTGAGTTCAAGCATACCGAAGCCGCATATGAGGCAATCCGCAAAAAATACGGGATCGGCACCGGATTCGGAACTGCGGTTCAAAGGAAGAGGAGCCTCCTTCTTAGATAGCTATTTTAACTCATATGCCGGTAATTTTTCAATAACTCTATTTGGAAATCAAGGAGGATTCTGATGAAAAAATGGAAGAAATTCGCGGAAGACCATTCGTCCCTATATGTCCACGCCTGCTGCTATATCCGCGGCTCCCATTATAAGCTGGAGAAACTCATCGGCGTCCCCAATAATACCCTCCTATTGGATGGCAAGGATGCGCATCGGTACTACTGCGCTAGAACGGACGGGGAAATCATCGAGTGGGACGAACTGGGCAAGATCGTGCTGAAAAGGCTGGAAAAACCCGCCTTCCTGATGGAAACCTATGATGGGCAGGAAAAAACAGCAAAGGAAGTCCAAGAGCTCTCAAAAAAAATAATGGGAATGGATTTGGCGAAAATTGAAAATGGTCAGTTGTGCGACCTTTACGATTCCCTACTGGACAAGTGGGAATGGATGAACGGCTGGGGCGACATCGTCAATTTGGCGGATTTCGGCCATTTCATGCTCACCAACAAGATTATGGCTTTCCTGGAGCAGCGGGCAGAGGCAAGCAACTCCGGGATTTCAGCCGGAGAGGCGTTCGGCACCCTTGGAGCGCCAATTGAACTTTCATTCCTGCAGCAACAGGAAATAGAATTCTTCAAAATTTTGGAGGAAATACAGGAGGATAAGGAAGCAACGCTGATTTTCAGCATGGAGCTGGAGGGCATCATCACCAATTTGCATAAAATCCCCGCTATCAACTCCTTCCTTCTTAAACACGTTGAGAAATACGATTGGATCAACTTCCATTACGACGGGCCTGACCTCGCTGATGGCCGCTTCTTCTGCGATTTGCTCCGGAGCGAATTGAAGCAGGGAACCGATGGGAAAAGGAAGAAGGAGGCACTTCTTGCGCATGGGAAGGAGATTGAAAAGCAGCAGCGCGATGTTGAAAAGCATCTCAACCTTTCTTCCGAAGAAAAATATTGGTGCGAAGTTGCGCGTAAATTCAGCTATCTCAAGGGGCTCAGGAAGGATTCGGTTTTCATTGGTTCGCGGAATTCCGATCTGCTTATACGGGAATTTGCAAAGCGGCTGGAGCTCTCCCCAAAGCAAGTGAGGCATGCAACCAATTCGGAAATAAGGGAGTGGCTCCAAAAAGGGACTGCTGATGCGGATTTGCTGAATGAGCGCATAAAGCACAATGTCACGATTTGCGATGAGAAGGGATTCCGTATTTATGTTGGGAAGGAAGCGGAAAAATATTCAAAATTGGTTGTGCATGAGGAGGCGGACATGAACCTCAAGGAACTGAAGGGCACTCCTGCGTACCCCGGTTTGGTTCGGGGCGTTGTAAAAATTATCGGCAAAGCATCCGATATGGTGAAAATGCAGCAGGGCGACATTCTTGTTTCAATGGCCACCAACCCGAACATAGTGCCGGCAATGAAAAAAGCGGGCGCAATTGTGACGGATGAGGGCGGGGTCACCTGCCATGCCGCGATAGTCAGCAGGGAGCTGAAAATCCCCTGCGTCATAGGCACCAAAATAGCGACCAAATGGCTCAAGGACGGGGATGAGGTTGAAGTTGATGCAACGAAAGGGATAATCCGCAAATTAGGGGAGTAGAAAATGCTTAAACTGCTAATCGAGAAAATCAGCCAAGTTTGATGATTTCCTTCGGGTAGCCTAATTTGACTAGGTAATCAACAGTCTTCTCCTTATGGTTGCCTTGCAGAACTATCAGTCCGTCCTTATGGGTGCCGCCGCAGGCCAGTTTGTGCTTAAGCTCCTTGGTGGCCTTGTCCAGCTCCTCGCCCTTCAGCCCCTCCACAACAGTAACCAGCTTCTGGTAACGGCTCTTGGTGGTATAGACGCGGATCTGGGCAACCGATTCCTTTGAGAGTGAGTCACATGCGTGAATGTCGAGCGGAAGGCCGCATTTTGGACAAATCCCGGGCATCAGTCATATCCTCTTTTTATTTGTAATATGTGTTAGCCGCCCTTGGTTAAAAAAGGTTTGGTTGGATCACTTGGAATGCCTCCAAAAAATCAGGTTTTAACTCCCCTTTGGTGAAGGTATGTTTTAATGCGGGCTTTCAGCTTCCTCAATGGTTTGTACTTGATCTGCTTCTGCCTCTTCCCTCCCTTGATGTTCGCCCTTTCCTCCATGAATGCGAGTTCGGTCTCCTTCAGTTTGATTTTGAGCTCTTCAACGCTCATTGCCCTCAAATCCCGTTTCTTGACAATTGCCATAAAAATCACGATAATATGCAAAATGGCTACTTGGCTGGATTTTCACCGTGCGATTCGCCTTCCGCAGGCTTATTTTCATTTGCAGCCTTTGCCTCAGCCGCCGGCTTGTGTTCATGGTGCGCGGGTTTTTCACCTGCAGCTTCAGCTGGCTTGTGGGAGGGCTCCTCGGCGCTCTTGATGAGGTTTTCCGCCTCGTAAGTGGGCTTCTTCTTCACAGGCTTATGGAATTTCCTCCTTCTTTCTGCACGTTCCTTCGCTTCCTTCTTTGCGGCCGCAATTTTCTCCTTCATTTTCTTTTCGGCTTCCTCCTCAATAGCCTTCTGCTCTTCGGTTTTCTCCACCACTACCCCCTCAACCACTCCCTGTGCAACTTTCTCATAATCGATTTTCATGGAATCCGGGAAAACAACGTCCGGATGCACGATTTTGACAGTTACTCCGATCGCACCCGCCTTCAAATATGCGACCGCCCTTGCCATATCGATCAATTTCAGCAAATCGCCTGCCTTCTTCATGTAGCCGTGGCGCATCTTGAGCGCCTTGGCCTTCCCTCCCTTCCCCACAACCTTGCCGGAGCAGATGATTTCCGTCCCAATTGCTCCCGCTTCCTTGACATCTCGGAGGTTCATGCGCATGATCTGCTTGATGTTCCCCTCGATTTCTATCTGCCTGGCAATCCTTTCTGCGACCAATTTTGCGTCCAATGATGGGTTCTCTACCTCGATGATGTCGAGCTGGGGGTTGTCTACGCCAAAGTCCTTCTCCAATTTCTCTGTTATGCTCTTAACAGTTGCGCCCTTCTTCCCAATTACCATGCTGGGCTTCTTCACGCGTATTGCAACCCTGGTTGCAAGAGGCGTCTTCTGTATTACTATGGTGGAAATGCCCGCGTTCATGAGCTCCTTCTGCAAGTATTGCTTTATCAGGAGATCATCCATGGATTTTGCGAGAAATTTCTTTTCTGTTGCCAATTACATCTACCTCATAATCAATGCTTGTGCTCCCCGTGCTCGTGGCCGGCATGCTCGGCCGTTTTGTGCTCTTCATGCTTCAAAGTTTGGGTTGCAACCGCAATGTTCCCCTTATTTTCAGCGTTTGCCTTTGTTCCGTTTGAAATGTTGCTGCCCTTATTTTCATTTTTTCCCTTTTGCGGTGCCTTCTTTTTCTCCGCTGATTTCTTCTGCGCCTTTATCATCTTCATCAGATCCTTCTCGCTTCCCTTCGCGAGCACGATTTCAGCACGGCACGTCTCGTAATTCGCCCAGATTGACTGCTTCCCATACCCCAAAGTAATGGAAGAGCCGAAATGCTGCCTGTACCTGCGCATCACATTCTGCTTGTATGCCGCCCCCTGCCTCACGACAAGAGTCTCAATGTCCAATCCCTTGAAATTCGCGTTCGCTTCGGCGCTTTTCAGCAGCGTAAGCACGATCCTTGCCTCTTTCTTCGGGAACCTTCCCTTCTTCCCTCCCAATTGCGAGCGGTGACCGAGCCCCTTGTTGAATTTCACGTACCTGATTGGTTTTTTCATCGCGATGCATTCCTCGAGCAGCTTCTTCGCTGCCGGAAGGGTTTTCCCCTTCAGCGCATGGAATACGTTCGCCAAATCCTTGTAGCTTGCATCCAGATCGTATGCCTGCGCCCTTGCGACCTCCTTCTCGTCCCGGACTTTGAATGAGAATTTATACAGACTCATATGGAATTCACATGTGTTTTTTTCTACTTCAATTCAACTGATTTCGATCCTCTTGTTGCCCCGATACCCGGGCCCGAATGCTTGACGAGCTTGATTGGGATTGAGAATTCGCCCAGCCTCCTTCCCAGCATGGGCAGCGTTACCTGCACATCGATCCAGTCCTTGCCGTTATATACCTGGAAACGCCTGTCGAGCATTTCCGGGATTATCACCATTTCGCGCAGATGCGTCCTCATGGGCTTCTTGGGGTCCCTTTTTCGCATATGGCTGATGAATATCTTGATTTTAGCGGCCATCCTCCTCATGCTCCTGCGCACTTTTGTCGGGATGAGCTGGAGGAATTTTTCCAACGGGAGCTTCCTTGCCTCCTCGATTTCCATTCCGCGAAAAGTGAATTTCTTTGCCATTTTTTTTCACCAAATCATGACGCTACTTTCATTCCTGCAATACCGACTTCCCCCTTGTCCTGCCGACTCTCCTTGCAGCACGGTGGCCGACATACTTGCCCGGAGGAGTGCCCCTCTTCCTCATGGAGCTCTTGCCGAAGCTCTTTCCACCATGCGGGTGATCATATGCGCTCATTGCCGTTCCCCTTACAATCGGCCAGTATTTGTTCCTCGAATGCCATTTGTGGTGGGCAGTCCCCGCCTTCTTCAGGGGTTTTTCCGCCTTGCCTCCGCATGATGCGATTCCCAGCGTTGCCCTGCATCCCTTATCAAGGAAAATCGTTTTTTTCGAGGGAAGCTTGATCTCCACCATCCCCGTATCCTCATCGTGCGAAACAACGAGCACGTTTGCGCCCGAGGAACGCGCGACCTTTCCCCCATCCATGGGATCCAGCTCCACATTGTAGACCGCAACGGAATCCGGCACGTTTTCCAGAGTGGTGATGTTCCCAATATCGTTCTCAACCTGCTTCCCGATCTGGATTATCTGCCCTATATGCATCCCTTCAGCTGCAATGAGGTAGATTTCCTTGTTGTTCTGAAGAATGATTTTTGCAAGCACCACGTCCTTCGAGGGATCCTGCACGAAACCGATCACTTCCCCGCGTACCCTATCGCCGGAAGTTGCAGGGTATTTCGCATCGGAAACGAAGCGGTGGCTTGGCACCCTGAATGCGGGCCCTCCATGCCCCCTTTTCTGTACGTTTAACCGGGTTCCCATTCATACCACTTAGATAAGTTTCAATTTCGAAGCCACGTCCTGGGCCGCGTTTTTCCTGACGAATTTCACGATCGCCTTCTTCTTTCCGCTGAATGCGTTGATCATCCTAACATCCTTGACCTTCTCATTGAATGTTTTTTCGACCTCCTCCTTCACGGTCTTTTTCGTTGCGCCCTTCTCCACAATGAAGACGAGCTTGTTCTCCTTCTCGATGCCCGCAACGGACTTTTCGGTTGTTTGCGCGTATAAAATTGCCATAATCTCACATGTACAGGTTTTCCTTCCCCATTCTAAGAATTGCGCTCTCGCTCCAGATGGTATACCTTCCTGGATTCCCTCCCGGTGCGAGAAGCTCCGCTGTTAATTTGTCAACTGTGCAAACGTCAACTCCGGGGATATTCCTTGCGGCCTTCCAAATCCCCTTATCCTCCGAAACAACAATCAGCACGCTTTTCGGTGTTATGTATCCTCCCTTCCTGAGCCGGGCCCTGCCGCTGCGCATCTTTCTCCTTTTCTGCGCACGCTCCAAATCTTTTCCTGCGCCTAATTTTACGAGCATGGAACGCGCTTCCTTCGCCTTTTTCACCTGCTCAATTGAGGAATCGACAATGACGGGCAATCCGTTGCCATCGAACAGATGTCCCCTCGCGGAAACAAGCTCCTTGCTCAGGGTTGCGGCAATTGCGCTTCTTAATGCAAAGTGCTTTTCCTTGATGTTCATCCTTTCGATAAGTTTCTTTTCCGGTTTCGGCGGGTGCGCCCTCCTTCCTTTCGCCGCATGCGGCACCTCCAGCACCCTCCCGCTCCTTCCTCCCGGAATCTTTTCCCTCGGGAGCCTTGACCTTCCGGTGTTGATTGTCTGCCTCCATGAATGCCTCCTTCCGTAATATTCGGCAGTAGTTGTGATGCCTGCAAGCCTGAACGCGCCCTTGGGCTGGAATATGTAGCTCCTCTCCGAATGGAAAGCGCGCCTTATGAGATCCTCGCGCACCTCTGTTGCGAACTGCTCCGGAAGCTGCACCTGCTTCTCCTCCTTCCCTTCCAGATCCAGAACTTTTACTTCCATGTAATCACAGAATTATTTTCATGCCTTTGCGTTGAACAACAGCTTCCTCACATCCGCTTTCTTCGCAGCTTTTCCGCCGTAATTCTTCCTTAGCATAATCACTCTTTTCTCCGGCCCCGGCAGGCTTCCCTCAATAAGCAGGTATTCCGATTTCAACGTGCCATAATCGACAAAACCGTCCGCGGGCAAAATATCCTTGTTCTTTGCAGCCTCCCCTATCTGGAGTATTCGCTTGTTGCTATCCGTCCTGCGATGGTAACCCATTTGCCCTGCCCTGGGAATTGTGTACATGACCTTCCCTGCAGTTTCCGGCCCGATCGAGCCTCCGTGCCTCCTCCTTTGAGTTGCCTTCCTCGGCCCCAATGCAACTCCGAACCTCTTCACAATCCCCTGCCAGCCTTTCCCCTTTGTAACCGCAATGGCATCAACAACATCGCCGTCTGAAAAAACATCAGTGACCTTCATTTCCTTCCCAAGGACATCCTTTGCGTAATTCAATTTCTCAACCGCGTCCTTTCCTGAAATCGCAATTTCGGCGATTTCCGGGGTTTTCTTCAAATCAATTTTCCATGGCTGGGTGCAGACCAGCACGCGCACATCCGCAAGCGGCAAATTGTGCAGCTCCTCGATTTTCATTTTCGCCTTCTTTGCAACTGTCATGCTCCTTTTCAGCTGCTTTGGGGCATTCAATGCGGGAATTTCCGCGATCTTCTTCAAGCCTACTGTGGTATCCTCGTAAGCGGTAATCGCATAAACATAAAGCGGGGGCACCTCAATCACAGTCACTGCTTTGGTTACCTCCTGGTTCTTGAAGGGCGATTCGGCATCCTCTATCATCAGCACCTGCCCCATGCCTGCCTTGTAGCCGAGGAATCCCTGCAAGCCCTTGCCTGCAAAGCTCCATGAGCGCATTCTCGGAACTAGCCTGTCAGCACGCTTCCTGTGCCAATACGCCAAAGATCCCCTGCGGGGCCCCTTATCTCCCATAAACTCACACAATAATGAATAATGGCATGTGGACCATTACTAACGATTTCCTATATTTGGCCTCGGAAACATGTGCCCTTCCCGTTTCCTGCAGGCCCATCTTTTGCAAGGGAGGCACCAAGTGCTATTTCCCCTGCTTAAAAACCCTAATCAGTTCAATCCGCCTTTACCTTATGAAGTACCGGAGGAGTAACCTTATAGAGGATCTTGTTGTCGCATGACACGCATCGGGTGAACTCTAACTCACTGAATTCCTTCCCGCACCTTCCACATTTATACATATTTTATCGACCCAACAAGAGAGTATGAATATACTGGAAAGCCATTATAAACCTTTCTTTTGCGCCAAATGCACGCTTTCCTGCCTTCTTTTTCCCAAAAATGGCCGAAAAAGGATAAATTTACGGACTAATAAACAATCAAAAAACCGGCATAATGACGCTCGCAGCATACAGCGAAATCAGGAATATCAAAATCGTCGCCCCCAAATCCCATTGGTACGTGTAGGAAAGCACCATGCTTCCCACCAAAATCAAGAGCAGGAACGCCGACCCCACCTGCATGGAAGCGAGAATTGCCGGAAGGAATAGCATTGCAACAAGTGCAAGCACCATCGCCTGCCCCAAATCATCATAATTGAATAGCACGCGCATGAAGAACCATATCATGAGCGTTAGGAATGCATAAGGGTAAAGGAATTCCGGTGTTAAAACCGCCTGTGCTACGTATGAAAGATCCATATTATCACTTTAATATGCCGGCAATAGCATTGCCCCAGCAAGCAGCGCAACAACCATTATCATCATGCTCGTTGAAAGCGGCCAGCGGTATGTCTGCGACAATGCCAGCGAACCTATGAGCAAAATAATCACGAATGCAGGCCCAATTTGCGTCGCATAAACAATGAACGGAAGGAAAATAATCGCCATAACCGCGAGTATAAGCGCGTGCATTGCACTGTCGAAATGAAAGAAGTACTTCAGCACCATCCAAATTACGAATGTGAGGAATATTACCGAATACAGGAAATCCGTCCCCATCACCAAATCCGAAAGGTAGTATATCGCCATTTGCATCATCCCGAGAAAGAGAAAAGCAGCAATACGGTTACAATCAACGAAAGCACAGTCGCGCCTCCCGGCAGCATATCGACATCGTAAATTTTCAGCCCCAAGAACGCGATTATTCCCAATATTGCGGCAACGAAAGCCATCCCCTGCCCCTGCAGGAGCTGCACGGCAACAAATCCCATCATCGCCATGACCATGGCCTCCTTGATTGTCCCCCTAGCAAAGGTCAACTGCATGAATAGCCATATGCCTGCTGCAATGATCATGAACTCGTACGCGAGCATAATGTCCGCCAAAGCCCCCCACCCACGTTCCACTAAAATGCGGTTTTAAGTATATAAACGTTGCCGCTTCTTTAACCCCTAAAAACTAGCGACATTCGTTCTTTTTTTGTGGAAATAAGCAATAATCAACCGATTTCAGTAGTAAAAAACGCAGA
>JBDRLB010000044.1:0-34635 GCA_043813365.1 Microcaldota archaeon | reverse complement strand
AAGTATTAAACTCCATACGTAAGAATCAATTTCAGCTTTTACAATAGGTTTATTATCAATTGTAATATCTTTTAAAGCAGTTTTTTCAATTGGTTTATTTGTCATACTGTTATTGATATTAGAGATAATTAATTTTATACTATAAAGTACGGAAAGCTTTTAATATTAAGCTTTAATCGGACGAAAAAGTATATATTTTTAAATGTTTACTACCGTATAGTTACATATATTCGTACGAAAAACTATAAAGTGAGCGAATGGAATCGATTGTTTCATGTAAGCGATGTAACTCTTTCAGAGTAATACGAGTAGGAGTTCGGTTTGCTCCATATGGAGCAATGCAGACCTACTTCTGCGCTTCTTGCAGGAATAGATTTACCATTCCATCCTCTCAAGTCATCCTTGATCCTCGCAAGGGCCCACGAAAGCCCATTACCGCCGATGAACGTGTTGAAAACCTCTTTGAATCCAACGCCCTCTTTCCGCATGTGGATAAGGTGGACTGGGGCAATTACAACAATTCGCAGATGCAAGAAAAACTAATGTTCCTCGAATTGCTTGAGGATTTGACCTCACTTATTCCCGATGAAAGGAAAAGAAGAGCAGGAAGACCCAATATGCCTCTGCCTGAAATGGCATTCGCAATTGTAGCCAAAGTTTACGAGTGCCTAAGTTCAAGACGATCAATTAGCGACCTTGAAATCGCCAAGCGCAGAGGCTATCTTAGTAGAACGCCACATTTCAACACAATCATCAAATACCTAAACAAGCCCGAGCTGATCCCAATTCTCAAAGATTTAATCAGAATTTCGGCAATGCCGCTCTCAGGTTTCGAGGAAACAATAGCAATTGACGCAAGCGGCCTTTCAAGCGCATTCTATTCCCGTTGGGTTGATTACCGCTTCAACAAAGACGTACGTGTTAAGGATTGGATAAAAGTTCACGTTTGCTGCGGAGTCAAAACAAACATCGTAACCTCAATCATTGTAACCGATGGCCACTGCGCAGATTCGCCCGAATTCTGTCAGCTAATAGAAGAAACCGCCGAAGGCTTCAAACCAACAGTTGTTTGCGCCGACAAAGGCTATTCTGCAAGGAAGAACATGCAAACCGCATGGGATTTGGGAATTGTTCCCTTCATTCCCTACAAATCAAACGCAACAGGAAGGAAATTTGGTTCCGAAGCATGGCGCAAGATGTATCACTATTTCCAGTACGATCGGGAGAAATTCATGCAGATTTATCATCGCAGGTCAAACGTCGAGTCAACCTTTTCCATGCTTAAGCGCAAGTTCCAAAATAGGCTGTTCTCAAGAAAAGAGGTTGCGCAGACAAACGAAGCTTTGGCAAAAGTGCTCTGCCACAATATCGTTGTTCTGATAAAAGAATCGGGAGAGCATGGTTTTCAGATTGATTTCAATGCTTCTGCACACAAATTACCCTCGCTGCACATTAAGGGAAGAGTTTAGGTGCAAGGCTGAACGGCCGGGCTTTGCACATAAACTGCCTCTTGCACATTTATTCGGTTGGCTGCACATAAATCGAACTATATAGCATTAGGGTGGAACGAAATAACTACATAACCAGATTTGCGGCTTACCAACGAGGTCGATATTTGCTTCTAAGCCTATTAACCAATCTGGTAAGGTTAGCTTCTTCAGTCGGTGTCAGCATCGCCCAAGCAATCCTCGATTCAGTTGGGCCCCGGATATCCTCGCTTCTTGGAAAATGCTTGCCTGTCCCTTTTGGAGCGGTAATGATCTCCCTTAAAGCTCCGTCAGTAATGACGTACTTTCCCCTTCTTACGGTTAAAATTTCATTTTGAAGCAGGGGCCTAATCAGGCGTTCTGCACGATTGCTGATGCTCCTTGCTCCTGCGGCGGGCCCGCTTCCTTCGTAATGAGTAAGTACTTGTGCAGGCGTATATCCAATTTCTCCCCTCCTTGATATGCTTTTCAGCATTCCTCGCAAAAGCGGAATATCCCTTTCCCGTACTTCTTGAATCGCACCAGGCCGATATGGCATATGAATACCACCATATCTATTACCACCGAAAACCTTTTCTAACCTTAACCCCCAAAAGCTTCCTACCGGTATAGTTATGAAAATCAGGAAGAACCACCAAACAGCCATCGTGCTGTTCGCCTTAGCTGCAGTAATAATCGCATATGTGCTAATGAACCCCGTTTCCCGTCTGAAAACACCCGGCGTTGTTGGTGAAGTGCACGAGCATGCGGATTTCAAGGCCTATCTGCTGGGAACAGCAATTGATTTCACGCAGGAAAAATACCAATCAACTGACAATAAGACGCTCTCTCCCTTCATCCATCTCCATGACGGCAACGGCAATGTCCTCCACAAGCATGCAACCGGCGCCACTTTAGGGCTATTCTTCAAATCCCTGAATATGCACTTCAATTCCACCTGCTTCATCATTGATGACGGCACCCCCTACTGCAATTCCAGCCAGAACACCCTGAAATTATACGTGAACGGGAAGCAGAATAGTGAATTCGGGGAATACGAGCTCAACGATCTCGATAAAATACTCATTAGCTACGGGCCTTCGGACGACGCATCCATTCCTTCCCAGCTTTCCTCCATTTCGGATGAAGCATGCATCTACTCCGAAACCTGCCCGGAAAAGGGCAAGCCCCCGACGGATGAATCAGACTGCACTTCCAGCGGGAATGGCTGCATACCTACTGCATAAGATTTATCCCGCCAATCCCGAATATCCTGCCTACTGATTTTTCCAAAGCCTAAATTCCTTCCCGTTTTACTTACCGCTTTAATTGTTTTCCGGTCATAATCTTTTCATGGCCTCAAACCCCCTCGAAAAGGAAATCCGGATCGATTTCTCCTCCAATGAAACTTTGGAGAAATCAATAAGCCGTTACCGCTATTTGGGCGGCAGGGAAAATACGAATTTTAGAAGGCCGGAGGAAGTCCGGCCCATTCATGGAATAAATGCGCTTAGGAAATTCAGGGTAGGATCCGAGGTTATCGCATTATTGGGGGCAGGAACATTGACCCTAGGGTATGCAGGTGTTTACCGGAGTCTGCCCGCTCTTTTATACTCCGAACTGGCCCTGACTTCAGGTTTGCCTCTCCGGCAGTTCACTGTAAAGTGCATTCGGGAAGAGCATCGCAATTTTGCCGAAAAGCTGGTAAAATCGGATTTCATACGGAATCTGGCAAAAACCCACCCCATAATGCATGTGATCGGAACCGAACTCGTCCTCCGGAAAGCCACGGCAGCCGAGCTGAAGAAAGTCGCATTCCAGGAAAAGGTGATCAAATTCTACAAGAACATTCCAGTTGTAAAGAAATATGCTGAAGCCGGCCCCGCATCCGCATGGCGCTGGAGGGTGGACCTGCGCAAGATCATGGAGGGGAAACAGCGAGCTTGATTGCGCCCGCCTGTTCTGCAACCTAAAACAAACAATTAAATATCCGCCATACCATATAACTCTGCTTTTTCTAAGGAAAGGTTAATAGCAAATAAGGCTACGGTCTGATTCTATTACGTTTTTGCTTAGATAGTTAAAACGACGGGAAAGTTGCAAATGGAAACAGGAACACGGAAGGCAAATCGCCTCCGGTTCATTGGCGTGATACATTCATTGCCTAATTTCAATTCAACCCTTTCCCCGCCAAACTGAGGTAAGAAATATGAAAACAATCGTACCCGACACCGGAGTACTGATAGACGGGAGGATTTCCGAGCTGCTCGCAAAGGGGCACGAAAAGATCCGGCTGGTAATCGCCCGCTCCACAATAGCGGAGCTGGAATACCAGGCCAATGTAGGGAAAGAAGTGGGCTTTGCAGGCCTTGACGAGCTGAAGAAGCTGCAGGAGATGCAGAAGCTCGCAAAAATAGAGGTCGAATTCGACGGCGACCGCCCCTCTGCGTTCGAAATACAGAACGCGAGGTATGGGGAAATAGACTCGAAAATAAGGGCATTGGCAAAAAAACTCAATGCAACCCTCATGACAACTGATGCAGTCCAGAGCCGTGTTGGAGTCGCTGAAGGCATTGTAGTTGAATATTTGCGCCCCATTGTTACGGAGGCGAAAATCTCTTTCTCCAGGTTCTTCGAGACAAAGAACACGCTTTCAGTTCACCTGAAGGAGAATTGCGTCCCACGCGCAAAAATCGGGCTTCCGGGCGAGTTCGTGCTTACCGACCTTTCCGACAAGCCGATTACGAAGGACGAAATAGAGAAACTGGTCAAGGAAGCGATCGAATATTCGAAAAGGGGGCCCAAAAGCTTCATCGAGATTGACAAGAAGGGCGCAACAGTGCTCCAGATAGGGGACTACCGCGTCACTTTCACGCGGCCACCGTTCTCCGAAGGGTTCGAGCTCACGTTGGTGCGGCCAATAGCCAAGCTCTCCATCGAGGATTACGAGATTTCGGAGGAACTTTTCCAGAGGCTGCAGGCACAGGCGGAAGGCATCATCATCGCTGGCCCTCCGGGCTCCGGAAAATCGACTTTCGCAACAGCTCTTGCGGAATATTACGCGGGCAACAGGAAAATCATAAAAACACTGGAGCAGCCGCGCGATTTGCAAGTAAGCAAGGAAATCACGCAATACGCTCCCCTTGAGGGCTCATTTGTGCAGGCAGCGGACATTCTTTTGTTAGTACGGCCCGATTACACCGTCTACGATGAAATTCGCAAGCCCGAGGATTTTCACACCTTCACTGATTTGCGTTTAGCTGGTGTAGGGATGATCGGCGTTGTGCATGCTTCCAAACCAATCGATGCGGTGCAAAGGTTCATCGGAAAAATCGATTTGGGCCTCATCCCGCAAGTGCTGGACACAATTCTCTTCATTGAAAAGGGGAAAATCGCAAAGGTGTTCGACCTCGTTTTCACCATGAAGGTGCCTTCGGGGATGTTCGAGCAGGACCTCTCGCGCCCTGTCATTGAGGTGCGCGATTTCCACACAAAGCAGCCGGAATACGAAATTTACAAATTCGGCGAGGAAACAGTTGTTTTCCCTCTCCGGAAAAGGGAGCTGAAAGGCCCCGGTGTCAAGCACAACAAGTGGGGGAAGCACGAGGATGATTCCGGCGATGATTCCGGCTCATATTCTGACACTTCGCCAAAATTCGTGGATGAGCAGAAAATCGTGCGCATTCTGAATTCCGAATTGCAGAACTACAATTACGAGCTTTTAGGGAACAAGCTCATTTTGTACGTTCCTGAGCACCAATTTGCGCGCGTTATTGGGAAGAAGGGTGCAAACATCACGAAGCTTGAGAAGAAACTCGGGATGCGGATCGATGTGAAGAAATCGTGAGCGGATCGTACTTAGCCGCGATACCTGAAGGGGCCCTCTTTATCCGGTGATTTCGCACATATTATAAACTCCCTCCCCCAAAAACATATTTTCCGTTGAAAGGGTGTTAGGAATATGAACATAATCGGTGGAAAGCTGACAAAAACTTCAGCAGAAAAATACGTGGATACCGTAGTGCAAACGAGCCTCGGGGTCAACCTCGTCATCCAATCAGTCGAATTGAGGCAGAAAATGCTCGTCCTGAAATACGTTTACGAGATAGATTACAAGGTAAAGCAGGGCAAGATGGCGATGGAAGGCGAGCTTCACATGCAAGGTTCTGAAAAGGAAATGAAGGACTTCGAGGACCGCTGGAAGAAGAACAAGCAGATAGAGCCCGCACTTGCGGAAAACATCATGAACTCAATCAAGAGAACGGGCATGGCAATCGGCACCCTTCTCGCATTTTCGGTAGGGATACCTGCGCCGATTTTCGACTGGCAGATAAAAGTGAATTCGAACGCCTCCTCTGCAGGCTGAAACCGCCTGTAAAAGTGGGGGTTCCCTCATTTTTTGCTTATTTTCCGCTTTCCCATTCGTTTTATTCCATTGGTGATCCATTACGCAAATCTCATTCCTCGGTGCGGCTTCCGAAATCGGCCGCAGCTGCTTCTTAATTGAGGGCAAACAGAACATTTTACTTGATTGCGGCGTGAAGCTTAAAAGCAAGGACGAGGAATTCCCCCAGCTCGACCACCACCAGATAAGGAAGCTGGATCGGGTGGCGCTTTCCCACGCACACATGGATCATTCAGGCTATTTGCCTGCTCTGTATGCGCACGGCTTCAGGGGCAAAGTCACGCTCACAAAGCCCACGCGCGACCTCATCCAAATCCTGCTTGCGGACTACCTCTCCCTCAACACCGTCAACCCCCCTTATAACCACCGCAATGTGGACCAGCTTTTAAAGAACACGGAACTCCTTGAATTCGGCCAGCAAGATTCGACAAAAACCCTTTCTTTCAAGCCCGCAGGGCACATATTAGGAGCGGCAATAACCGAATTCTCCGACAAGAAAAAGGTCATCTATACCGGGGACATCAACACGCGCGAATCCAGATTGGTGGAAGGGGCCGACATCAGCAATCTTGAAGGGGAAGTGCTCATCATTGAGAGTACATATGGCGCAAAAACCGACCAGCATCCCTCCTCTAAGGATTCCGCGAATGCGTTTGTTGATTCCGTCCACAGGACGCTCAAGCAAGGCGGCAGCGTCATCGTGCCAACCTTCGCAACCGGAAGGGGACAGGAGGTGCTTTTCATACTCGAGAATTACATGCGCTCCGGCCAGCTTGAAAAGGTGCCCATTTTCATCGACGGCATGGTGAAGAAGATGCTCAAAGTGTATAGGCACAATGCATTTTACCTGAAGGATGAAATAAAGAAGCGCATTCTCACATCCGATGACGACCCGTTCAAATCCCCCTTCTATGAACTCCCGAAAACAAAGGACCGCTCGGATGTCACCGAAGCTGGGAAGTGCATTATTGTAACGACAAGCGGAATGCTCAACGGCGGCCCAGTAATCGGCTATTTGGAAAGGATGGGCAAGGAAAAGAAGAACAAGCTCATTTTCACCGGCTACCAGGCCGAAGGCACTCCCGGCCGCGCTCTTCTGGACGGCTCCGGAACGCTGAATGTTGATGATAGGAAAATAGAGCTGGGTTTGCAAATAGAGCAGGCGAAACTCTCAGGCCACTCCGACCATCGCGAACTGCTGCAAATTGTGCGCGCTGTTAAAGGGCTCGAGACGGTTTTCATCGTGCACGGCGAAGGTTCGAAGCTGACGGACCTGAAATCCGGAATAGAGCAGCAGGCGGAAAAGGATAAAAAAGAGCTGGAAGTGATAATTCCGAAAATAGGGGAGACGCATGAAATTTGATTTTTAAACCGTTTTGCCTTTATCCTTTGTGATCCCATGATCCTCGCAACCGGAACAATCGCGCTTGACACAACAAGGACGCCTTTCAAGACTGTTGAGCGCGTTTTGGGAGGCTCCGTAAGCTATTTCTCCTTAGCAGCGCGCCATTTCTCACCCGTTTCCGTTGTTTCCGCAGTTGGTAGCGATTTCCCGCACCACTACTGGGAGCTTCTTGAGAAATCCGGAGTGAACCTCTCCGGGGTGCAGAAAAGTGATAAATACAAAACATTCTTCTTTGATTCCACATTTGATTACGACATGTACGCGAGGAAAACGAACGCCATGGACATCGATATTTTCGACAATTTCATCCCAGTTGTCCCAGAAGAGGCGAAAACAGCGGAATTCGTTTATTTGGGGACACTCCATCCCGACAAGCAGCTCTCCGTCCTGAAATCATTCTCCTCCCCTAAATTCACGATGATGGACACAATCGAATACTACATCCAGAACATGAAGCACCAGCTCGAAAAGACAATGGCGGAGGTTGATTGCGTTGTGCTGAATGACATCGAGGCAAGGATGCTATGCAATACGCCGAACCTCATCAAGGCTGCAAGGCAAATACTCAAAATGGGCCCATCTGTTGTGATAATCAAGAAAGGCGAGCACGGCTCGATCCTTTTTTACAAGGACGCGGTTTTCCCGATTGCTGCTTATCCCCTCGAAGTTACCGTCGACCCCACAGGTGCGGGCGACTCATTTTCCGGCGGCTTCCTCGGCCACCTTGCACGGAAAGGGAAAATCACCCTGAAAACATTGAAGGAAGCGATGGCATACGGCAACCTGATGGGCTCCTTCTGCATCGAGGACTTTTCGGTCAACAAGCTGCTTTCAATCACTCCTGAAGAAATAGAGAAACGGATGAAGGAATACCGGAAGCTGATGAGATTCTAGGAATCAGAGTCTCCTTATCACTCCTCTGTTGGCATCGACCTCAATCTCATCCCCGTCCTTAAGTATTTTATTTGCGTTCTTGACCCCTACAATGCACGGGATTTTCAATTCCCTGCTAACAATCGCAGCATGGCAGGTGATCCCCCCCTCATTGGTGATGATTGCAGCTGCTTTTTTCATCGCAGGCACCAGGTCCGGGGTTGTTGCAGCAGAGATAAGGATGTCGCCCTTCCCCATTTTGTGCATGTCCGCTGCAGTGTTGATGATTTTCGCTTTCCCTTTTGCAATTCCTGAGCAAGCGGGCATGCCCTTCAATTCGGAAACATCCTTTTCAATTTTTTCCTCCAAGAATTCCATCCCTTTCATGTATTCGGCAGCCGCATTCCCGGTAAGGAATTCGTACCCTTCCCTATTTACCAGCAGGACGCTCATTTTGATCCTTTCATTCGCAATTTGTTGGTATTTTTCAGGATATTTCAATGCATTTTGGTACTCGTGCGGCAGAATATAGGCCGATTCAACCGGATCCAGCCCGCACCTCCCCCCTAACTCCTTCTGTATTGGCGCAAGGTTGTAGAATGCTTCCGTGAACTCGTGCTCCCTCGCCCATTTGTAATAACCGAGCATCCGTATGAAATCGAACAGCGACTTCTCCTCATCCGCGAGCTTAAGTTCCTTGCAGATGCGTTCGAACTCGTCCGCAACTCTCTTTTCATAATTTCCGATGAACTCGAGTTCGGCATCAATTTCTGCCATCTGCCTCTCCAGCACCAGGTCGGCATAGTGGCCGGGTTTCCAGCCGACGTTGATGCAAAGGTCGAAGGAAATCCATTCGTACTTATCTGCGATTTTTTGCAGCTGATGGGAATATCTGCCTAAAATGACATCCCTAGCCGTAACTCCTTTTTTCTTGGCTTCATTTGCCAGTTCCAATATTTCCGCCTCCATCAACTGCGTTTTCAGCCTTTTTGGGGGCCGCGTAAGCGCAATGTAATAGTCCGCGAATTTTTCCGGCGATTTTTCCAACTTTTTCCGCAGGATGCCTGCCGCTTTCGCATCCATCGGGCTTTCCTTCCTGTACCCGATGAGGGATGCGATGGTCGCATATGAATAGAGATCCTCGTACTGCTTAACGTTCTCCTAAAGGAAAGAAATGAGCTCATCGGACCCAATATTTGCAAGAGCCTTCCCCTTATGCCCTTCAGAATGTTCCCGCATCCTGATGGACTTATCGTGCGCGATTCTGAAAAATTCATTCGCCTCCTCCCGCTTTTCCATTGCCCATTCGATTAGTGCATCGGAAGTTTCGGAGAACTCCTTTTCCGGGAATACGTATTCCTCCATCGCATTTTCCCATGCAGACGCAGCGAGCGTGATTCTGCTTGGGAAGTGCTTGGGCAATCCCTGCACAGTAGCCCTCAACGCATGGAAAACAATCGTCGGCGCATATGGCCTATGCGTCCATAATTTGATCCATCTCATAATTTTCTCACTATGCCGTTTGTCGCATCTACTTCTACCTTGTTCCCGTCTTTTAGCACTTTCGTTGCGATCTTCGTCCCTATTACGCACGGTATTTTCAGCTCCCGGCTCACAATAGCTGCATGACAAGTTACCCCTCCCTGGTCTGTGATGATAGCGGCTGCCTTCCTCATTCCCGGAACCATTTGCGGGTTGGTGGAGAACGAAACCAGTATGTCCCCCTCATTCATCTTCACGATCTCATTTGCGTTCCGGATGATTTTTACCGTTCCCCTTGCCTTCCCCGGAGAAGCGCACTGCCCCCGCAATTCTTCCGTTTCTTCGGTTTCCGTTTCTTTCGGCAATTTTTCCAGCCATTTTTCGGCTTCTTTTCCGGAATACACGAAATGCGCCCCTCTAGTCTGGTGGTAAACGCATAATTTTCTTCTCGAATTGGCTTCATTCACATCCAGCCTCATTTTCCCTTCAAAAGCCGCCTCGATTTCCTCTAACGTGAAATACCTGATTTGCTTCAGTCCCAGCCCGAGCCTTCTCGCAATTTCAATCTGCAATTTCTCAACTGCATGGAAAGCGCAATACGAGACGTCCTTCCGGTAATTCTTCAGGAACGTGAACTCCCGCAGGATCGCGAACCGTTTTCTCGTTTCCCCGTCCAGCTGGAATTTTTCCTCCAGTTTCCTTTGGTTCTCCCTTAATTGTGGGAATTCCAAATGCATTTCCTCAAGCTGTCCTTCTGGGTCGCCTTTTTTGAGGATTCCCGCGACTTCGGAAATGAAATATTCGCGCCTCATCACGGGGCCCGAGTAGCCGTAATTTATCCATTCGTAATTTTGAATAAGTGCATCAAACAATTTTTCAATTGCTTTTTTCGGACCTTTTTTATTCATTTCAACTGCAACTTTCAATTCATCCCCCTTTAGCCTTCTCATGAACGTGTCTTTTGTGGGACTCATAAGCGTCCCCATTGCTTCTTTCGGTGATTCCTTCAGGTGGAGTTTTTTCGCCTGTGCTTCCAAAATTTCCTCAAGCCCCGCAGTGCTAAGCTGATGCTTTCCGTACTCGAGAGCTCCGAACGGCGTCCCCCATTCATTCATCCCGGTAATGATTTGGTGGTAATCCTTGTATTCTTTCAGCAGGAACGAATCGTTTTTATCGCCAAAATCCGTTTGCTTCAATTTTTTGCAAAACGCAAATAGATTTTCCGCCATTTCCAGCGTTTTTTTCGCGATCAGCCTGTCCTTTCCTTCTTGGAAAATTTTCCTGTAAACCTCTTCCGCGACCTCCTTGTAGTGCTTTTCATCGACATAATAGGCAACACTGCCTTCCCTCATCACGATGATTTTCTCGGTCAAATTATGTCTGAGCAGCTTCGGGTTGTTGCTCCACCAATCGATGTAAAAGTAGAACGGGAACAGGTCTGCATTGTGGTCTTCGTAAATCTTTTCCAGCCCCATGCTTATCCCTACTATTAGCGGAAATAAAAAGGAATTTACCCCCTTGCTTATGGATACATCGGAATATGGTCGGAAGGCACGTCGCCGCCGAATATCGAGCTCAGCAGGAACAACCCGAATAACAATTGAAGCAACTCCATAGCACTCCCCTCTTAAAATTTTTATTGTAGTGATATAACCGGCGCTTCTTATTTAATTTTAGCCGCTATAGCGCGGTTATTGAGGAAAAAATGGGGGCTAGTGCTACTTGAAGGAGTTGTACCATTTCTCGTACTCCTTGTGCGTTGCGAAACACCGGAGAATGTAAAGTGTGTTGTCTTCCATCTGGTAAATCAGCCTCGCCTGCTTCGTCACATTTTCAACATTGAACGGAAGCCCGAATTTCATGTGCCTTCGAGGGGGCATTAGGGAAATTTTAACCATATGCTTGACGAAAATGCGGCGCATCTGGGCTTCCATCGCCTCCAAATCTTCCTTTGCTTCTGCCTGCAGCTGCGCTTCCAATTCCCTCACTTCGAGTATTTTTTCTTGATTTCATCCAGAGAATAAAGCTTTGTTTTCCCGGATCTGATCTTCTGCATTTCGTGCTCTATGCCCTTGTTCACCAGCCGCACTTCCTCCTCCTCCAATTCGCGGTTGTATGCAAGCAGCGCCTGCCTTATTGCCTCGGTCTGGTTGCCGGAATATCCCCTCTCAATGATCTTGTTTATGATCGCCACATACGGCGCTCCCAGGTTCACGTTCATGCCATCACCATGCTTAATGGATGCACATTCATTGATATAAAGGTTGCGCATTGGTTGGGCATGCTTGCTTGGCTGGTTCATAGTAGGCAAATGGGATTTGGGGTTAATATCTGCAATCAGGGGGTGATTTCGGGTGATAAAATAAAATGCAATTGCCTCTTATTCCATCTCGTCCACATCCGGTGTCAGGAATTTCCATAATGCTGGCAGCAATTTGCTCTCGGCAATTCTCAGGTGCTCGCGGAACGTGCTGAATGGCACCTTCATCTTCTTTGCAACGGTCTCCAGATCATTCTCCCTTGGGTAGGAATAGTAGCCGTATTTGCACGCCATCTCATATGCCCATCGCTGCTTTTCCGTGAGTTTCGAGAATGCGCTCGGCACGAACAAATCGAGGTCCTTTTCCTTCAAGCTAAGCACTTCCGCCCATGCGACCTTTTTATCCTTGTTCATCCTCTGGACGACATGGTGGATGCGCTTCTTGTCCATGGCAGCTACTTCCCAGAACTCATACCCGCCTTTCGCTATGGGCGGCCTCAGCTGGAATACGCTCCCATCCAGCAAAATTGTATGATAAGCACGGTTTGCAGGCATCTTGAATATCACCTGCCTTCCCTGAGCCTTGAGGACCTCGACGCGGGGGTCGGCAACGATGGTTTTCATCAGCTTCTCCCAATCCCTCCCAAAAACAAGCCCCACCCTAGTAATGTATGTGACATCCCCTTCCTGATAAGTGTTCAAATAGTAGCTCGTGAAAACCGCCTGTACTTGCCTTGTTTTCTCCGTAACATAAGAGTTCGCGTGCCAGAATTTCAGCTTAGCTACCCACATTTAAACCAAGAGAATTAGCATTGGCGGCTTAATTACTTTTTGTACATGATGCTAATCCAGACCCCCTTGAAAAAAGGCAGCGTCAGCGTGGAGAGCATGAACGCAACCGCAGGCACGATCGCATTCAGCCACGGGTTGGGCAATCTGATCGCATCGAGGTAAAATCCGATCGCCAAATAGGTGAAACTAGTGAGCAGGATTCTCCTCGCCCAGCTGGTTTCCCATGCCTTGTCCGCTTCCACCCTCTTATTTCGCAATTTTATTTCCGCGATTTCCTTTTCCAGCTGTTTTATTGATGCCATGGCACGATTTCACTTCCTCCCATCAACCGGTTTCTGCACAAGCAGGCTTATTCCCATATTGAGCGGCTCCAGAAGGGGTATTGCCGCAACGTAATAGAACAGGATTCCGGTGGGCATGTATTTCACGATTTTGAAACCCCTCTTTTTCAGCTCCCTCCCCAGCTCTTGCGGCTGGTATAGGATTTTATGGTCGTCATCCCATCCGTTGTAGCCGCCCTTGAATAATTTGTCATAATATGCGATCAGGCATTTCCTCTTCGGAGTTATTATGAGCGCCATTCCGCCGGGCCCGAGCAGCCTAAATATTTCCCTCTCGAAATGGAACGGGTGCTTTAGGTGCTCGATGATGTTGGAGGCAAAAATGAAATCGAATGACCTCGGCCTGAATGGCATTGGCTTTAATTTGTCTATATCGAAAATGATCTTCTCGTCCGCATCGTTCTGCCCGTATTTCTCCTTCCATTTGTTCCTCTCGCGGTCCTTCCTGCTTTTATATTTGCGCTTCGGCGGCCCGAACTTGTCGAGCGCCACGATCCATTCGAACTTCTTCCTGAAAAGATGGTTGAACAGCCCCGGGCCCGCACCAATGTCGAGCACGCGCTCCCCTTTTGGGACGTGCTCCATCATTTTTCCTACCTGATGGATCGCGAGCTTCACATAATCCTTTGTGATGATTTTCATGCAAGCACACTTATGGGAGTCCCAAATAAAAAATACCGCGTTGGTGGAATAATCAGGAATATGATTGAAGGTTAATCGTTTCTTTGGCGCGGCGCCATCGCACCTTTCTTTCCGAAAGAAAGGGGCAAGGCTAGCCCTTCTTCTCCATGTAGCCGCACTTCCCGCAGCCGTACCTTTCCGGATGGCTTGCGAGGTTGCCGCCGCACTTGGGGCACTTCCTCTTATTGAAAACGTACGCCTTGAATTCCTTTTTCTTCTTCGCATCCGACATGATCATATCACCAAACTATCCTATTTTTTTTCTTCGGCCGATGCTTTCTTCTCCTCAACGCCCCTCTTACCCTTGTAAGCGGGCTCGTTCTTTGCATCCTCCGCCTTCCCGTAGATTTTCGCAAATACTTTCACCGATTTCGTGCCGAAAGGCTGCTCAATCTTATCGATCACAATCTGCTCCTCCGCGGCAGTGAAATGCGCCTGCAGCGCCTTCATCACATCCTTCCTCGAGGGAGTGCTTTCCACGGGGATTTTCACTATGATTTCACGCCTTCCCAGGACGTCGTTCGCTTTTTCCTCCAAAACCTGCATTTCCATGTTTACCACTTTTTCCAAATTTTCAATGTTCGATCGATGCAATTCATTTTATTTTCAATGCATACTTGCCCGGCGTCTTCGCACCGATCACATTCGAAATCTCCGAATCCGTAGGGTCGAGCACGTAAATGGTGCCCTCGAAGCTCTTCGTAAGGTCCGCCCCGCCGCAGACCGCGCATTTGTCCCCCACAACCAATGCCCTGCAATTCCTGCACGCCTTGTTCATATGATATCACTTCATCAATTTGTTTTCAAAATAAAGGGGCAAGTCATCTCTTGCTTATTTTCCCAAGGCCATCCGGCCTCATGGTCAATGCAATTTTCGAGTTCGGTATCGTGTCCTTGAAGGAAACCGTCGCGATCTTCGCCCTTACTAGGTCCGCCTTCTTTATCGTCTTCTTGCTGTTCTTCCCAATCAAATACTGGTTCTTCTTGTCATAGGAAAGGAACTCGTTCGCCACCTGGGAAACGTGCACCAGCCCGTCCAGCGGCCCAAGCCTCACGAATGCACCGAACTCCACTATTTCGGACACCTCCCCCTCAACGACCTCGTTCACATCCAGCGAAAAAACAAGCGAATCGTAATTCACTTCAAAATATGCCGCACCGTCACCATGCAGGATCTTGCCGTCGCCCTTCACTTTCGCGTTGAATACGCCGAGGTTGATCCCGAAATTCTTGTCAACCGTCCTCTCGTACTTCTCGCGCAGCATCTTCAATGCGGCCTCGTTCTGCTTCATGCCGAAGAGGTTCGGCGGAATCCTTACGGAATCCTCGTATGTTATCAATTTGTACATATGCTCATGCACCTACACTCAGTTTCAGCGCGTATTGCGCAATAATAGCTCCTGCAATCAGGGAAACCGTGTTCAGCACCTTGATCAGCGCATTCAATGCCGGGCCCGCAGTGTCCTTGAACGGGTCCCCCACCATATCCCCGACAACTGCCGCCTTGTGCGCGTCGCTTCCCTTGCCCCCGAATTTCCCATCCTCGATGTATTTCTTGGCATTGTCCCAAGCCGCTCCCGTATTCGCCATGAAAAGCGCTAGCAGCAAACCGGATACGATCGCGCCTGCAAGCATCCCCCCGAGCGCCTCGGTACCTAAAAGGAGCCCAACGACCAGCGGGGAAAAAACAGCAAGCATTGCCGGAAGCATCAGCTGCTTCAATGCGCCCTGGGTTGCAATGTCAACGCATTTCGCATAATCCGGCTTCGCCTTCCCTTCCATGATTCCCTTTATGCTCCTGAACTGCCTCCTTACCTCCTCCACCATCGCAAATGCCGCCCTTCCAACGGCCTGCATCAGGAAGGAAGAGAATATGAACGGCAACAAGCCTCCGATGAACAGCCCCACAACGACCAACGGATTAAGTATGTTGATGTCCTTCAAACCGACTTCGTAGGAATATGCGACAAACAAGCAGAGCGCCGAAAGCGCAGCGGATGCAATCGCGAATCCCTTGGTGGTTGCTTTTGTTGTATTCCCAACAGCATCAAGTGCATCCGTAACTTTGCGGACGGACCGATCCAGCCCGGCCATCTCTGCGATCCCTCCCGCATTGTCCGTAATCGGGCCGTATGAGTCGATCGCAACAATGATGCCGGTCATCGCAAGCATTGCAGTTGCGGCAATTGCAATCCCATAAATCCCCATGGCAGCCGAAGCGGACCCCCCGGAGAAAAAGAAAGCGATCATGATCCCTGCAATTATCGCAATCACGGGCATCGCAGTGCTCCTCATCCCGACTGCCATTCCGGTAATCAGGTTCGTCCCCGCACCGGTCCTGCTCGCTTCTGCAATCTGCTTCACGGCATTCCCTTCCTTTACGGTGTAATGCTCCGTTATTTTGCTGATTGCTATTGTCAATGCAAGCCCCACAAGCGCAGCCGGCCATAACACCATTACCTGCAGGAAATCGAATGCAATGAGCAGCGCCCCTGCAAAAATTATCGCAGTTGCATATGTGCCCTTATCCAAGGCGGCCATGATTTTCCTGCTCTCCCCCAATTTCACGAACTGCGCGCCGATTATGGATGCAAGTATTCCCAAACCCCCGACCATCAAGGGCAGCATCACCAGCAGGTCGTTCTGCAATGAAATCCCAAGAAGCATAGCCGCTATTATCGTGACAACGAAAGATTCGAAAAGGTCAGCTCCCATTCCTGCGCAGTCCCCTACATTATCGCCTACATTATCGGCAATCACAGCAGGGTTCCTTGGGTCGTCCTCGGGAATCCCCTTCTCTATTTTTCCCACCAAATCGGCCCCCACATCCGCTGCTTTGGTATAAATCCCGCCGCCGACCCTTGCGAAAAGTGAAATCAGCGAAGCGCCCACTCCGAAACCAATCAGCGGAAACACTTCCTTTGACGGGAGGTAAACGAAAATCGTAATCAGCCCGACTCCGATAATGCCCAATCCTACAACTGAAAAGCCGGTAACGGAGCCTCCCTTGAAAGCAATGTCAAGCGCATCCTTAAGCCCCTTCTTTGCCATCTGGCTAGTGCGCACGTTTGCCCTCACTGAAATGCTCATCCCGATATAGCCTGCGAGATATGAGAGCGCTGCACCGAACAGGAATGCAATTGCGGTGTACATCCCAATATCATTTCCCTTCGTAGTCGAAATAAAATAGCCCATGACCGCAGCGAGCAATACCGCGAAAAGTGCGATTGTTTTAAGCTGCCTGCTCAGGTAGGCGAATGCGCCTGCTGAAATCGCGGCTGCAATTTCCCTCATTTTCGGAGTGCCTTCGTCCTTTTCCAGTATAATGCGCACGACATAATACGCATACACCATGCTGACCAAGCCTGCAATGACGCCGAAAACCTCCAAAGCCATATATTCATCCACCCGCACATATATTTCAAAATAACACTCGTTGGATAGGAGAAATAGAGGCTATTATTAGATGGGAAAACCTTTATAATCACCCACCCAACACCTCCCAAATCGCCTACAAAATAGCAACCCGCCCCTTGTCCTTCATACCAATTACCCTGCAGCCGTTCCTCCTCAACTTGTCGCGCAGGAACTTATCCATCGTTGCAATGTAAAGCCCCTCCTCCTTGTGCGCCTTCGCATATTCCATTATCAGGTCGTCCGTCTTCCCCTGCACATTGATTATTTCAAATTTCTCGCTCTGCATCGCAACGAACTGCAGCATCGCCCTCGCGTTCAGCCTCTCCTTGCCCTTCATTGACTTCAGCTCCTGCAGCGATCCCGCAAGCACGATGAAATGCACGTTCGCCTCCAGCAGCTTCCCAATCTCCTCGAACACGTCCAGATGGTTCTGGAACGGCAGCATCAAGAAGTTCGTGTCCAGCAAAACTCTCATTTCAATCACAACTCGGAGGGGGAACGACCAATCTGGTCACACGGTTCGAAACAAATCCTGCCCCCTGGGAGATCCGTTGTTTCAAACCGTGAAGGGGGAGCACTCTCCCCCGTCGCAGATACGGGCTCGGCGGGATTTGGACCCACGGCCTTCTGGTTAAAAGCCAGACGCTCTAGCCAAGCTGAGCTACGAGCCCTTTTCGTCGGGGGGCATATCCCCCCTTGAAAAAAGTATTCGCTCCCCCCTCTTAGGAAGCAAGGTTTTTCAAGGGGAAAAATAGGATTTGCGCTGTCCGAACCCCAATTTTAGGAAGGCAAGATTTATAATAAACGCATCAGTAACTTTTTCAGCCGTTTTTAATGAATGTGGTGCAACCATGCTAGTTTTCCTTTTGGGAGTCAAAGCCGTTGGGAAAAGCAAGCTCACTGCCGAGCTGAACAACCATTTGGATGGCAAAATCCATGAGATCTCATATGGCGACATAATGCTGGAGATAGGGAAGGAGAAAGGGCTCATAACGGACCGGGAGCAAATTGCGAAGCTCCAAAGCAAGCAGCAGAACGAGATCCGGCAGGCAGCTACCGAAAGGATACGCGAGATGGCCGACAAGGAGGATTTTGTTTTCCTGAATACACACGGCTTCATTTATACAATCCCCCACCACACCTATCTGCCGGGCTCTCCCGATTCGGTTTCCGATCTGCTGAAGCCCAACATGATATTGCTCGTTGAGGCGTCCCCGGCTGCAATAATCACAAGGAGGCAGATGGACCTTGAAAAACTAGGAAGGAAAAGGGAAATCGGCACAGTTGAGGAAGTAGCTGCCGCAATTGAATTCGAGCGCATGGCTGCCGTGCACATTTCCATGCGTTACGCGTGCGACCTGAAACAATTTGACAATACCGGGTCCATCGATGATAATAAGGGGGAGATCGCAAAGTTATCCGAGCTCTTCACGGGAATGGTGAAATAAATGGAAGCAAGGCGTGGCCAGACCGCAATTGAATACGTGATGATCGTAGGCGGCGCCATCCTCTTCGTCGTTCTTGTTGTGCTGATAATCCGCTCCGGGGTAATTGCCAGGGCGACTACTGATGTTGAGCAGAAATCCGGGGATTACCTCGACAAATACGGCAGGCCCTACCTATTCTTCGATGATTTTGGGAGTATCGGCGGCACAAACTCCAAATGGAATAATACTGGAGGCGTCTGGCTTATCCAGAATGGGAAATTAGTTGTTCCTGCAGTAGTAGATGCTTCGATTTACACCCGCTCCGTTTTCACCAATTTCACTATGGAATTCAAGGCGCAAAGGACAGCGGGAACAACATTGGGCGTGCGCTTCAGGCGACGGGGAACCTCTTATTATCAGCTCGAGGTCAATCCTGGCATCTCCCAAATGACGTTGACTGGCAACGGGGTTTTCCAATCGGCATCTGATGCGGCAATTGCTGCGGTCGCATCAAGCGAGGTCCGTTTCAGCATCCGCGCATATGGCGATATAATCCAGGTTTTTGTGAATGGAAACCTGCTGATCGACACTATCGATCCCGCGCCACTGCTTAGCGGCCAGATCGGGTTGTATGCGGATGCGGGTACACAGGCACAATTCGACGATGTCAGGGTATATTCGGAGGAGTGATAATATCGAATGGTTGTAAAAGCCAGGGGCCAGACAACAACCGAATACCTTTTCCTAATAATCGGCGTAATCATTTTCGTTGTCCTAGTCTATTCCCTGCTTCAAGGGAACATCATCGGCAAGCAGCGCTCGCAAACCGAAGCGGGCCTGAAAGAATTCATCAAAACAGGGGAATATTCCCTCTTCTACGATAATTTCGATTCCGGCACAGCTGAAAGGTGGACTCGACCTTACGGCGAGTGGATAGTCCTGAACCAGCAGTACGAGCAAACGGATCTTGCCGCAGCTGAAAAAACCTCCTATGCGGGAGTTGCAGGCTGGCAGAACTATTATGCCGAAACAAAAATCCAGTTCAAAACCATCCCTGCAACAGCAGGCATTCTTGGAGGGATTTCGGGAAGGGTCAACAAGGCAACTGGAGCAAGGTACTCCTGCCTATTCGACCTCACGGATCCCCTCACCGGTGAGGGCTACATCCGGCTCTATCGCTACTTCGACTGGCAGGGCACTCCCGATATTCTCGCATCCTCCTCCCCTTTCGCAGCTGACAACAACGTCCATGTTTTCGGTATACGCCTTAACGGCAACGACGTCCAATGCTTCTTTGATGATGGTGAAAAAGTTTCCTTCACCGACCCTACTCCCTGGAAGAACGGCATGCTCTCATTGGAGCAGAACCTTGCAAGCACCGCATATGACAATGTGCGCGCAAAATACCAAAGCGGCCCGATTCCTGCCGGGCCTCTCCCAACACCTTTCCCAGGTGCATCCGCATCGCCTTCAGAGTCGCCTTCAGCCTCCCCCTCTGAAAGCCCTTCCGCTTCACCTTCAGAGTCGCCTTCAGCCTCTCCCTCAGCCTCCCCTTCAGCAAGCGCTTCCCCGTCTGCAAGCCCCACAGTGCCTCCTGAAATGAACTGCTCCGAGGGCACGCCGGTTGATACTTGCAAAGCCGGCCAGAAGCCGCTTTACTGTGCGGCCATTTGGCAGGAGACGGAATACATACCGACGCTCATATACAACTGCACTTTCTGCGGTTGCTCCTCGGGCAAAATATGCGTCCCGGAGAACGGCATCTGCGCGCCGGACTTCACCATAACCAACGTCGTCAACAATACCATTACGCGGAACAGTGCGCGCATCCAATGGACAACTAGCAACAGCACCAACGGCACAATACGGTATAACTCATCCTCGACCAGCAATTCCATATCGCATGCTTCTTATCTTATCGGCCATTCCCTTAATCTGAACGGCCTCTGGGTCAATACTTGGTATAGCTTTTTGGTATCCGGCTGCACGACCGAATTATGCAAGAATGCAACCTCGTGGTACGCATTCAAGACACTTGCGTGCGACATTTCAAATGTGAGGGCGCTTGCAGTAACCGATGCAACTGCATCAATCAACTGGGCTACGAACCCCTCCGCAAACAGCACGGTTCAATACGGCCTCACAACATCCTACGGAAGCACAAATGGCAGTTCAGCATCTGTTTCAAGCCACCAGGTCAACCTTACCTCCCTTGCCCCCAACAAGCTTTACCACTATCGCGTTTGGAGCTGCACCGGCTTGAATGCGTGTGAAGTATCGGGCGACTATACTTTCACAACACAGGAGACTTTGACTCCCGTCATCATCTCTAATGTTGATGCTTCTGTATTATTTTCCACCGCAACAATAACCTGGAATACCAACATTCTCGCAAACTCCACCGTTTATTACAACTACACGAGCTTAGTCAGCACTATGCCAGATTCCAGCAAGGTGCTAGCGCATTCCGTGGAACTGGAAACGCTGAGGCCGAATACGAATTTCATGTACCGCGTCGAAAGCTGCAATGCAACTGGCAATTGCGCTTCCTCAGGCTATGGCACGTTCAGGATTCCGCAGCTCATCACCATCTCCAACGTGGTAGCAAGCTCCATTACTGCCACCCAAGCAACAATCACGTGGAATACCAACATCGCCACCGACACCTTCGTGGAATACGGACCCACAACGGCTTACGGCCAATCGAGCTCTTCACTCATTCACACCACTTCGCATTCGCGTTGGCTCACGCCCCTAATTCCTGGCTCCACCTACCATTACAGGGTTAGAAGCTGCGACATAGATTGTCTTACCTCCGGAGACTACACTTTCTCCACTCCCAGCTGCTATGATACGGATGGGGGCATAGTTCCCGGCACAACAGGCACTGTGACTACCTCGCTGGGAAGCATAACTGATATGTGCTATGGCCAAACATTACGGGAAAATTGGTGCTATCAGAGCAACTACTCCGTAGCCGTCAAATGCGAATTATGCTCCTCTGGCAGTTGTGCAACTTTTTGTGTGGATATGGGAACATATGCCATCAATGCTACTGGCCAATTCTACGACTATTGCACTCTTAATACAATGAATGAATATAGGTGCTATGACTTTACAATGTACTTGTTCTCCTACCCCTTTAATTGTGCGGTAGGCGGCTGATATTTCAATGCAACATGAGTCTTGTGCCTGAGAACGCGTTAGCCCGAATTGTTGACTGCAAGGAGCGCATCCCATGAAATTCTTTTCCCTTATCCGAGGCGGTTCGAGCCCTTTAAAAATACTGGTTCCTTAGAAAATGTAAACCAATAGAAGCCGGATTGTCCTCTAGCGCTTCGAGACTGGGATGGAACAATGATGTTGAGAAGGGGCCAGACAACAACCGAATACCTTTTCCTAATAATCGGCGTAATAATTTTCGTTGTTCTTGTTTATTCTTTATTGCAGGGAAACATCATTGGCAAGCAAACATCCCAGACCGAAGAAGACCTCAAGGAATTCATCAAGGTAGGCGAATATTCCCTCTTCTACGATAATTTTGATTCAGGAAACACGGAAAGATGGACCCATCCTTATGGGGAGTGGATAGTGCTCAACCAGCAATATGAGCAAACCGACCCTGCACCAGCTGAAAAAACCTCCTACGCAGGGGTTTCAGGCTGGCAGAATTACTACGCCGAAACAAAAATCCAGTTCAAAACCATCCCTGCAACAGCAGGCATTTTGGGAGGGATTTCGGGAAGGGTAAACAAACTAACCGGTGCAAGGTACTCCTGCCTTTTCTACCTCACGTATCCCCTCACCGGAGAGGGCTTCATCCGGCTCTATCGCTTCTTTGAATGGCAGGGCACTCCCGATATTCTCGCATCTTCCTCCCCTTTTTCAGCTGACAACAGCGTCCATTCCATTGCAATACGCCTGAACGGCAATGATATCCAGTGCTTCTATGACGATTCAGAAAAGCTCTCATTCAACGACCCTACTCCCTGGAAGAACGGCATGCTCTCATTGGAGCAGAACCTTGCAAGCACCGCATATGACAATGTGCGCGCAAAATACCAAAGCGGCCCGATTCCTTCTGGATCGTTGCCAACCCCGTTCCCCAGCCCCTCGCCAATTCCCAGCCCTTCACTGACCCCCTCACCAACACCTTCCCCCATTGCGACTCCCTCTCCTTCCCCGAGCCCTACGCCTTCCCCCTCTACGTCCCCTTCCCCAACCCCCACCCCTACTGTGATTGTAATTTCAAACATCCTTGCCCACAACATCTCCTACTCCTCTGCAAATGTGAGCTGGCTTACTGATGTGCCAGCAAATGGCTTAGTAACATACGGCACCGATCCCTTGCTGGGAGGCGGAGGAGCGGAGCTTGAACCCCTGAAAGTTATTTCCTTCTCGGATTTGATAAGCAGAAAAAGCATTTCCTTCGCAGGTGGAGGCGGCGGCGAAACACCGATCACAATGAACGTTTCCCATTCAAACGAAATAACCAACCACAACCTGCTCCTGCCAGGCCTGTCGCAATTCACGGACTACTATTACCGGATCACAAGCTGCAATGGCGCTACATGCGCATCATCCGATATCAGGACATTCAAAACTTTGCCTGCGCCTGTAATTATTACGGCTGTAAATGCCTCTTCAATAGCAATAAGTTCTGCAGTCATTTCCTGGATCACTTCGGTTTCCTCAAACAGCTCCATCCAATACGGCCCAACCGTAGCTTATGGGAGCATTTTAAACAACATTGCGAACCAGTATTCGCATGCGTTCGAGATCGGCCCGCTTGCTATAGGAACGCTTTACCATTATAGGGTAGCAAGCTGCAGCGCTTTGGGCGCATGCAATACCTCTTCAGACTACACCTTCTCCACCCAAAGCTGCTTTGATACGGATGGCGGCATTTTTGCAAACGTTTCCGGCACCGTCATCACTTCCCTGGGCTCGGCATCCGATTATTGTATCAATGGCATTTGGGTTATGGAGAATTACTGTATTTCATCTGTCAACCGGTCGTTCGGAATCCAGTGCACCTCCTGCTCTAACGGCGCCTGCACTGCATCTTATTGCGGCACACCTGATTCTGGATATACCGTCTACAATTCGACGGGTTCATTTACCGACTACTGTGTAAATGATATTTTGCACGACTATCACTGCTTAGGCACGGAAGTTATTGAAACTATAGGGTCTGACGAGCCAGCTTGTTTGGCTTTGACTGAAAATCTAGAAGATGTTGGTGCATGAGGGGAATAAGTACACTGCCGCATTCCCTATTCTAACAAATCCCATCCCCAACCTTTAATAATTTCTTCCGGTAAAGCTGCTAGTGGGGAAAAAATGAGGTTCTTCAGACACGGAGACAGTTCCATCGCAATTGTTCTCCCGGAAAAGATCAGGAAGAGTTCCGAAGTGAAGGAAGAGGAGGAGTACGAGTTCTTCGAGGCGGAAAAGGGGACGTTCATACTGATTTCAAAAAAGAATCTGGAGGAGCTTACAAAGAAAAGCGCCTGGGCGGAATTATTGAAAGGGAAAGCCGAACAGCCGTCTGAACAAAAGCACGAGCCCGAAATAAGGGATGATGCGGAGCCCGAAAAGCTAATCTCCTCAGGGGGGTTCGCGGTGATTTCTTCAGAGGAGGAGGCGCGCCGGATTTCCAAGCTGTTCGAGAAGGAAATCAAAACCAACGACGTCATTGGAGTCCGCGGCTTCGACAAGAAATTCTACATCGTCTCCGCAAAATACTTCCGCGAGAATGCATCGAAACTGATGAAGCTCATCGGTGCAAGGGAGATGCCCCTCAAGGACATTGCCCTCGCTTCGAAAATGGATGAGAGCGGCTGCCTTGCATGCCTCATGCTCCTGAAAGAACAAGGGGAGCTCATCGAGAAGCGGCGGGGCGTCTTCAAAGCGGTAAAGTGACCCATTTTGGCTGAAGGAACCGGCATTTAAATTTTGCTAGCCTGATCATCATTCCTTTTAGGGGATTTATTATGAACTATCTCATCACAGCTGAAAACACGGGCTTCAAGGCGCACCTGCTTTCGGAGCTCCAGCCCGAGGACAGCATCACGTTCCTCATTGCATTGGAGAGGGAAAAGCTAGCCGCCGAATTCGATACCCACCTGAAAAAACTGGTGGCAGAAGCCGAAGGCCTGAAAGATCAGCTTTCACTCAAGCAGATAACCGCCCAGATCCTTATCGAATGGGGCAACCGCGATGAAATACTCGCAAACGCGCTTGCGCGTGAGCAGGCGATCCTTTTGAAGTGATTCGCATGAAAGTGATACGGGATTCCATCCACGGCAACATCGAGCTAACCCCGCTTGAAATTGCCATCATCGACACTCCCGAATTGCAGCGCCTCCGTTATGTAAGGCAGCTCTCCCTCGCCTACCTTGTTTACCCCTCCGCATTGCACACGCGCTTTGAGCATTCGCTCGGCACCATGCATCTCACCAAGCTGCTTTCCGAGCGGCTCTTCCGTGATAAGGAGGAAAAGCAGCTCCTCCGGCTCGCAGCGCTGCTCCATGATGTGGGGCATTCCGCATTTTCGCACCTTCCGGAGGAGCTCATCAGGAAAGTCACGGGCAAATCGCACGAGAAAATGGGCGAGGAGAAAATCCTTTCCGGCAATATCGCGCAAATTCTGGAAAAGCACCAAATTTCCCCAAAAAAACTCGCAAAATTCATGAAAGGCAGCAAGGCGAAAATAATCTCCTCGGAGCTCGGCACCGACCGGATGGATTACCTTTTGCGGGACGCGTATTTCACCGGTGTAGCATATTCGGTTGTCGATGCGCAGCGCCTCCTTCTCTCCCTCACATATGAAAACGGCCGGCTTGCACTCGAGGAAAAGGGCATCCTTGCAGCCGAATCGCTCCTCGTTTCGCGTTATTTGATGTTCAATGCCGTTTACAACCACCACGCGGTCCGGATTGCAGCCGCGATGCTGAACAAGGGGCTGGAGATCGCCCTGCATGAAAAAATGCTGCAGGTGCCGGAGCTTGCGGAAGGGATGGACGACGTAGTGCTTTACAAGCTGCGCGATTCTCCCCTGATTGAAAAGGTGATCAACCGCGACCTCTACAAAACGGCATTTGAGAAACCCAACTTTGAAATCACCAACGAGGCGAAGCTGGAGAAGGAAATAAATTCTGCCATGCTGGGGGGATTCGGCGGTTCCGAGTTCGTCATATGCGCACCGGAGCAATCCATGGGTGCAATCGACATGCCGGTAATTCTCGAGGGCGGGAAGGAGGCGGAGTTTTCGGAAGTGTCCCAGATTTCCAAGGCAGTTGCAATGCAACGCAAAGCCTCCGGGGTGCTCGTTGCAGTTGCAAAGGAGGACGTAAAGAAAGCCTCGAAAATATTATCGAAATACAGGTAAATTCCCTTTTGGGCCATCGCCATTTTCCTTTTCCCCAGATTGCAGATATTAATTTAAACCAAACCGTGCAATCAATACAAAATCAAGAGGTGTTCGCATGCTGTCTTCCGAAAAAATCCAGGCCGATGAATTCGGGCCTGAATACGTCCTGAATGTATATGACCCCAAAACCGGAATGGAGGGCGTCTTGGTAATCGACAATACTGCAAGGGGGCCCGGCAAGGGCGGCATCCGGCTGGTTCCCGACGTGACTGTGCAGGAGGTTTACAGATTAGCGCGTGCAATGACTTGGAAGAACGCGCTCGCCGACATCCCCTTCGGGGGTGCGAAAGCGGGCATCCGTGCGGACCCAAGGAAAATCGACAAGGCGGCTTACCTGGCGGCATTCGGGGAGAAGCTCCGGCCCTTGATACCGGGGAAATACATCGCAGGCCCGGACATGAATACAACTGAAACGGAAATGAAGGCATTCGCGGAAGCAGTAGGCACCAATAAGGCCGCAACCGGAAAACCCGCATCAATGGGAGGGCTGCCGCACGAGCTCGGAAGCACCGGGTTCGGGGTTGCGCATTCCACGCTGGTGGCGCTTGATTTTTTCGGCATGGAAAACGAGAAGACGAAAGTTGCAATTGAGGGCTATGGGAATGTGGGCGTATTCACCGCGAAGTTCCTTTCTGAAAAAGGCGTGAAAATCGTTGCCGTTTCGGATTCGAAGGGCACCGTCTACAATGAGATGGGCCTTGATGTGAAAGTGCTTGAGTCCGTGAAGCAGAAAACCGGCTCCGTAATCAACTACAAGCCCGGCAAGGTGCTGAAGGGCGAGGAGCTTTTCGGTTTGCCTGTAGACGTTCTGATCCCCGGTGCGCGCCCCGACGTGATCAACGATTCAAACAAGGATGCGGTCCGTGCAAAGTTAATTGTGGAGGCTGCAAACATACCCATGCCGGAAAAGGTGGAGGCCGAATTGGAGAAGAGGGGTATCCGCGTAATACCGGATTTCGTTGCGAATGCCGGCGGAGTAATAAGCTCATACGTTGAAACCATCAACGGCTCTCCCGAATCGATGTTCAAAATAGTCGAGGAGAAAATACGGAGGAACACGCTTACGGTGCTTAAGCATGCTAAGGAGATGAAAATAACCCACCGCGAAGCAGCGCTTCAAATAGCGAGGGAACGCGTCAGGAAAGCGATGGCGGAGAAGAAAAGATAGGATTCCACAATCAGATGTGCTTCTTCAGCCATGCCTGGAGGTATTCTTTGGGAAGCGCCCCGACCATCCTGTCAACTTCCTTCCCGCCCTTGAAAAGTATTAATGTGGGAATGCTCATTACCTCAAACTGCTGTGCGGTTTCAGGCGCCTCCTCCGTGCTGAGTTTCGCGAATTTCACTTCCTTCATCTCCCCGCTGAGCTCCTCGAACCTCGGCGCCATTATCCTGCAGGGCATGCACCAGCTTGCCCAGAAATCAACTATCACAGGCACCTTGCTTTCCAGCACTTCCTTCCCAAAATTGCCATTGTTGAGATGCACTACTGCCATATCCCTTTCACCCTGTGTGTAATAACATTAGAATTTGAACGTTTGCACGATCAAGATCAGCAATACGAACGCGATTACGCCAGCTATCACGAGCTGCGGCTCGATTTGTATGTTCGAGCTCTTGATGTCATAGAACCGGATGATTCCGGTAGAGCTGCTCGGTGTTGAAATTTTGTGGTCTTCTGACATAATTGGTACTACCTCCTCGAATAGAAGATTTAAATAGATTGTAATGATTTAAAATGGTTAGGTTTAACAGGCGCTTCATTATGAGTACGATGGCTGACGATTTCAAGAGGGAAATCCCCCACATCATCGTGATGGCAATCCTCGTGTTCATACTTCTGTTCGTCCTCACTAAATTCAAGTGGATGCAATGCACCCAAGTGCCCGGCGACTGGTGCTCCCTTTATTGCTCAGTTTCCGGCAACCCGAGGATCGCATACATCCAAGGGGAGGGCGGCATCGGCGATTCGCTTGCGCTTTCCAACGAAATCCGCAAGAACCGGCTGTACACCTTCGCGGAGGCAATCCCCATCAACGGGATAAGCTCCGGGGTGCTGAAGAATTACGAGCTTATTATTGTTGAGGGAGCGAAGCGCATGACCCCGCTGCAAGTAAATGCGCTGTACGAATATGCCTCCTCGGGCGGAGGCATACTTTGGATAGGCGATTCCGGTTCTGAACGCTACCTCTCCGATGCGGACATCCAAGACGCCTTGAGGCACAACATGACCTCTCCGGGCTACTATGAGAGGGTGGTCAAGGCTGTAAATGACACCCGGGGTTTCGGCCCCACAATAGAGAGCTTCCTGAAGCTGAACTATGAAAAATCGGAAACCGGAAAGAACCTGACGATAAAAATCATCTCCAAGGACCATCCTTTCACCAAGGGGCTTAAGACCGAATTCCAGATTCCAGCTACCGAGCTTTCCATTGTCAACCCCAATTCCCCCAGCTCCTCGATTCTCGCATACGCTTATGGAACAGAAAGCTGCACCGAGAAGAAACCGTGCCCCGCGATCATTGCTAGCAGGTTCTCCGGCCCGGTTGCATACGTTGCGTTCCCGCTCGAGGAATCCGGCACTAAATCCCTGATCACGAACATGCTTGATTATTTGGTTACGTGTTGATGCGAGCAGAAAGGATCCCGAGCCATCCCTTCCGAAAAATCAGCCCAGGTTCACAATTCCCCAATGCTCAAGCGCCTTGATCAGCACCAGCACGAATATGAAAATCGCAACTGCGCCGAAGTCGTTTGCTTCCAGGAGGATTGCCATGGTTAGCTGATGCGCTTTCAAAAATATATATTTTCCCCCTCCGGCATTTTTCCCGCCCTTCCATGGCAATTCCCCCTTTTAGATCATTTTTTTAACTTTATTCGATTAATGCAACCGGGTGGCAATTAATGAAAACTCTAGCAATAAACGGCTTCGGCAGGATAGGCAGGCTCTTCCTCAGGGCTGCAATGAAAAACCAGAAATTCAGGGACCAATTCGAGGTAGTTGCGATCAATGATTTGGGAGACTCAAAAACCAATGCGCACCTCCTGAAATATGATTCCGTCCACGGCATCTTCGACGCGCAAATTTCCGCGAAGGACAAGAGCATCATTGTTGACGGGAAGGAAATCCGCACTCTTTCAGAAAAAACCATCCAAGGCCTGAAATGGGGCGAAATGGGAGTTGATTACGTCCTTGAAAGCACCGGCATCTACACTGATAGGGAAGGCGCAATGCAGCATTTGCAGATGGGCGCGAAAAAGGTGCTAATTTCCGCACCTGCGAAAAACCCCGACGTTACGCTCGTTCCGGGAGTGAACATGCAAATTTATGACCGTTCCAAGCACAACATAATTTCCATGGCCTCCTGCACAACAAATTGCCTTGCTCCGGTTGCGAAGGTGCTTGAGGATAATTTTGTGATAAAAAGCGGATTCATGGTCACGGTGCACGCTTATACGAACGACCAGCGCATCCTTGATTTGCCGCACAAGGACCTCAGAAGGGCGAGGGCAGCTGCTCTCTCAACAATTCCTACCACAACCGGTGCTGCAAAGGCGATCGGGGAGGTCATTCCTTCCTTGAAGGGCAAACTTGATGGGATTTCCCTTCGCGTGCCCGTTCCCGACGGCTCCATAAACGACCTTACTTGCACGGTTGAAAAGGAGACCTCGGCCGAGGAGATAAACGCGATGCTGAAAGACGCTGCAAGCAACGAGCTGAAGGGCATCATGGACTTCTCGATGGAGCCGCTCGTCTCATCCGACATCATAGGCAACCCCGCTTCCAGCATTGTAGATGGCCTACTCACGAATGTGATCAAGAAGCCGGAAAGCATCAAGGGCGACCTGATCAAGGTGCTTGCTTGGTATGACAACGAGTGGGGCTATTCCAACAGGCTAGTTGACATGTTCGGCATGCTATAAAAGGGGAACATTGCGGCTTCGCTTTTCAGGTGCCCTCTCTCACAGGAACATTATCACAATAAGGAATAGCACGAAGAACACGACCGCAATCTCCACAAATAAGTACGACATCAGTGCCAGCATCAGCGGCACTGCAAGCGAAAGCTGCAACAACGAAGGGTCGCCCCTCTCAATAATGTGCCTTCCCGCAATGATTCCTACTGTGAATACGAGGAAAATGAACGCCGTAAACTTGCGGATGCTTGTGCCGAGGTCCTTCAACAGGTTTTGGAGGGTGTTCTCGATCCAGCCCATGCTATTCAGATGGAAAATCCGGTTTATAACCATTTGGGGGAGGGGCCGCTTTAACGCCTTTTTTAAACCCGTTTGAAAAAGCAGATAACTATATAAGTAAGAAGAAGCTAATCATATTCTTCTTGTCTTTCATTCCAGAGGGCTAGGTGGTCGCATGCTTGTATTCTTCGACTCGGACACGCAGAACGATTTCATACTCTCAACTGGCAAATTCCCGGTCCCGAATGCGGAAAATATCCGGATTAACCTCGCAAGGCTCACGCAGTATGCCCGCAAAAGGAAAATCAAGATAATCTCATCCATGGACAGGCATTTTGGTTCCGCAAAATTCCACGATTTGGAAATGACCGAGCTTTCCACCTGGGGAGGGCCCTTCCCGATGCACTGCATGGACGGCACCCCCGGCCAGAAGAAGGTGAAGGAAACCTCTCCAAGAAAGGCCGCAATTATAGAGAATAAGCCGTACTCAGCCGCAAAATTGAACTCCTTTTCAAAAAAACCCGAAATCGTCATCGAGAAGCAGAGGTTCAGCGCATTCAGCAACCCCAATACCTCCAAATTGCTCAAACTATTGAAAGTGAAGAAAGTGGTGCTCTATGGGATCTCCACCGACTATGCCGTAAGGTCGGCCGCTCTGGAAATGCGAAAAATGGGCATTGACGTTTACCTTGTGATTGATGCCTCGAAATCGTTCAACGTGAAGCCAGCCGACAGCGAAATTTCCATCAGGCAGATGCAGGCTTCGGGAGTGCACATAAAATCAACCGACGACCTGATCCGGAACCTTCCGCTTGCCTGAATTGTGCGAATCCGAGAATGGGATAGTCCGCTTTCAACTCATATCGCTTCAGCTATGCATTTGAAAAAATCCCCATTCATGGTATTATCGGAGGCGTGAACAGGATTTTGAGGTAGAACAGCGGTGACCCGAACCCCTGCCTTGCATGCTGGTCAATGAGGGACGCGCTTATGATTTCCCTCATCTCCTTGCTCTTCGCAGCCTTCTTCAGCACCCAATTGATCAGCCGCTTGTTCCTTCCGCGCTTCTGCATCTTCCAGCTGTTGTTCAGCTCGTACCACAATAAGTTGTAAAGGTTCGTCTCATATTCGGAAAGCATTTTTTCGGAAAAATCATTCGCCTCAATGGCCTTGTGAATAGTTGCAGAAGCAAGCTTCGCGGACGTCATCGCATTCCCTATTCCCTCGCCAGAAAACGGGTCAATCAGGCTTCCGGGATCCCCTGTCAGGACGAATCCGTTTCCCGCCAGTTTGCGATGCACCGATCCCAACGGAAGGTTCCATCCCCTGATCCCGTCCTCGACCTCCACAAGCTGCCCATTTGCATCATATCCCATCTGCTTTGCATTTGCGAACCTCTCCTTGAAAATCGGGTTCTCCCTGATCACTCTCAATGTTTCCTCCTTCAAATTGACGTGCCTTGCCTGCATGTCCGAAGCGAGCATCCCCGCGCCGACATTTGCAAGCCCGTCCTCCAACGGGAATATCCAAAAATAGCCCGGGATCATGGAATCTACAAAATGCAATTCGATGCTCTTCGTCAGGTTTGTTACGCCCTTGAAGTAACCCCTTACCCCCGCGCAAATGTGTTCCGGCTTTGCCTCTCCCAGCCCGAGCTTCCTTGCAACAACAGAATTCGCGCCGTCCGACCCGACGACGATTTTCGCCTTGTAAACATGCTCCTCCCCCGTTTTCTTATCCATGGCCTTGACGCCTACAACTTTCTCCCCCTCCTTGATCACATCCGTAACTTCGGTCTCCTCCTTTACAGTAGAAAATTTTTTGGCATATTGGAATAGCAGGTTGTCATAAACAAACCTCCTGCAAGTATAGCCGTAATCCATCCCCTTTTCCTGCGGGATGGGTATATCCACATACGTGCCATCGGGGGAGCTGAACGCGACCCCGAACACCTTCATGTGGGGCGCCTCTTCGACAATATCCACGATTCCAAGATCCCGAAGCACCCCGCGGCTCTTGCCTGAAATCGCGTCCCCGCACGTCTTGTCCCTTGGAAATTTGGCCTTATCAAGAAGCAGCACTTTATGCTTCATCTTCCCCAAAAACGCCGCGCAAGTCGACCCTCCTGGGCCTCCGCCAACAATCACAACATCGTACGTCTCTTCCATGCTCCCCCCTATTGACACTGCAAAAACTAGACCAAACTTACGAAAGCAAGGTTTTTAAGATATGCTTTAATGCCGGAATTCCCGATTCGAAAACATCCACTGCTTGCCTGTATCCGTGCGGCTACCCGATGATCTCCAGCTCCTCTATTGACTTGTCAAGCTGATCCGTCATCAAATCCTCCGGAAGGTAATTGCCCGGCCCGGCAGATGCGTTAAGCGCCTGTTGCTGGGTGCTCGGGCTGGGTATTCCCTTCTTCCCCACCGTCTCCTCGGTGCATCCTACTGCCAATATCACCAGCATCAGCAGCAGCACCGCCTTCATTTCCATACGATTACACCTTCTTTTCCATCAGCTGCGCAACCGCATCCCTCTTGAAATCCCCCCATAATTTCTTCACTTCCCAGATCACCTGCTTCCTCCTCTCCAAATTCCTCGCCTGCCCGAACTCCAGCTTCTTCAATTCCAGATTATAGATGAATTCGCCGGCCCTGTCCATGTTTACGCCGAACTTGACGAGTTTTTCCGCCTTCTCCCCCAGCACATTCAGCCTGAAAACAATGAGCGCATGCGTGCGCTTCCTCAATTCGCTCGCGCACCCCGTCCTTTCACTCTCCCCGAACCTGTTGCAATCCGCCTTCCCATCAGCTGCCTTCTCCTTCAGCCCGAGGTAGCCCCTTGCGCACATTTCCCTTTCTGAATCCGTTCCCATGCTTAAGCAGATTTTCAATTTCGCGTAATTGCTGACGCATTCCCCGAATTCAATCCCTTCCTTTATGCGGCATTCCTCCGGAATAGGCGGCAATCCCCTTGCCTTCTCCTCATCAGTCAGCATGAGCCGGCATTTCACCCTGTCCCTCATCGACGTGTAATTGCACGAATAATCAACCGGCGTAGGGGCCGGAAGGCTTACAATCGGTGTAGGCGAAGGCATCATTTCCAGCTCCGCCACCACATCCTGCGTCATTCCTCCGTAAATGTAAATCAGCTTCCTGTACTCCTTATACCCCTGCTTCTTCAGCACTATTTCAACATACCCCTCATCAATTTCGATATTCGCGGGCGTTTTCCCGGCCCGAGTGCCATTCCCATCCCTCAAATATGAAATGTCCGCCCCTGCCGGAATGGAGCTTATATCCAAATGGCCCATCGTGGCATTAACCTGCGGTGCAACCGGCGTATCATTCGCCCCGGAAACCAGGAGCACCAGCGCCATCACCAGCACAACCGCCTTTTTCATCCCCATCGGAATGGAAAACGCGCTCTTATTATTTAAATTCGCCGATTCAGCCCGTCCTTTACAAATGCGCATTTTTTAATAAGCCGAAGTGCTACTCATTCCATATGGACATCAAGGCAATCGTTCTGCTCGCCGCAATCTCGATGCTTCTTATTGTGCTCGCGTTCCTGCCAACAGCCCCAAAGCGCCTTCCTTCAAGCACTGGCGCATACATTGAAATCGTTTCCTCCCAGGAAGGCAGTTACTCGCTTGAGTACATCGTAACGGACAAAGGGCTGATTTTCAGGAAGGAGGGCGCCTACCCCGACGTTCCAAAAATTGCGCTCTCCAAAGCATCCCCGGAAAAAGCAACTGCATTGTTTTCCAGATGGGACGGCTCCCTAGTGCCTCAGGATTCAATCAACTGCAATAACTGCGCTATTTACCACCTCTTCTACCATGATGGCCAGGAAACCATCCGCTACAACATCGAAAAGGGCAGCGGCTCCACCTTCATGGAAAACCTTCTTGCCGAAGCGGAGGCCGCATACTCTTCCGGGGAAATGCAAACTCCCTTTTTCATCCAGCTTGTTTATTCCAAGGCCGGGCTCGCTCGCGACTACCATTTCTTCGAGGACGGCACAGTAATCCGGGAGGATTTCGGGCCAGCCGAAGGTGAACTCATCGATGCGGCCGTTTTTTCCATTGATGGGAGGGCAATTGACTTGGTAACAGATGCGCCATTCTCCTCCCCCCAACCCGATTCATCTTGCACGAAATACGATTACGGTTACATGGAGATCAGGAAAGGGGAAAAATACGTCTTTTCGTTCACATGCGGCGAAGGAACAAGCGCTGCCGACCTGCTATATTCAAAACTCCTCATGCTGGTGGAAAAATGAACCTCAAAATATTTGCCGCACTCCTCATTCTCCTCCCACTGGCGCATTCAATAGTCATCATCCCTCCAGTAGTGTATTTCGTTACCCTTTCTTTGAGCGCGTTCATCGCCAATTCAATAGTATCCCTTTTCGTTTTCGGCGCATTCAAAGGCTTTCTGGACAGGAAG
>JBDRLB010000043.1:0-14862 GCA_043813365.1 Microcaldota archaeon | reverse complement strand
CAGGCCGGCATCCGTGAAAAATTGGTAAAATTGTTCGTCATTATGAAGGAAAATCCGGCACCATTCAGGGAATATGACCTGATAAAACTCGAAGGTTCCGGGCATTCTTACCGCATAAGGCTCTCAAGCTTCCGGATATTATATGAAATCTATTGGAACGAGAAGATCGTCAGGATTACGAGCATCGAGCGCAGAAGCGAAACCACTTACAAGTAGCTGAACGGGGCCAAAACGCACCTTTTTAAATTGTATTATCCATATTTATAGCACTAAGTTGTGAGCTAATTAGTTAAGGGCTTGACGGATTTGAGTACGTTCATTAAGGATGGTTTCTAATTCTGGCAAAGTAACCTTGCAGCGATTAGCATCGGCAACTGTATAGATAGGTGAAGTAAGGTATGGGTTTTAGAGACAGAGGCGGAGACAGGGGAGGACGCGGCGGCGGCTATCGCGGCGGCGGAGATCGCGGCGGAGGCGGCGGCTTCAGGGGCGGCGGAGATCGCGGCGGCTTTGGAGGCGGCGGCGGATTCTCGCAGCGCGAGGCACCGGTGAAGTCCGGTGAAGAGTACGATGTTGAGATAACAGACATCGCTGCAAAGGGAGACGGGATCTGCAAGATCCAGGGATTCATCATCTTTGTCCCGGGCACGAGCAAGGGCGAGAGATGCAGGATTCGGATCAATGAGGTCCGCAACCGTTTTGCTATAGCGCAGAAATCAGGCGAGGCACAGTCCGCGCCAGAAACTGCAGCAGCAAGCACGGAAAGCGAGGCCGTTGAGGAGCCCGCGGGCGATCAGTCCGAGGATTCCGCAGACGAGCAGGCTGCGTAAGTACGCATCCTTTTTCCTTTCTTTTTTTATTTTTATTTTTCTGATTTTTTTATTCGTCAAACCGCGTAAAGCCCAGCGTTAGCGAGAATTTAAAAGCATTCGCGGAGAATTACAGCTATTTCCTTCCGGGTGAACCAACAATGCTAAAGATAGCTGCACGCGTTGATCGGGCAAACTATGCGATCAGGGACCAGGATGTTGCAAGGAAGGTAAAAGAGCTCAAGAAGGAGGGCAGGAAAACATATGAGCTCAACATCGGCGATCCCGGCGCAAACCTTGGGGAATACGGCTTCAGGATGCCTTCCCACATAAAGGATGAGATCATCCGGCTTGTTGGAATGGGCGGCCAGTACGACGGGTATGCGAACGAGCAGGGGGAAAAGGAAACCCGGGAGGCAGTTGCGGATTATTCGAGGAAAATCGGGATCAGGGATGCGGATGCCGAAAAAGTGGTTGTTGGGAACGGACTGAGCGAACTTCTGGATTATTTCTTTGGCTGCTCTGTTGAAAAAGGGAGGAACGTGGTTCTTCCTAGGCCTGATTACCCGCTTTACACTGCACGAGTTAACTGGTACGAGGGGGAGGCGCGCTATTATACTATGGACCCGAAGGATAACTGGAAGCCGAAAGTCGAGGAAATTGAAAAATCAATCGATAAGAACACGGTTGCGGTCGTACTCATAAACCCCGACAACCCAACTGGTGCGGTATTCGATGAGCCGGAGCTGAAGGCGATCATAGATGCAGTTGAAGATAAGGGGAAAGGGGAAGTTGCGATAATATCGGATGAGATTTACCACCTCCTGAGATTCGATGGGAAAACGCACGTGCCAACTGCTTCCCTTACAGATTCGGTCCCTGTCATCACCTTGGATGGGTTCTCAAAGGGCTTCTACGCGCCGGGCTGGAGGATAGGGCATGCGCTGTTTTCCAATTTCAGGGACGATTCGATTTTCAGGGCGATGGTGAAGGTGTGTTCTTTCAGGCTTTCTGCGAACAACGCGGTGCAGCATGCATATGCGAAGGGGGTACGCGAAAGGGAGGCGCACATGGAGGAGTACCGCACATACCTAGGCTGGCTGAAGGAACGCGCGAAATTCACTTCAGAGAGGCTCAATTCAATTGATGGCATCAGCTGCAATCCCCCAAGGGGCGCATTCTATGCTCTTCCGAAAGTGGAAAAAATGAGGTGGAAGACGGACAAGGAATTCATAATGCAGCTGCTCGGGGAAGAAGGCGTCAGGGTCGTTCCGGGAAGCGGGTTTGCAATGCCCCCATCTGAAGGGTATTTCCGGGTTGTGACGTTGCCTTCCCTGGAAGTGCAAAAGCAGGCATACGACCATTTGGAGAAATTCATGCAACGGCATCTCAAGCAGAAATAAGCGTGTGAATGGACTAATTTGGAAACCCCCCATTTGGATTATTTATCCGAGGCCGCCATTTTTTTTACGAGCAGCACCTGAAGCCTAATTTTGCATCCCCTTCCAAAGGAACCCCGACTTGGTAGGAGAAGCATCCTCCGCCCTGGCGGGATTCGTAATAGCCGCCGCGCGCAATGCCTTTCCCGACAAAGAGCCCTGGATTCGATTCGACATTGTAGTAATAATCCCCGCCGCGCCTTTCTGTTTCGACATTGAATTGCCTTGGAAGCACGTAATCCCTCCCTGCGGTAAGTATATCATCACGATCAACCAATCCCGAGGCGATTGGGGTCTTGTCGGTTGTCACGTCTGAAACCCATTCCCATAAGTTCCCAATCAGGTCGTGAACCCCTTCGGCCGAAGTGCAGTTCGTTGCGAAGCCCGCACCGATGTACGACGTGTTTTGCACATTGCAGATGTTGTTTCCGATATGGCCGAATTTCTCCCCCTTAACGTTGCATGCTGCGTCGAATTCCTTCGAAGTGCACATCCTCTTGCCTGCATTTTCACATGCCCTGATGGCATCCGCCTTTGAAATCATGTTCCTAGGAACAGCCGCGCCGCTTATGGCCGCCTTCCCATCAACAATGAACGCCTCGAAATTATCCATGCAGAAATCTCCATCTGCAATGTAACTCATTCCGCCGGGGCACTGCTTGTGCCCAGTTTTGGCAACTGTGCCGTTGGATTTCACGCATGCATCACCGTCGCAGGAGATTGCCCGGAAATGGTATTCGGACACGAACTCGAGGCCGGTGACGTTTATCGCATGCGAAGTGACATTGTTGGCCGTCATTTTGGTCTCTCCGTAACCATCGGTTTTTCCATACTCGATTATCGTATTTGATTTCAAGTTAGTGGTCCAAGAGACTAATGCGGTCGTGTTAGTAATTTTTACAGTAGGCAATGCAACGAACTTCAGCGGATTCGGCGTTGGTGATGGAATTATCGTGGGGGAGGGGGACGGGAACTGAATTAGCGGCTGGTTTTTCACAGTTGGCTTGGGGCTGGGCGTTGGCTTGCCCTCTTCGGTGCAGCCAAAGAGCAACAGAGCAATAAGGAGCAATGTGATTGTTTTTCTCATGAGCTGGTTACAAATAGGGAAAATATAAACGTGAGCGTTAGGCCCCTATTCCTGCGCCTTCATGACGACCTTCACGAGTCCGGTTCCGCAGGGTATCGTCTGCCCTATAATGATGTTCTCGGTGATTCCACGGAGCTCATCCTTCTCACCGCCGATGCATGCGTTGATGAGGTGCTTTGCGGTTTCCTCGAAAGCAGCGCGTGCGAGCACCGATGCCTTTTCCCCTGCAAGCCCGTGCCGGCCAATGCTCTTAACTTCCCCCTTGTAAGTCATCGTGTCCGCAATAAGTGCGATATGCCTGTAATCCACCTTCAGGTCCTGCGCCTTCATGACCTTATCGATTTCGGCAATGATGGAGTTCCTTGCGGCTTCGATCCCAAGTACGCGCTGGATTTCCATCGTGTCGTTAGTGGCGGTTTTTGCCGCGTCAACCTCCGGGATCTTGAATACTTCCTCCAGATTCGTGCCTTCGGTCGCAATTGAGTGCGAGCCGTCCGGCTGCTCGATGATGATAGCGCGGTTTATTCCCGCGATCCCCTTGAGGATGATTTCGGAAAGCTTTGTAGTTGTTTTCCTGATGAATTTCAGCGTGTCCTGCTTCGGGATAACCATGACCGTATCGCCCCTCCTCTCGAAGTCCGATACTGCCTTGATGGCCTTGAGGACTTCCTCCTCGCCTATCTTGACCTCCTTCATCTTTTCCTTGTTGAGCATGACTTTTATCCTCTTGGAGCCGAAATCCTCCTTTATTGTCGCTATTTTGGAAAGCGAAACCTGCTCTATTGACGCGGCCATCTGGGCGACCTTCTTGTAATCCTTCGCGTACTCCGGCTTCAGCACTATGTCCATGACGGGATTCTTCGGGGTTTTCCTTGCATCGACTATTTCAACGAGCCTGGTGAACCCCAACTGTGCGAGGGATGCGACTCCCGCATAGTGGAAGGTCCTAAGAGTCATCTGCGTCCCTGGCTCGCCGATGCTCTGGGCGGCAATGACCCCTACCGGCTCCCCGTAGGCAACTTTTTGGCCGCACGAGTCGAGCCCGTCCTCTCCGTAAGTGAATTGGCCGATGTTCCCTTCCGCATCGCGCACGCTCATGTCTTCCTTTACGATCAGGTCCTGAAGTGCATTGATAAGCCTCCTTTGCATGTAGCCCGTTTTCGCGGGGTTGACTCCCTTGTCCACGACGGAGTCCCTTCCTCCGGCCGCATGGAAGAAATATTCGATCGGATCCATGCCTATTTTGTAATTGTTTGCGACGAATCCCTTCGCGTACGCGGTGAGGTCGCCCTTCCTGAAATGCGAAAGTATCCTGTTGCTGTATCCGGCTGTCATCCTTTTCCCACGGATTGCCTGCTGGCCTACAATGGCTGCCATTTGCACTACGTTGAGCAGCTTGCCTTTTGCGCCTGCCTTGCTCATCATGATCGCGGGATTCTGGTGCAGCTCAACGTCCCCGAAAAATACCTTTTCCTTGTGGATGTGCTTGAGAATGACCCTGCCGCATTTTTCACGCGTCTCCTCGAGGATGTTCATCATCTTTTCCTCGAAGCTGTCCTTGAGGGTTTTTCCGGGCTGCCTGACGAGCCTGCCTTCCCTCAATTGGTTGACAACTGTCTTCTGGCTGTTCCTGCTGTCCTTGAGAATCTGGCGGATATCGTTCTTCGCCTCTATGGGAAGCTCGTAATCGACCAAACTCAGCGAAAGCCCGTATCTGGTAACGATTTTGCTTGCGATTTTCGTGGATGCGTCGATGAACTTCTGCGCTTCGGATGCGCCGTATTTCGCGAAAACTTCCCTCGTGATCGCATCATTCGTCTTGCTGTCGATGTGGCCGTTGACGAGTTTGGAATTCTTTATCTCCACATTCTCCTTCACTTTGTTAACGAAGCTGAACTCGAATCCTTTCGGAAGCATCAGGCTGAATAGCTCCCTTCCGGTGATATCGTCCTTCACATCAGATACGATGCCGCCCGCATCAAGATATTCGCATGCTTCCGCCTTGGAGAAGGTTATGTCCGGCAGGGTCATGAGGTAGATCCCTGAAATCTGGTCGAGATCTGCGGAGATGATCGGCTCCCCGTTCCTTTGGGAGAGCACCTGGTCCTGCACCTTCATGAGTATTTCCGCTTCAGCCTGCGCCTCCTCGTTCTGCGGCACATGGAGGTTCATTTCATCGCCGTCGAAATCCGCATTGTAAGGCCTGCAGTCCGCAACATTGAACCTGAAGGTTTTTCCCGGAAGCACCTTTGCGGTGTGGCACATCATCGAAATCCTGTGCAATGAGGGCTGCCTGTTGAAAATCACGGTGTCGCCGTCCATAAGCTGCCTCTCAAGCGTATAGCCGACCGCGATTTCGCCGAGCACTTCCTCCAAATTTTCCTTCGTGACCCTCTTCCTCCTTCCATCGGAGCGTATGACGTAATTGATTTTGTCGGTGTGGTCCTTGACAAGTTCCTTGACGTATTCCATATTCCATTCGTTCACTGTAAGCGGCAGCGTCAGCTCAGCAGCAATGCTTTCCGGAATCCCGAGCTCGTTGATCCCCAATGTCGGATCAGGAGAAATAACCGTCCTCGCGGAGAAGTTAACCCTTTTTCCCGACAGGTTGTAACGGAACCTGCCCTCTTTCCCTTTCAATCTCTGGAAAAGCGTTTTCAGCTGCCTTCCCGAGCGGTGGCGGGCCGGCGGTATCCCCGCCGTTTCATTGTCGTAATAGGTCACAACATGATATTGGAGCAGCTCCCATAAATCCTCGATGATCAATTGTGGCGCTCCCGCATCGATGTTTTCCGCTAGCCGCTGGTTGATCCTAATAATATCCACCAATTTGTGGGTAAGGTCGTCCTCGCTTCTCTCGCCGGTTTCAAGCGTTATGGAAGGCCTGACGGAAACAGGAGGCACGAGCAATACTGTAAGCACGATCCATTCGGGCCTGAATGCTACTCGTATTGTCTGCAGGTCCTCGTCCTGGATCCTCTCAAGGCGCTCGCGGATTTCCGAAGGGAGCAGCTTGCGCTCCTCTTCGTAAAATGAAATGGGCCTTATGAATTTTATCTGCTTCTGCTTCTCATTGCAATGGGGGCATTCCGCAACCCGCCTCACCTTATCCAATGAATCAATTTCAAGCAGCAATTTCCCGCACCTAGAGCATGTTGCCTTCAGCAGCTGGTAGACCATTTTAGCGAATCCCACGTGGATAACCGGCCTTACAAGCTCAATATGGCCGAAGTGGCCGCTGCAGCTCTTCATCCTTCCGCCGCATGTTTTGCATTTCAAGCCCGGGTCGATCACGCCAAGATGCTGGTCAGCTAGACCTCCTGCAATGGGGTAGCCGTCCTCGTCGTAAGTATCCGGCACGGTTATCTTTGCTGCCGATAGCTTCCTCACCTGGTCCGGCGAGAAAACCCCGAATTCAATGGATTCCACGACTTTCATTTTGTATCAACATTTTGGAACGCATATGGCGATTGATTATCGATTCAACCCTTATCCTTCAAATTCAATTTTGGAAATATTCCGATGGATTTCATCTCATCGACAAGAAGCTTGAATGCATAGCTCATCTCCACTTCCGAAAAGCTCGTGCTCTCGCAAAGCGGGCATGTGGTCTTGTTCTTCAGCTTGTCGAACACCGCATTCGCGCCGCATTTATTGCAAATAAGCTCCGTTGTCTTGTCCGAGCTCTCGATCATCCTCTCCTTCAGAAGGGAAGCCGCACCGAAGCCGATGAAGCAATCCCTTTCCATCTCCCCCAGCCTAAGCCCTCCCTCACGAGCCCTTCCTTCTGTTGGCTGGTGGGTGAGCATCTGCACGGGTCCCCTGCTCCTTGCGTGAATTTTCAATCCAACCAAATGGTGGAGCCGCTGGTAGTAGATTACTCCGGTGAAAATTTTTGCCGACATCATCCTTCCCGTATAGCCGTCGTAGAGTCGTTCGTGGCCGGAAGGCGCGAATCCGTATTTTTCGAGTATCGCCTCATAATCATCCTGCGAATCGCCGGTGAAGCTCGTGCCGTCCCTCAGGCTTCCCTCAAGGCATGCTGCCTTGCCGCCCAGCATCTCAAGCAGGTGGCCAGCAGTCATCCTTCCCGGAATTGCGTGCGGGTTGATGATCAGGTCCGGGACTACGCCGTCCTTGGTGAATGGCATGTCCTCCTGGTTGACTAGAAGTGCGACAATTCCCTTCTGCCCGTACCTCGAGGCGAATTTGTCCCCGATCTCCGGCACGTTCGTTTTCCTCACACGGACCTTCACGAATTTGTTGCCTGCAATGCTTTCCGAAACCATTACGGAATCGACTATCCCATCCTCATTGCTTCTTACAGTTACCGATGATTCCCTGCGCTTCTCCACCTCGACATCGAGGGCTGAAATTTCCTTGAGGAACCTTGGCGGCGACGTTTTCCCTATCAGGACGGAATCCCCCGGGACATATGCCTCCGGTGATATCAAACCATCGGTTTCAATATTCTTGTAAGTTTCTTCACCCAAATAGCCCTGCACGTATTCCGGAGGGATCTCGAACTTGTCCTTCTGGCCGCCGGGATACCTGCGCTCTTCCGCATTGTACGTCCTGAAGAATGCGCTCCTTCCCATTGCCCTGTCAACTGCGTTCTTGTTGAGCACGATCGCATCGTTCATGTTGAACCCATAAAAACTCATGACTGCGACAACGAAATTCTGGCCCGCGCATCTCTTGTAATTCTTAAGGTTATCGTAAACCCTTGTCTGCACAATCGGGCGTTGCGGATAGAATAGAATGTAACCGCGGGTTTCGCCCCTGAGGTTGAAATTCGCAGAATAGAGCCCCAATGCCTGCTTTGCATGCTGCGATGCCATTAGCACTCTGGGAGCCATGTTATGCTCAAGAAAAGGAATTTGATTGGAAACATATCCGAGAATGCCGTTCGGGTCAATTTCAAGGTGCGTATTCTGCGTTGAAAGCTCATCCTCGCGCATTGCAATGTACGCATTCTCCTCCTCCTCCGCATCAACGTACTCGATTATTCCCTTGGTTACGAGGTCCTTCCATTTCAGCTGGCCGGCCTTCAGCTTTTCCACATGTTCCGGAAGCAAGGCGCTCTTCCCATTCTTGACGACTATGACCGGCCTTCTCGCCCTTCCCTCGTCCGAGTTTATGAACACTTCGTTTGTCTTTTCGTAGAAGCAAACGTTCATCTGGGAGTCCACTTCGCCCTTCCTTCGCTTATCCCTCATCTCCTCCACGAGCTTCCCTCCGCTGTCATGGAAACCTACGAACCGGCCATTCAGGAAAACGGAACTTTTCATTGTCATCACGTAAATGTTTTTCTTTCAAAGCGCCTGCATCGTCACTCCAAGCGTCTTGGGGGCACCTTCGGTTCCCCCGCTACCCTTGAAAGCATCCCCCTCCATTGAAAATTGTTTGAACATAATTATTCCTTATAGCGCCTGCATTGTAACTCCCAGGCTCTTCAAGGATTTCTCAATGCCTTTCTCCTCCGAACCTGGGGTGATTTCACAGAAAAGCGAGAGTGATTTGATCAAGCCGCAGTTCGGGCCTTCGGGGGTTTCGTTCGGGTCCAGCCTGCCGAAATGGGTGCCGTGCAGATCCCTTGCCTTGTGGTGCGGGTGCTTCTTTGCAAGCGGCGAAATTACCCTGCGCATGAATGCGACCGAGGAAATGAAATTGTACCTGTCAAGCGGCTGGCATACTCCCGTATGGCCGCCCATCCAGTTACCTGTTGCCATTGAGTATTTGATCCTTTCAGTCAATGCATCCGGCCTCACAATTGTGAAGAGCGTCATCTTCCTTCTCCTGATATTCGCCCTCTCCAGCTGGTAGGCAACATCCTTGACGAAGAATTGGAACGCATACCTGAATAGCTCCTCCATGAGTTTCCCGCCAATTTTGATGCGCTTGTTCGCATAGTGATCCTTGTCCTCGGGCTTCCTTCTCCTGTAGGCGGTCAAGATGGACCTTTCCGCCATCCTGCAGAGGTAATACCCCTTCGCGAGCCGATCCTTCTCCTCAACACCAATGTGCGGAAGGAGGTACCTATCAATAAGAAGTTCGGCGCGCTTTAGCTGGTAGTCAACCGGCTGGCCGGGTGCTGCGCGCTTCCCAATTGCTTCCAATGCATCCTTCTTTGTTTTCACATCAGAATCGGTTTCCCAGTTGAGCAGCAGATCATTTGCAATGTCTGGGCTTTCCGGGAAAGCGGCAAATATTTTCTCCTGCCTGTCCAATCCGAGCGCTTTTAGCAATACGAGCAATTCTATTGATTTGTTGAATGAGGGCAAAGTAACGGAAAGGCGGCCTTCCCTTGTGCGGTCAACTGTGATCCTCCCGCGGAATCCAAGCCTTGTTGAAAAAACCTTTGCCTGTATGAGCTCCTTTTCCTTTTCCCTGGAAACGAAAATCCGGTTCGGCGCAAGATCTTCTATGCTAATGAGCGCCTTTTCGGTGCCGTTGATGATGAAATACCCGCCGGGATCTTGGGGATCCTCGCCTGCTGCTATAAGCTCGTCCCTATTCATCTGCGAGAGATAGCAGATTTTGGATTTGAGCATCACCGGTATTTCCCCTATGAAAACGGTTTCCATGCGGCCTTCGCTTCCGGAGAAAAGCGGCGTTATCTCTAGGAATAACGGCGCCGTGTATGAAAGGTCCCTGAGCCTTGCCTCCTGCGGGTAAAGCACCCTCCTAGTGCCGTCCGCTTCCGTGATTGAAGGCTGGCCAACTGTAACTTTACCGAGCTTCAAAACAAGGTTTTCCACCTGCGGCTCAATTGTCGCCTGCGATTCAACCACCAGCTGCAATCCTTCCTCGATGAACTTGTTGTAGGATTCGATGAACTGCTTCATCATCGAGTTCTCGTTCAGGTAGAATTTTGTGAGCTCGCGGCTTTCCATATTAATCGACCACAACCCTCCAGTAAAGCGCTTCCTTGCCGTCGGAAAGGATCCTTACGATCCTGATCACGTCGCCGGCCTTTGCATTCATCGCTTTCGCTGCGGGGTCATCTGACTTCAGGATCGGCAAATTCTCCTTGGTGATACTATATTTCTTGAGCACTTCATCCACTTCATCTTCGGAAGCGATGGTGTGTTTCGGCAGAAAGCTATGACTAAAATTAGGATCCATCTTATCGACCAACAGCTGGAGAGAAATCTAGGCCCTCTTGAAGAGTAAGGATTTCGAAATTAAGGTTTATAAATGGTTTGGTACGAGCCTTTTTTCCCAATGATAGCGGCTTTACCGGGAATCAACTCTTTTTTGACACATCATCAACCCAACCAATAAATCCCATAATCCGCCCTCTCTATTCATGGAAAAAGCATTCGTATTCTCACTCGAGGCATCGATTACGCTCATTCTTACTGCCGTTCTGATCTCCTCTATCCATTACATGCGGCTTCCCACGTTCTCGGATGTTTACCTTTACGAGCTAGTGAATGATTTCCAGCAGATAACGGCGGAGAATATGTACTCCGAAACGGTTGCTTTTTCAAACGGGGATCCCTTTTCTAAGCAGTCCCTTGAAGCTGAATATTCCTCCCTAATTTCCCAGCTGGGCGATTATTGCCTCAAAGTGGAGGCGGAAGGGAATAAGGTGGAAATAAACTGCGATTCAAAAAGGAATTCCTTTGCAAAACGGTTCCACTCATCCAGATTATGGTTCGACGGAAACGGGTTTTTCGAGCTGAAAATGGACCTTCTTGCCTAATCCCTTTTTTTAGGAAGGACAATTTCCGAATCCGCCCCTCTGGGTTCTACCATGAAGCCGAAATGCAGGGTGTTTCCGCGCAATTCCTGGAATGAGTGCAGACCGTGCTCCTTTCCGATCCTTTTCATCATCTTGACGACATCACTCCTGAATACATGGTCGCAGAAATGCTCGCCCATTGGAGTTTGCGAATCGACAGCGAAGTATGATCTCCCGGGCCGAAATACTTTCCTGTATTTTGGCATTCTAAAATTAGGCTTTCCCCCCTCGATGGATGCGATATTCTGCGCCCGGACGGCATAATATTTTTTCATGCTTCTTGCGAGCTCCTGCAGCGCTTTCTTGAACATATTTTCAACCTCACATGCGGTCGCCGGGATTCGAACCCGGGCCGTAGGCTGTCTTCGGTCCTTTTCTTCCGAAAAGGAGGTGGAAGGCCCAAATCCTGACCACTAGACCACGACCGCGTGAGGATTATTCTGGGCGAATCAGTTAAAAAAACGGTCGGAACTCGCTATTTCGGGAGGATTCTCACGATTCCATTCCGTGCATCAACCTCCACAATATCGCCGTCCTTGATCACTTTTGTCGCGATTTTTGTACCAATCACACAGGGAACTCCCAGCTCCCTGCTTACAATGGCAGCATGCGATGTAACCCCTCCCTGTTCTGTAACAATTGCTGCCGCCTTCCTCATTGCAGGCACCACGTCCGGATTCGTGGAAATAGCCACCAAAATGTCGCCCTGCCCGAATTTCAGCATATCTTCAGGAGTGAAAATCAGCTTCGCCCTACCTTTCGCATAACCCAAACTAGCCACCTGTCCTCTGAATTCCGTAATTTTGAGGTCGGCCTTGTTCTTCCTCTCCGCAATCCCTTCAAGCACCTCCGCGTCCTCCCCAACGAACTGCATCATTATGCCCTTCTCCACATAAACCGCATTTAATCGTGCCCTTTCCGCAACTTTCTTCCGGTCCACCTTCCCGCTAAGGAGCATTTTTCCCAATTCCGGCACCAGAGTATTCCTCACTTCAATTATGTTCAATCCCAATCTTTTCGCAATTTCCTTCAGAACAAAATCCATCTTGAAGAGCGAATATATTTGCGCATACCTCCGCACATACTTTGAGAGCATGAAGCTCGCGTACGCGTCAAAAAGGCGTTTTTCCTCCCCGGAAAGCGCCAATTTACCCTCGAGTGCAAGTTTCCTCTTCCGGTTTTCAACCAGATCATTATTCATCCTCCTTATTTCCTCCTCCGGATTTTTTCCATTCGAAAAATACTCCTTTATGTGGTGGCAGTAATCGTCAATTTCTGAGGGTGTGCCGTTGTACAGGAATTTTATATGCCGGTATTTCCCCCAATGCGCTTTTACCAATTCGAGAGTATCCGGTTTTTCAAGCAAAATATCCCCGCTCCCCTTGATTTTGGCTGCTACCTTAAGGAATTCCATCTCCTCCTTCGCAGCCTCGGAGATTTCCTCCGGAGCAGTTAATGCGATGAAATATTCGTTGATTTCCCTCTCATCTGCAGTATGCTTTTTCAATATCCTCCTCAGGTTTGTGCTCAAAACCGGGAAATAAATGTCCATTGCATTCGTTATCATCCCCCATCCGTAAAGCTCCCTATGCAGCCTCAAGTGCTCCTCCAAAATGGATATTAATTGTTCATTGGAAACCTTTTCCAACCCTTCCTCCGGCACCGTTTTTGCATGCGCCACCATCCTTTCCGAATGCACCCGGATGTTCGTATTTATTTTTTCCCCAAAATCCTTCTCCTTCTCCAGCTTTGCCACGAGGTATGCCGCGAATTCCTCAGCATCCCTCTTCCCGAAATAGAATTTGCAGCCCAAACCCCGGAAAACAGCTAGGCATTTCCTGTACGCCCTTCCACACGCTTCCTCCATGTTGTTTACGAAGCCGTGCAGCCAGCTCTGGCCGAAAAAGAGGTCGATTTCTGGCAGATCCTCCCCTAGCATCCACTCTTCCGCATCATCATTGAGATATCTGGGCGTTGCTGATTCCATCTAATTGTTCCCCCTTGAATGTAAGGTATGTTAGGCGCGTCTAATAAGAATTAATCCGTTATATGGCGGATTCTATAATAATTCGGTTTTTTCGCCCATTTCCCCCATTATTTTGCTTTCAGCTGCCCTAATGCGGTCCCTGAATGTAGAGAACGGCAAATGCAGCTTTTCGGCGATTTCTTCGAGGCTCATCTTCCTTGGGACAGAATAATAGCCCATCTTCCAGCATAATTTGAACGCCTCGAACTGCTTTTCCGTAAGTTCCTGGAAAATGTCCTCCACGAACACGTTCACTTTCTGCTTTTTTATTGATATCAATTCGATTGTCGCCTTCCCCTTCAATTTTTTCATCGTGCTATACAATTTCATGAGCTCATCCTTGTCCCAGCTTGCGACGTACCACCATTCGAACCCTTCCTTTATCACATCCGGCTTGATGAAGAATAATGATGAGTTCAGTACTGCGGAATGGAAAATGTATTTCGCGGTGTTCTGGTAGAACACTTGGTCGCCCTCAATATGGGTGATTTTGAGCCGCGGATCCTTTTTGATTGCTTCAATCAGCTTTCCCTTATCCCTTCCGGATGCGGTGAGCACCTTGTTTACGAGTATTTTGCCGCCCTTCCTTACCAGGTTGAGGTAATATGATGTAGCCTGCGCGTCCAGCTTTTTCGTAGCCTCGATGATCACGGAATTGTGATGCCACACCTTGAACACTGCTACCCACATAAGAATCAGTATGGTTTTGCGCACACGAATTAATTAATTTTCCGTTACATGGCGGAAATGGTAAAATGGATTGCTTGAATCATCTGCTTGCAGTTGCATCCGCCGCCTGATGTTTTATATACTTCAGCGGTGGAATTTAATTGGGTGGAATTCATGCCTACGCGAGAATTCGGGAAAGTAAGGACTTTTGAATGGAAGAAGTCTTCGAAATTCATTATGGGGGACCTATATAGCGTTGGAATTATGCGGAAAAGTAAGGGGGGACTGATAATAACCGTTAGTGACCACCGTAACGATGAGGGCATACGATTTGATGGTGGTCGCATCTATCGGTCATCCGGAAGGGCACTGCCCCACGTATATTCCCCTTTCAGGGCAGAGGAGATTCCGGGCCTCTACCCTAAAATTGAACGAGCAAAACAAATTATCAAACAGGCTGTCGAGAGCGCGCCCCTCAAGGCATTGCCAAAAATGCGTAAAAAGGCGTTGCTGAGCGCTATACACCAAGCTATCGAATCCAACCATGATCATATTGTAGCCAGCAAGCTGCATGAATGGCAACAGGCCGGCCATAAGGTCCAAATAATCCCATCAAAGAACTATTTAAGCTGAAAAAAATGGGGTCGCCGAGACTGTCATGGCTTTGCAGCCAATTTGAATTTCCGTGCCTCCTTTCTGATTTTCAGGACAAAAACCCTTTCTTTTTCTCCCAAGGGTATTTTTCTTTCGGGAAAGAAAAAGAGGCTTCTCGGATCGCTGCCACTCTGGCTTTCATAGCTTTCGCATTCGCCGAGCGAGGAAAGTCCCCAAGGCAGTAGGATGACCAGGTTACCCCACGACCCCATTATATCGATTATTGTTGATCGTTATACTTATAAATCAGAATGAAAAGGCAATTCGTTAACAATGGAATTGGCTTATCTTTAATACCTTAGGCTGAGAAATCCGTCGCTTTCAAACGACGGATGAATCAGCACATTTCTTTTTCTTCAGCGCGAGCGTTATTGATTCGGCGGCGAGGCCCCTTACGGGGCCGTAGCTTCGCCGCCGAGGTTGTCTGT
>JBDRLB010000042.1:0-39098 GCA_043813365.1 Microcaldota archaeon | reverse complement strand
TCCCCCCTCCGCAATTCAGCACAACGCTTTTTTTCGCCTCCAATGCAAGCAAATTCGCCTCCACCACATCCTTGACAAAAATGTAATCCCTCTTCTGCTCCCCCCATTTGAACAATTTGGGGTTCCCGATTTTCATTTGCTTTGCAATCTGCAGTGCCATGCTCGCCATTTTCCCCTTGTGCGATTCGCCCTGTCCATATACATTGCAATACCTCAGCCCCACAACCGTCATATCCTGATTTTCAGATGCAAACTTCATGGCAAATTTATCGAGTTCCAATTTTGACCTTCCATAAGCATTCAGCGGCACCGGATCATCCGTTTCCCTGTATGGGGTTTTCCCTGCGCCATAAACCGCCGTTGAAGAAGCGTAAACTATTTTTTTACAGCCGGATTCCTTTGCAAACTCGAACAGCCTTCTTGCCTCTTCGCAGTTTACGCGCATCATCTCCTTCTCATCCGTCACCAGCGTGTCCGTAATTGCGGCCTGATGGAAGACCGCATCGAACCTCCCCAATTTGTGCCACTCGATTTTCCCCAAATCGCCTTCCACAACCGGATTCTTCAATTCCGGGATTTCCTGTTCCCCCTTCCTTCCGGTAATTGTTACACCCCATCCTTCCCTTATCAGCCTCCCTGCCAGATTGGAACCAATGAAACCGGTCCCGCCGGTAACAAGCGCCCGCATAAAATAGATTTTCCTCCCATTGTTTTTATAGGGTTATCCCTCGATCTGTTTCTATGGAAAACGCTCAATTCCTTATGAAGCCGAACCGTTTATTCCTCGCGGTCATCCGTATGAAGTGCCGAAGGCTCCTTTCATAAGCAACCCTGCTGTGGAAGCCTTGGCTCTCAATATATGCGATCCGTATGCGTTTGTAGCCTTCCGGGAAGTTTTTGAAATTTTCCCATGCGGCCCCGTCCTTTTTTATTTCCGCCAGAATTTCCGCGGGAATTTCAAAATCATCCTCCCTATCCGTAATTGCATCAAATGCATGCTTCACCGCCTCGAGCCCCGCATCCGTCATTTTCCCTTCCTTAATCATCTTCCTGATCCTTTCCTTATTCATCTGCGAGAGCATGCTTCCCTTCCTCCTCGGCGAGAATCTCTGGGCGTATTTTTCTTCATCGATCCGCTTGGCAATGCTGTCAATCCAACCAAAGCAAAGCGCTTCCTCCACCGCATCATTGTACGGTATTCTCGGCTTCCCCGTCGCCTTCCTGTAGTAAATGAGCCAGATTTCCTTCTCGGTTTTGGAATGCTTCTTCAGCCATGCCCGCCATTCCCCCCGGTTTTTGCAGTAGAGCGTCTTCCCGATTTCCATGGAATCCTCATAGCGACAAAATTATAATTGCTTCTTCCACCTTTTGCCGATTGGGAAGGGGGCGTAGAATACTCTTTTCGAGGGAAATTGCTTCTTTCTTTTTCCGCAGGGCTTTTTCTTTCAAAGAAGAAAGAAAAAGGTCGGATCGGTCCGTCCGCTAGCTGTGAAGTACTTGACCTGACGCCCGGAACACGGTGCGTTTCCGCGGAAACGAGGTGAGTTTGTTCTGTCAATCGAAAAATAGTTAATAATAGGTGCGGACTATTATCCTTAACGCCTAAGAAACTGCGGGAACGGTTTAAATCGACGGTTGTGCGGGGAAAAACTCTCCGAAGGAATCAAATACTACCAGGAACTGGAGCGGGTAAAAGAATACGAAAAAGAACTGGAGTAAGGTGTGAGGCATGGAAAACATCATCATCAGGGGGGCACGAACCCACAATCTCAAGAATATTTCGCTTGAAATCCCTAGGAACCGGGTAGTTGTTTTCACTGGAATATCCGGCTCCGGGAAATCTTCTCTCGTATTTGATACCGTTTATACGGAGGCACAGAGGCAGCTCATCGAGACCTTCTCCTCTTTTGCAAGGAGCAGGATGCCCAAGCTCTCCAAGCCCGATGTAGACGAGATACGGAACATCTCGACCGCAATTGTTATTGACCAGAAGAGGATGGGCGTTACCCTGAGGAGCACCGTTGGGACTGCAACTGAACTCTACACGTACCTGAGGCTCCTCTTCTCAAGGTGCGGGGATACGTTCATCGGTCCCTCTTTCGCTTTCGGTTTTAACCACCCGATGGGCATGTGTGAAGCCTGCAAGGGGCTCGGGAAACGCATACGAATTGACGTGGAGGGGCTCATTGACAAGGAAAAAACCATACGCGAGGGCGCTGTGAACCACCCAGACTACAGGGTGGGCGGCTGGAACTGGAGGGAGATTGTAGGCATCGAACTTTTTGAAGTCGACAAGAAGCTGAGGGACTTCTCGGAGAAGGAGCTTAACGACTTCCTCTACGCTAAGGCCATACCTATCGTGAAGAAGCACGGCGGGGGAACATATACTAAGAATTATGAGGGAATCGTCAGCAAGCTGGAGAGGCTCCATGTCAACAAGGCCAAGGAGCAGCTCTCCGAAGAGAGAAAGGACGCATACACAAAATACTTCATCTACTCGGACTGCGACGCTTGTGGTGGCTCTAGAATAAACGAGAAGGCAAGAAGCGTCAGGCTCAACGGCAAGACCATACCTGAACTCGTTAACATGGAGCTGACGGAGCTTTCCGCATTCCTGGAAACCGTGGAGGGGGACATCGCAAAGCCCATAGTCCGCAAGATGCAACAGATTCTCGCTTACTTGATTGAAATCGGGGTCGGCTACCTCTCGCTGAACCGCGCCGTAGTGACTCTGTCCGGAGGGGAGAGTCAGCGGGTAAAGATGGCCCGGCAGCTGGACTGCGACCTCGTGAACATGATGTACGTATTGGACGAGCCTTCAATCGGGCTCCACCCAAGGGACATAAACAGGCTCATCGAGATGCTCGGGAAGCTCAGGGACAAGGGTAACAGTGTTTTCGTGGTGGAGCACGACCCGAGCGTCATCCTCTCCGCCGATTACGTGGTGGACATCGGCCCCCGCGCCGGGAGCCTCGGCGGCGAGGTAGTCTTTGCCGGGACGGTGGAGGGGCTCCTGAAATCGGGCGGGCTGACCGGTAAATTCCTCAATGCTCGCAGTAATGGGCACATGAAACGGAAGGAATGGAGGGAGTTCATTGAAATCCGCAACGCAACTCTCCATAATTTGAAGAATGTCTCGACCAAGATTCCAAAAGGAGTCCTGACCTGCATCACCGGAGTTGCCGGCTCCGGCAAGAGCAGCCTGATAAACGACACGTTCCTGAAGGAGAACCCGGACTCGATAGTCATTGACCAGTCGCCTGTTGGCAAAAACTCGAGGTCTAATCCTGCAACTTACATTGGGGTTTTTGACCTGATTCGGAAGGAGTTCGCCAAATCAACAGGGAAGCCGCCTGCGCTGTTCAGCTTCAATTCCGAGGGCGCCTGCCCGAAATGCAACGGATTGGGGACTATAAGCTACGAAATGAGCTTCTTGGATGATGTCCGGGTGGTGTGCGACGAATGCAGCGGAAAAAGGTATACTGATGAAGTCCTGGAACTGCAATACAAAGGAAAAAACATCCATGACGTGCTGTGCATGACGATTCTCGAGGCAAGAGATTTCTTCGAGGACCCCGAAATACGGAGAAAACTGGGGGTTTACTGCGACGTAGGACTGGATTATCTGGAGATAGGGCAACCCCTGAGCACACTCTCCGGGGGGGAGGCGCAGAGGATAAAGCTGGCGTCAGAACTCCACAAAAAGGGGAGAATCTACGTCATGGACGAGCCTACCACCGGCCTGCATCCAGCGGACATAGAGAAACTGCTCCATATAATCAAATCGCTCGTCCAGAACAACAATACTGTGGTCGTAATAGAGCACAACCTGGACGTGATAAAACACGCGGACTGGATAATCGACCTGGGCCCAGAAGGCGGCCGCAAAGGAGGAGAAATCCTTTTCGAAGGCACTCCCGAACAGATTTTCGATTGCAAAGGCAGCTATACGGGGGAATATTTGAAGAGAGTCCTTAAAGCGCCGGCTGGTTAAAAATTGATGCTTCATTTCCGCAACAATTCATTCCCATAGACACTTTCGTGTCTAATTCTGCACTAAACTATTTATTCACTCGCGCCTGCTTGGATGCACGAAAAAGTGCATTGGAAAAAGCGGGCCGAGGTAGGCTGCGAGTGGCGTCAGACGTTCAGTCTGTCGTCATCGCTAGCGCCGTCTACTAACTTTTGTAGCGTCAGTCCGTCCGTCATTCGTCACAGCTTTCGCTCAGTCAAGAAGTTATCATCATCTGGAATAATTAATTCGCAAAAGTAATTAAAGGGGTAGAATAGGCTAGTATGGCCTTGCACTTAAGACCCAGCATTTCCATCAGAAGTTTTAAATAGGGGGTTTGTTTAGCCCTTTGAGAGGTGGGTTGATTTATGGCGGACATAGCTAGTGCATTTGATTCACCGGACGCATTGTCGGGTGCCGTTTCGGATGTTGTGAGGAATTTCATTTCGGCGATGTCGGAGTTCGTGCCGAACTTCATTGCGGCTCTGCTGATATTCCTTGTGGGGTATGTAATTGCGCTCGTGATTTCAAGGATTTTCAAGCGCGCTCTCGAGGGCTCGAATTTTGAGAAGTTCCTCACCCAGAACAAGATGGCGGATGCATTGGGGACGTTCAAAGTCTCAAATTTCCTAGTGAAAATAGTCAAGTACTATATAGTGCTGGTTTTCTTCCAGGCATCCATTTCGAAGCTGCAGCTTGGCACTCTAACGGAATTCATGAGCATGCTGCTTATCTATGCCCCGGTAGTCGTTGGTGCGGCGATCATCTTCGTGGTTGCGGCGCTCTTCGGCGAATTGGTGAAGGCCAAGGTCAAGGAGCTCGACATGAAATCGCGCTGGGTCGGGATCGTTGCCAAGGGGGCCAAGTTTGTAGTGATGTTCTTCGGGCTTGTCATGGGCCTGCAGCTTGTCGGCGTGAATACCGGCATCCTGAAGGAGACGTTCATTACTATGGTGCAGGCACTGGCATACGGGGTTGCAATTGCTGTAGGAATAGCGTTCGGCTTCGGCGGCCAGGATGAGGCAAAATCCCTCATAAATGACGTGAGGAAGAAGATCAACAAGTGATCGCCTTGCTTTTCTCCGCGAAGACCTTGGTTTTCGGGGCCGTAAAGAGCGCTAAGCTCTTTTCGGTTGGTAAAGAAAAGCGGTGGCGCCGCAAAAGAAACAATTAGTGGCTCCGCGCCAAAGAGAAAGTTTTCCCTTTTTTTAAAATTTTTTTAATGGCTTGAAGAAGACCCCTTCCGCCGCAGGAAAAAACCAACCGGAGGGGGAACGAGCAACCGGCCCAAGGGGGAACCAGAGGTGCCCCCGTCGCCGATGCAGATAAACCGAACATTTAAATATTTAATCGGCAACAACACTTTAACCTTCTCGAGTGCATTAGCGATTTCTAAGGATTACTTTATACTGAGGAATTGTTGGAATGCAGTTTTGGTTTCCCGTTTTCTACCAGCTTAATTTGATAAAAGGGCGATGATATGTCTGATGAGGATAAGAAGATTTTGAAAGGCACTACTACCGTAGGCGTCACGTTCGGGAACGGAGTCGTCATTGCAGCTGACAAGCGCGCAACTTATGGCACGTTCATTGCCGCAAAGGAAGTTGAAAAGATCCACATGATAGATGAAAAAATGGCAATGAGCATCGCAGGAGGGGTCGGCGATGCGCAGGCGCTGGTGAGATTCATCAAGGCGGAAATAGAGCTCTACAAATACACAAACGGCCAGAACATGACTGTTCAGGGCGCATCGACGCTCCTTGCAAACATACTTCAAGGCAACAAATATTTCCCGTACATGGTGCAGCTGATAATCGCTGGAGTCGATGAGAAACCGCGGCTTTTCGATCTGGACCCGTTCGGCGGATTGCTGGAGGAGAAGTACGTCTCAACCGGATCGGGCAGCGTCGTGGCATACGGGCTTTTGGATGAAATGTTCAAGGAAAACTTAACTGAAAACGAGGCAGTCAAGGTCGCATTAAAGGCAGTTGCAGCTGCAATGAAGCGGGACAATGCAACCGGGGAGGGGATCGACCTCATACTCATCACACCGGACAAGGTCAAGCGCCTCACGAAAGAGCAGGTGCAGACATATCTGAATGGTTGAAATGCAGTTGAATTTCCGATTTTTTTTATCTGGCATTCTGGGCTAGTAGTTCCCATGCATGTCGGGGCAAAAGGTGTAATTATGGCGATCAATAATCATATGAAAGAACTGCAGGACAGGGTGCAGGAGGTCCTGCCCAAGGACTGCGAGCTCTCCAAAATAGAGGTCGAGGGGCCGCAGGTTGTGCTTTACCTCAAGAGCATGGCGGCTTTCTGCAATGACGAGAACCTTATCACGAGGATAGCCTCGCATATAAGGAAAAAGGTGCTGCTTAGGAGCGACTCCTCGGTTTTAATGCCGCCGGAGAAGGCGCTTGAGGCAGTGAAGCAGCTCGTGCCAAAGGATGCAGGCATCACTGAAATCCGCTTCGACACGTCATTCAATGAGGTAATAATCGAGGCGATGAAGCCCGGGGTTGTCATCGGGAAGAACGGAGTTGTGCTGAAGAGCATAATCATGGAAACAAACTGGAGCCCCCGGGTGCTCCGTGCGCCCACCTCCCCTTCCGAGGTAGAGCGGGCAATACGTGCATCCATGCTGAACAATGCGGAGGAGCGCAAGAAGTTCCTTGTGACTTTGGGGAAGAAGATGATGCTTGACGAGGCGAATCCCGACTGGGTAAAAATCACCGCACTCGGAGGCTTCAAGGAAGTAGGGAGGAGCTGCATCCTGCTGCAAACGAACAACAGCAACATCCTGATGGATGTGGGGCTGAACGTCGACACTTCGGACCCTACCAAGGCATACCCGTACCTGAATGCGATGGGCCTTCAGCTTGACCAGATTGATGCGGTCATCATCACCCATGCGCACATAGACCACCAGGGATTCCTCCCATACCTTTACGCATACGGATATGATGGACCCACATACTGCACCCCCCCCACAAGGGATCTGATGGTGCTCCTGCAGCAGGATTGCATCAACGTGATGCAGCAGGAAGGGAAGACCCCCCCATACGCGGAGAAGGACATCAAGAAGATGCTCAACCATGTAATTGTAAGGAAATATGGGGAGGTAACGGACATCACCCCTAAAATCAGGTTCACCTTCCACAATGCGGGCCACATCCTGGGAAGCGCGATGGTGCATCTGCATATCGGGGACGGTTTGCACAACCTTGTTTACACCGGCGATGTGAAATTCGGCCGCACCAACCTGTTTGATTCTGCTGACATACGGTTCCCAAGGGTCGATTCAATCCTCATGGAAAGCACTTACGGTGCTGCTGCTGACGTGAAGCCCAGGCTGGAAGAATCCGAGCAGAAGCTCGTGAACGTGATCCGCGAGACAATTGCCAATAGGGGGAAAGTGCTGATACCGGTTCTTGCAGTCGGGAGGGCGCAGGAAATAATGCTGATCATCGAGAAATACCTGCGCAACGATGACGTTCCCGTTTACATCGACGGCATGGTACGCGAGGCGTCCGCAATCCATACAGTATACCCCGAATATTTGCGCAGGGACATTCAGCGCAGGATCCTCCAGAACGATTCACCATTCGATAAGCCCATATTCAGGAGCGCAATTGGGATGGACAGGAAGGCGCTTGTGGAAAGCCCCGAGCCAGCTGTCATCCTCGCAACTTCTGGAATGCTTTCCGGCGGGCCTTCGGTGGAGTTCCTGAAACTCATGGCGGACGACCCGAAGAATTCGCTGATTTTCGTCGGGTACCAGGCGCCGATGAGCCTTGGAAGGAAATTGCTAAACGGCGACCGCGAGGTTCCCATACTCAACAACAACAAGCTCGATTCGCTCAAGGTCAATTTGAAGGTAGCTACCGTTGATGGATTCTCCGGCCACTCCGACCGCATGCAGCTGGTGAATTTTGCGAGGGCGATCAAGCCGCGCCCCTCCAAATTCTTCATCCTCCATGGCGAGGAAAGCAAATGCGAGGACCTCAGCCGCACCATAGGGAAGATGCTCCATGTTGAGAGCAGGGCGCCACAAGTGCTTGATTCGATGAGGCTCAAGTAGCTGCCGCCTACCCGGAATAATTTTTTTATTGTTCAGTGGGAACTTTGCGAATTGCCAATTTTGCCATTTACGAGGGCGGTTTTTATGCGAAAAAGTTAATAAACCCTTTTTTCCCTCGTATTTACGTCGTAAAAAGCGCAACCTTTATTAACCCCCGCTTCCTCGTAACTTTATAACTTTAATCGAGGGGAAAAGGGGTGACAACAATGGCAAGAAAGGCATTCGGAGGAATGAAGATCGCATTCGGCGGTGCACACGACACTTTGAAGGACGTGTTCGGAGGCACTCCAATTTCGCCTTCCGAGATGACAAAGAAGCTGTGGGCTTATGTCAAGCGCAAGGGCTTGATGAAGATGTAAGTTCGCTCCGGGTTGAATCGTCTTTTTAATTTTTTTTTCTTTATTTTTTCTGACTCCCAATGATTTTCATCCTAATTGCAATTATATGCGGGACCCACCCATTTACATTAATTTTTTTTCCTCCCCATTGCAAGTTAATCTTATAAATGCCCCAATAGTTAGTATAACAGATGCATAAATGGCAGACCTAGATCTAGCCCACGGTCCGTGGAAAAAATTCGTATCCGCCACTTGGGGGAACTTTCCCCTGCAGGTTTACCAGAACCCCGACAAGGCACTGCTGATCACGCTGTTCGAGAAGAAGGACGACGAGATACTCGGCGTGCTCGTCCTGCAAAGGCGTGTGCTTGTCATCGACGGGGACCCATCGAAATTCAGCCTAGCGCAGAAGCGCGAAATGACCCTGATGGAAAAAATCATGCGCGAGAACCGCTTCAAATACCTGGTGCTTGATTCCACTCCCGCTTTCGTGCCCTATTCCGAATCGGAGCTCTCGAACGAAATCGCAAAGCAGTATGACGAGCTTGACGCCCTGATGAAGATCACAAAAAAGGGCATTGAGAGCACCGGCGATGTGAAGGCGCGCGACATGAAAACCGCATCAGAAGACGAGGTGCAGAACTTCCTGGGTGACCCGCTTGCGATACTTTCCTTCTCGAAGAAAGGAGTGCTTGTGAGGGAGATGCACGATGGGCATGCGGCAACCATTACGAAAGTGCTCCTTGGGACCGATAGGGACGAGCAGAAGGTGGAAGTCAACCTCAAGAGCATGTTCTCCACCGTCATTATTGGTGACAGCCGCGAGAAGCGTCTCCATCTGATGCACATTCTGATGGAGGATGCGCTGCTCAACAGCATCCCATGCATCGTATTTGATTCTTCCGGCGCATTCACCGGCCTGGCGCTCCCGAACAAATCAAAGGAGGATTTCGAAAAGTTCGGCATGAGATCCTCGCCGATCGGCTTCCCGTTCAAGCAATACGACCTGGGAAAAAGCCTGTTCGTCGATCTGAGCATGATTGATGCGGACCTTTTCCTATCCTCGTTCAATCTGGAGAAATGCGATGCTGCGCCTTTATTCAAAAAGGTGTATGAGGAGAAGAAGGACAAGCTCTCGGTGCTGGGGGACCTGATCGTGGAGCTCACGAATTTCAAGGAAACAAAGGAATTCCCGAAATTCACCATCCTCCGCGCGATCAGGGTAATTGAAGTGCTGCAAAAATCCAACCCGATGCTTTTCGGCAAGAACATTTCGGAGGAACTTTCCTCTCCATGGAAGGACGGCCTTGGCAAGGTGCTTTATGTTTCGCTCGCGAAGCAGAGGGATGAAGTGAAGCGGCTTGTGATGAACTCGCTCCTCAAGACAATCACATCGAGCCCGTTCACCCAGAATTCGGTGCTTGTTGTATTCGAGCCTGAACCCTTGCTGCTCAAGGACGAGATATTGCGCCAGCTCCCCGATTTCCCCAAAAATGGCAAGGGCTTCATATTGCAGACGGAGCACGATGTTGATGTTGCGATAATACAGGACCCGATGCTGAAGCTGGAAATAGTGGGGAATGAGACAATCGTGAGCGAGAAGAACGAGGGCAAGAAGCGCTTCACTTCCCGCCCCGGCTACAGCATGGACACGGAATATTCCAGCATACCTGCTGCTAAGTAAATCGGATGTAAACCCGATCGGAAATAAATTAAATATAATCGAACCCCGGTCAAATAGGAAAAAAAGAAATAGCGGGGGGTGGATTTGAACCACCGGTCTTTCCCCGAGAGATCAGCAAGCTGGTCCCTCTCCGGGTTATGAGCCCAGCGGGCACTCCTGGCTACCCTACCCCGCTAAGAATAAGAGATACAATATGCGATATTCCGGTTATAAACGCTGTGGTTAGAGTTGGAAGCAATGCAGTCAGGGCTCGCAGCCTTTCTCTCCTCCCAATTTGTGGAAATAGGCGCTTATCTTGCCGCCATCGATTTCGACCCGATGATCTAACATGCGGCCGCCAACAGCTTGTTCGGCGATTTTCTTCAATTCTGGAATGAATTTTGTTAAGCGTACCTTAAGGAGCACCCCCGGAAAGTTGATGGACGTTCCCATTCCATGTGGCGAAAAGAGCATTTCCGATTCCAGCTTGCCTGCCAATCCGGGATGCCTGCCGATAATGAATTTTTTTGCCTCCCGGTCATAAGCCATTGGGACTTCCAAAGGAGTTGCCATATCAACGACGCCCAATTGCAAATCCGTTGCCCTCTATTGTGCGGCTCTCCAGTATTTTCTCAATTGCTTTTATGCGCATTTCCGCCTTCTTCAGCTCCTGCTCGTTGTCCACGTATTTCAGGTCCTTGGTGCAGCTGGGGCACTTGAACTTATGCTCCATCGCGGAATCAAACATCAGCTTCAGGCAGCCCTTGCCGCAGCGGTAAAACACGGCGCCCTCGCCATTCCCCGCATCAGACCTGAGCCTTTCAGCCTCCTTCTTCTTGATCATCAGGAAATTCTGCATTGCGCGGTCCGCATTGGTCTTCCATGTATAAGTGAACCATCCGTTCTGCATGTTCTTCTCGCGGGTGTACTCCACAAACCCGTATGAGTGGAGGTGGTTCAATATCGAGCGGATTTCGGCGATTTTCAATTTCGTCTTCTGCTCAATGATCTCATCGGTGCATCCTTCCCCGGTGCACAATAGGACTTGCAGACCTTTCTGGCCGATGGAATCCATCACGAACTCGTGAAGGTATCTGACAAAATCCGGACCTTTCGGTCGAGCGGAGACTTTGCGCATAGCAAACCTATACTCAGGGAAAATATATATAGGTTGTGCAAACTCCCTCGTAACATCAATATAAACTATTTTTTTTATTCGAGGAACGAAACCGCGCTTTTTTCCCTCAAAAGGCCCTGCAAGCCGTATTTTGCGAGGGAGTTTTTGGGAATTGAATAAAGCGAGCAGATTTTTCCCTCTGTGTTTTCATCCAAAACGGCTTTTTGCCCTTTCCCAGATTTTTTCCCCGGCCTGCCGATTTTTTCCAGAACCGCTTCCGGGATGCCTTCCTCGCTCAGGATTCCCACCTTGCCGCTTTCCATCTGGCAGAAATCGATCGCCTTGTTGATATTTTTCGTGCATGCAAGCCTGCACATCCACTCCATCCTGAATTCCTTTGCGACGTTTGCATTCGACTTGAAATCGGACTTTGCCTTCAGGAGGCAATATGCGGCGTATTCCTCCAACAAGGCCAATTCCTGCCTCACGGCAATGGCTTTATAATCCTTCAGGAGCCCAATTATTTCCTCTTTTTTCCTATCCGTTTCCAGTACGTAAGCGTGAAGCATGCGTTCATTTGGGGGATGGAATATTATAATTGTTGAGGTGTCGGTGTATGGTACAATATCACGCGTCTTTCAAAACGAAGACTTCCGGTACTGGTGCGCAGAAGCGCTCCACCAGGGACAAGACGCTCGCGAATTACGGAGGCTTCTTCGCGAGGCCGAAGCTCGAAAAGGAATCCGACCAGGAGAGGCGCGAAGTGCAGCGCGGCAAGGGCGCGAACAAGAAAGTGAAGCTCAAGGCAGGCATCTTTGCCAACGTTGTCCAGAAGAACAAGAGCATCAAAAAGGTTAAGATCGTCAATGTCGTTGAAAGCCCCGACAATCGCCATTATACGTCCGAAAACGTGCTCACGAAAGGCGCAATAATTGAGACGGAGCTTGGCAAGGCAAAAATAACCAGCAGGCCCTCGCAGCATGGGGTCGTGAACGCCGTTCTAATTTAGGTTTTATTGGGCATTTAGGCCCGAGTTTCACCAAAAATCCTTTTTGCCCCAAGGGTACCTTTTGCCGGTGCGCAGTTGCATTTTGGACGGATCCTCGGCCTCAAGGTATTCCCTCTTACGCTGGTCAGCCAGGCCTGCAATGTCGTCCAATCCCATATTTTTTGCATAACCCGCGGCCTTATCATACTCGCTCATTTTTTGCTGTATCCTTTTTTCCCTTTTATTGCGCCTTCTTCCCAAAAGAATGTCCAGGAAATCCTCCAAGGCTTCCATTATCCCCATGCTCCTTCCCCCATATTATATGCCCGAGCTGCAATATATGCCTTTTTTGTCGCGTTGGCGACGCCGGACTTAATATTGGTTTTTGGCAAGTGCATCCGAACGGACAAATGGAAAAGCAGCGAAACCGCCATCGGATAATCGCGGGCGCGAGATAGCAAGATTTTAATTATCATTTGGGCTAACTGTTGGGTTGGTATACATGGTGCAGGAATTTTTCTTGATGGGCGCAATCATCATAATCGGCTTCTTCTCGCTGCTTTTTTTCGAGCGCACGAAAATACCCGACGTGCTCTTCCTCATACTGCTAGGCGTTTTGCTGGGGCCCGTCTTTAAAATAGTCGATACGGGTTCCGATTCAATTGTGCTTCAGCTTGCCCCATTCGTGGGGACGCTGGCGCTTATCATCCTGCTTTTCGACGGCGGGATAAACCTGAACCTTTTCCGTGTTGTAAAAGAGCTGGGCAAAGCGAGCGCATTCACCATGCTTGTTTTCGTGCTGACGATGACCCTCGTGGGGTTTGCAATGAAATACCTCCTGGGATGGCAGCTCGCAGAGGGCCTATTGCTAGGCGCAGTGGTGGGCGGCAGTTCCTCCGCAGTTGTAATTTCCATCATTTCAAAAATCCGGCTGAGCGAGGAAAACAAGACCATATTGACGCTGGAATCCGCGATGACGGATGCGCTTTGCGTGATCAGCGCCCTCATGCTCATAGAAATAATACTTTCCAATTCGGTCAACCTTGCAGTTGTGGGAAACAGGCTCGTTTCGGCGTTTTCAATCGCGTTCTTCATCGCACTGCTTTTTGCCATCGGCTGGATTGCCATCCTGCAGAGGTTCTATGGGAAATCATTTGGCTACCTCCTGACAATAGCTGTCCTGTTCATACTTTTTGCATTCGTGGAATCCATACAGGGAAACGGGGCGATTGCCGTCCTGGTTTTTGGAATACTGCTTACTAGCATGCAGGAGCTTGCAAAACTCCTCAAGATAGAGGGCGATTTCAAGATCGAGGACAAGCTCAGGCAATTCCAGATCGAAGTATCGTTTTTCGTGCGCACTTTCTTCTTCGTCTATCTGGGGCTCATCATCAACGTATCAAATGTCACGATGACCATTATCATCGTCGCCGCATTCCTCATACTGCTGATAGGCCTGGCAAGGTTCCTTGGCGTCAAGCTGCTCTCGCAGCTCTTTACTGACCCGCGCCAGAACATGCTGATGGTTACGATGATGCCCCGTGGCCTTGCGGCTGCAGTGCTTGCATTCCTGCCTTTCCGGCAAGGCATAGCGAATCTCGACTATTTTTCCGAAATCGTTTTCCTGGTAATCGTGCTAACCAACCTAGTCGCAACAATAGGGGTATATATGTTTGAATCGAGCGAGCGTGACGCTAAACCCAGGATACTTGCCTCCGGGCAAAAGGCGTACACATATTCCAAAAAGTGATATGCATGGAGTGGCTGATGCCGTTTCTTTTCGTCATTGGGGGAATGCTGATAGTGCTGAAAGCAGCTGAGAGGAGCACCGAGCATGCCTCCGAGTTGGCAAGGATTTTCGGCGTCAGCGATTTGGCCATCGGCTTCATCCTTCTTTCGGTCGCTACCTCATTGCCGGAATTCGTCATCTCCACAACCGCAGCTTTCAAGGGCGGCACGGATCTTGCGGTTGGAAACGTTTTCGGCGCCAATATTGCCGATGTCACATTGGTCCTCGGCGTTGCAGCGTTCTTAGGAGTAGTGAGCATCAAGCGCAAGGACATCAACGAACTCGTGATGATTTTGCTTGCCACAAGCCTCATTTCCCTTTTCTTCGTCATTTATGAGCCGGGAAGGCTGACGGGCGCCGTGCTATTCATCTTCTTCCTCGCATACGTTTATTGGATGCTCTCAAAGGGCAAGCGCAAGGAAGTGCCTAGGAAGGAGCCGTCAAAGCGCATGTTCCTTCCCCATCTCACTAAATTCTTTTTCTTCATATCCGTGGTCCTGCTCATGGCGCAAATAGTGGTTGACAATGCCATTGCGCTCAGCCAGATTTTAGGCATCGCCGAGACCGTGATAGGAGGCACCATTATCTCATTGGGCACGACATTCCCGGAGCTGTCGGTGACGATTGCTGCAGTAAGGAAGAAAAAGGAGAAGATGGCGATTGGGAATGCAGTTGGGAGCGCCATCGTGAACCTTACGATGATCTTCGGGGTCGCGCTGATGATCAACCCCACAATTTCATTCGCACCTGCACTCAAGCTGCTAATTTTCTCCGTAATGGCCAACATGGTCCTCGTATACCTTGTTGCGGTGAGGAAGGGGATCGACAAAAGGACAGGCATGCTCCTTACCCTCGGCTACCTCGCATTCCTGGTGATATTCGGCGCAGGCAGCATCTGAACCCCCGGTGAATCATTTGAAAGAGCACATGCGATTATGGCTTCTGGCATTTTATGCGGTAATACTGCTCTCCTTCCAGCCGCTGGATATGCCGCTTTCCAATTTTTTTTCCGATCATGGCATTGCAGCCTACGGATTCTACCTCCTGCTCGTGCTCTCAGCCGGGTTCTTCATCCTCCTTCAATGCGTCCAAATCCTCATCAAGGCGCTTGTGGCCATCTCGAGGCTTTTTGGGATATCCCAATTCACAACCAGCTTCCTGGTGCTGGGGGTTGCTGCAGTCCTTCCCGAATTCTCCATTTCGCTCAATTCGGCAATCGAGGGGAACCCCGCATTTGGCTTAGGCATACTTCTAGGGTCGAATGTGACCGACCTCACTTTGATATTGGGCGTGATTGCCATCCTTTCCTCGGGCGTAAGTGTGGCCGGAGTCCTGGCGCATCGGAATTTCAATTATTACCTGCTGCTTCTGGCGCTCCCCCTTTTGCTGATGCTTGACGGCGAGTACTCCCGTATTGACGGCGCTTTGTTGCTGGCTGGATTCGTATTGAACGCGATGATGATGTCTTCTGGAAAGAAATCCGCAGCGGAAGTGCTCAATCACATTGAACATCATAAGCTGCAGAGCGGGTTCCAATTCCTGCTCATTGCGCTCTCCCTGATAGTGTTGTTTTCAAGCGCCAATGTGGTTGCGGGCAAAGCGGTGCTCATCGCCAGCGTGCTGAATGTTCCCTCATTTTTCCTGGGGGTGCTGCTAGCAGCTGCTACTTGCCTGCCGGAGCTTACCTTCTCACTCGAGGCGATCCGAGAAAAGCGGAAGGAACTCGGGCTGGGGGACATATTGGGGAATGTCATAACGGACGCAACCCTTACCCTAGGAGTGCTTGCACTGCTATTCCCTTTCAAGATACCTGAGATGATCCTTGCCGTCTTTACCGCCGTTTCCATGCTAATAGTGGGGGCATTGGCGATACATTTCCTTAGAACCGGCAGGCAGCTTGACCGGAAGGAGGGGCTGATGCTGCTGCTGATTTATTTTGTTTTCCTGATCGCCCAAATCGTGCTCGAAGGCAAGGCTGCTATTAATTAGGTGCTTGAGCATCCAGTTGCTTGAGGAATCCGGAATTCAGTTATGCGCTCTCCCAGACTTTCCTTTTGGGCATTTTTCCCCAGCAGTCCTTGCAGATGATGAGGCGCACCGTCTTGCTGGCGGTTTTGCTTGCCTTTTGGCAGTTCCTGCATACATACCTGTCGCAGGTCTTGCACTTCTCCACATAATGCGCTTCCTTGTTGCAACGCTGGCACTTGTTAACCAAATTATCAACCTCCAAAAATCAGAGACAACATTTATGCGATAGAGCGTTTTTAAGGCTTTTTCTTGTAAGGATATTGCGAAAGGGGGATTTTGATGAAAATGGGGTTGGCGATTATCGGCTCCCAGTTCGGGGACGAGGGGAAAGGCAAAATCGTGGATTTCCTTGCCGGAAAGGCCGATGTTGTGGTGCGCTTCAACGGCGGCAACAATGCCGGCCATACTGTAAAGATAGGGATGAAGGAATACAAGCTGCATCTGCTCCCGTCCGGGCTTTTCCACCCTAAAAAAAGGAACCTCATCGCTTCCAACGTGGTTATCAACCCCAAAATCCTCATCGGGGAAATAGAATCGCTCAGGAAATCCGGAATCCCCGTTTCCCCTAAAAACCTCGGGATCGATTACCGCTCGCATTTGATAATGCCCTGGCACATCCTTCTTGAAGGAGGAAGCAATTCGCAGAAAATCGGGACAACCGGCAGGGGGATAGGCCCTTGCTATGAGGATAAAGCTGCGAGGACCGGAATAAGGTTCGAGGATTTGCTTGACCAAAACGAGCTTGCCAACAAAATACGCCTCCAATACGAGAATAAGGTGCGGGTAATGCAGACAACGAGCATAATCTACCCGCCGGATTTCAATTTTGCTTCAATTTATTCGGAATACCTCGCGTATGGAAAGGTGCTTGGCTCATTTGCGTGCGACGTTTCAAGCGAGCTTCATTCCCTCAATTCGAAAAACAAATCAATCCTCTTCGAAGGCGCTCAAGGAACCTTTTTGGACAACAATTTCGGCACCTACCCTTTCCTCACCTCCTCAAACACAACTGCGCCCGCTGCTGCTGTTAGCTGCGGCGTCCCGAACTCATTCATAACGCAGCCTGAAGGCGTTGTAAAAGCATACACTACAAGGGTAGGGAATGGCATCCTGCCCACTGAAATTTCCGGCGAACTTGCAGAGAAAATCCGTTCAAAAGGGAAGGAATTCGGCACAACAACCGGCCGCGCCCGCCGCATCGGATGGCTTGATTTGCCGATGCTCCGCACAGCCTGCAAATTGAACGGTTTTACCGGTTTGCACCTCACCAAACTGGATGTGCTTGCGGGTTTGGATGAAATAAAAATTGCAACCCATTACCGTTTGGGGAAAAAGCTGCTCCCGGATTTTCCCGCGAATTCGCATGACCTGCATAAATGCGTCCCCGCCTACAGATCATTCAAGGGATTCAAGGACGAGGATTGGAAGGCAGTAGCTAAAAAGGGCAAAAAAATGGGGCTGAAGGCGCTTCCATCCAATGCACAAACCTATGTCAATTTCATCCAGAAGGAGCTGAATGTTCCCCTCTCTTCCGTTTCAGTTGGGCCTGAAAGGGAGGAGATAATTTTCCTAAAGTGAACATCGACTCGAAATAGTATCAAATCCTTGCGCGCCTATGCGTCCTTGCTACTCTGTGTGCAATCCTTACGATCTTGTTGAAACTGGAAATGTAAAGCATGTGCTCGTCCACCGCCGCCCAAAACACGCGGTCTATGTTTCTCCTTGTCAGCCCCTGGCTTTCCAGCGAGCCCCTTATTTCCTTCCTTATCTGCGGGGTAAATCCCTTGCTATCAATCATTTCCTTATTCCTTCTCCGAATTGCATCGGCAATCCTCCATGCACCGGGCATCTCCTTCCGCACTGCGGCGACATCAGCCTCCATCTTCTTGACGGAGTGGAAGCCGGGCAATTTCGAGAGCATTTCCGCATGCCCCCTCTCTACGTATTTCGGTTTCGTATAATAGAACTTGGAGCCCGCAGACATTGCACCCATGCGCCCGCTTCCGACCAATCTGCGCAGTATTCCCAGCTGGTAACCTATTGCCGTACTTATTAAGCCGGTTTTCAATCCCTTGGGCCGCAGCCCTTCCGGATCAACAAGGTTTGCATAATATATCCGGTAGGGCTCCTTTGCGACCTCCACTTTTTCCGCCATGCGACCGCCATTCTTATTAAATGTTAATGGATTACAATAATTTCTAATTATATATGCTTATGGGGGGGGGAAACATGAAATTAGGCGCAAAGATAGCTGAGGGCAAGACCAAAATAATCTACCAGGATGCTGATAATGCGGAGAATGCTGTTTTGTTTTTCAAGGATGACATCACTGCCGGGGACGGCGCGAAGCATGACGTGCTGAAAGGGAAGGGGAAGTACGACTGGGAAACAACGAAAAACTGCTTTGAGCTGATTAAAAATAATGGCTTCGAATCGCACTACGTTTCTTCCCCGGAGGACAATTACATGATTGTAAGGAAAATGAAAATGATCCCACTCGAGTGCGTGGTAAGAAGAATAGCGACAGGCTCATTGCTAAGGCGGCTTCCGTTCAAGGAGGGAACGGTTTTCAACCCGCTGCTTTTCGAGCTTTTCTTGAAGGATGATGCCTTGCACGACCCGTTCATCAACGATGAGCATGCGATCGCATTGAAGGTCGCAAACCAGATCGAAATAGACGAGATCAGGAATTCGACAAAAAAAATATTCGAGATTTTGGAAAAGGCATTTGCACAGCAGAACATTGCGCTGGTGGATTTGAAATTGGAGTACGGGAGGGATGCAAAAGGAAAGCTTTTAGTGGGGGATGACATAACGAATAATGCCTGGCGGATATGGCCCGAAGGCAAGAAGGAGAGGATGCTCGACAAGCAGCTGTACCGCGAAGGGAAGGTGGGGCTGGATGCGGTGCTTGAGGGTTTCAGGGTTACTACGGAAATTTCAAGGAAATTCGTTTGAAGGGAATTGAATGCAAAAAAGTGAGGAAAATGCTCCCCCTAGGGAAGTTCTTTGAGCCGAATTACGGCAAATTGGTGCCTTTCATCAGCCTTATGATAATCATCTTCTACCTTGCGTACCCCAACCTTTCCACCGACTGCTATTACGGGGAGAACTGCAGGTTCGGGGATGCGGCATGCGTCTCCAGCGCATACGAGGCGCTCTCCAGCTGCAACAAGGACAAGGCGCTCTATTCAATCGCATATAGTAGCATTGCTTACCTGATCTCCTGCGCGTTCTTCCTCGGGTACAAGCTTTTAAGGAATGAGGCGTATTCATACTATTACGAGCAAGGTTGATGCCATGGTCTGGAAAAAATTCCTAAAGCCGACATTCGGGAAGATACTGCTTACTTTGTTTTTCATGCTCGCGCCCATACCGCTCCCTCCTGCGGTCGCAGCTACAATGAATGCGAAATACGTCCCCATAATCACCTTCCCATTCGTCAAGACGAGCACCATATATGCCTACCTGGTTATCGTGCTCTCGGCAGTATGCTTCTACCTCCTCTCATGCGTCATATCGGATCTTTACCATAAGCATGTGGTCCGCGATGCTAGGCAGCTGGAGAGGGTGGAATAAAACCCTTTAAATCCGCAAGTTCAAATAGTAGTGCAATAAAAGGTGTTCCAAATGGCAAATGAGCTCGTTCCCATAATCATCGGTTCCAAGGCGGATGAGGATTACGCAAAAAAAGTTGCCGATCATCTCAAGGGGTTCGGCATCGAAACGCAGATCAAGGTGTGCAGCGCGCATAAAGCGACGAAGTACCTGCTGGACCTGGTGAAATATTACGATGGCCTCGGAAGGTCCATCGTTTATGTAGCAATTGCAGGAAGGAGCAATGCGCTCGGCGGGGTCATCGACGGCAATTCCGCCAACCCGGTAATCAACAACCCTCCTCATTCCGAGAAATACGGCGGCATGGACTTGCTCTCCTCGCTCAGGATGCCTTCCGGCATCGTTCCCGCAACCATTCTGGAGGCGGAAAATGCGGCCCTGCTCGCGGTGAAGCTGTTTGCGATGAACAATTCCGATCTGAAGAAGAAGCTCGAGTCCCACAAGAAGAAGCTTGCCGAGGCGGCTGCGCCTAAATAGAAATTCGTCCTAACTATATTCCCGCCAAAATTTGCATTAGCCGTTTAATTTATCTCCTTCGCTTCGCGTGAGGAGTCCGAATTCTGGAGCTCGCTCGCGGATGCCTTCCACACGCTTCCGTACTTCTCCTTCATCTGCTCCTCGATGTTCCGGTTGCGCTTTGTCGCCTCGACTACATATTCCTTCGTGATCAGTTCCGTCCCTTCCGTTTTGGCGATGTCACCCGCCAGCCTGATAATGCCGCTCAAATTCCGGAATCTCAGGGTAAGCGCATTCGAGGCATTGTCATTGAGTTTCGCGCGCCTCCTTGACTCTTCAATGATTTCCATAGCGGCTTCCATGTTCGCATGCGGAATCTTGCCATCCTTCCGTATCTCCTGCGCAATGAATTGCATCATTTTCGCGCGGTTATGCTCGTTATCTGGCATGTGCGTATCAAGCAGCACCTCGTAACCGTTCCCAATGATCCTTGAGCGCATCGGAGGCACCACGTATTGCAAATCATTTATGTTGCTTGCCGCAATCAGGATGAAATCGCACGGCACATCATCGACCCTTACGGAAGCGCCCGAACTCTGCGGATTCCTTCCTACAATTGAGTACTTCCTTTCCTGCATCGCTGTCAATAAGTAGCGCTGAAGGTAGCTCAGTGCGCCCAATTCATCTATAAACAAAACCCCTTCGTGCGCCTCATGAATGGTTCCGGGGTTGACTCTCTCGTAAGGATGGGAGCCGATGAATGCGCCCGGCCCGCTCGGCGTCAGCCTTCCCCCATACGGGTCATGCCTTATGTCCCCCAGCAGCTCGGTTTCCGACGCACCTGTAGCGATAATGAAATTCTTCCGGCTCAATGGAATTAGAATTTTACGGGGCCTCTGCTGCTTTATCTGGTCGATTTTCTCGAGAGATTTCTGGTCGAGCATCCGCACCTTCTCCCCCTGCCTTTCATAAACGATGATCTCCTCCCTCCCATTCTCGTTGATTTTAGTTGTGTGCACCCTGTCGGACCTCTGCACCGAGAAATAATCCGACACTAGGTCCCCGAAGGGCGAATATTCCTTCCTGAATTTCTCGGTCCCGCAATTCGGGCATGCTGCTTCTGCCGCCCTGCTCAGCCGGTTGCATTTCCTGCACCTGAAGCCCAATTTTTCCGCAACAAAGGAGGGCACATCCTTCGGCTCCAGCACCTTTCCCTGCAGCTCCTTCTCAATGCTCCTCTCCTTCTGCAGGTCGCCCTCCGGTTTTATTTCGATGATCGGGCGTTCGGGGTTCTCGGGATTGTGCAGTACTGAAATTTCTTCAGTTGGTTTGGGCAAATGGTATGCGATGCTCTGGGCAATAAGCGATTTGCCGATCCCTGGTGGCCCCACAAGCAATAAATGCCTCCTCTGCTTTGCGGCAAGCTTCGCTATCCTCACGGCCTCATCCTGCCCTATGACCTGCTCCAACGGGTCCTTTGGGATCTGGATGCTTGCGGTGGATTCCAAATTTTGCAATGCGTTCGCTGATTTCATGTTATCAACAGAACTTCGGAATGAAATTTAATAAACGGATGCATTTGCGGAATAATAAATTGCGGTTGAATTGCGTAAGATAGGCATTAAAAACCAGCGCAAACTATTGATTAAAGGCGAACCGGATGACGCTGCAGGAGTCCTTAAACGAGCTTTACGAAAAAATCGAGGACGGATACTATTCCGCATGCGATTACATCGAGAAGCAGCTGAAATTGCCCATCTATGAATCATTCATCAACCCCATAGAGGACCGCGGGATACCTTCCTTCCCGATAGTAATTTTCCTTTTCCTCCTGATGATAAGTGGTGCGGCATTCCTCCTGCTCAACAGCCCCTCAACATCCCTGAAAGTGATCGTGGTTTCCGAGGGAGAGAACATCAATGGAGCTTCCGTTACGCTGACCTCCGGAACACTTGCACGCACAATCGAAACAAAGGACGGCGCCGCGCAGTTCAACAACCTTCCGAAAGGGAAGGATGCAAAAATCGTCGTGAGCAAGCAGGGCTTTGGGGATGAGGAGCGATCGTTCAAAATAGGCAGCGCGCCCTTATTGAAAATAATACTCACTCCCGGGAGCGGCGGAGCGGGTTTCGAAGTTGCCGTAGTTGATTTTTCCAATGCACCGCTCGGGGGCGCGACAGTTGCTTACTCTTATAATGGAAAGGATGGCGAAGTTGCGGACACCGCAGCCACCGGTTCCAACGGAATCGCAGCGCTCCAATCGCCTTCGGGCACGGATGTAACGATCCAGGTCTCGCTTTCCGGGTACGAGACAAGCCCGAAAATCACCTACCTTCCCGAAAAAGGGAAGCAGAAAAAAGTCATATTGAAGAAAAGGGAAGCATCCCCCACCCCCCAGCCTTCCGATAATTCGCAGCTCGAAATCACCGTGAAGGACGATGCGGACGGCTCGGCCCTCGAGGCGGATCTCCTCATCTTCGATGCGGCAAGCGGCGAATTGCTTAAAACCGCCAGCACCACTTATGGAATGTACGATACCGATGATTTCAAAGTAGGCGCAAAGCTGAGGGTGAAGGCAACTGCGGATGGCTACGAGCCCGCAGTGAAGGAAAAGACGCTTGTCGCAGGCAAAACAACGCTTCCAATGCGGCTGAAGAAATCCGCTTCGACTGTCAACAGCTCCATTGCCACCATAAAGGTTGTTGATGAGAGGAATTCTGCCCTTGTTTCTGAAATCCGGCTCTGGGAGGGGCTCTCCGAAATGAATTTCACACTCCTGAAAGTTGAAAGAGCCTCCTCGGAATTGCGTTCAGAGGCATTTGACAACCGCATCTATTACGCCACCGCATTCAAGGACGGCTACCTTCCGGGAAGGACGATGAAATTCGCAGGCGGTGTTGCGAAAACAATTACGATGATAAAGGCGGATGCAAGCAATTCCCTCAATCTAACGATCAATGTTGCAAATGAGGATGGCTTGAAAATCAGGGATGCAACAATTGCATTTTTCGATCCCGATGAATACCAGGTGCCGCCATACGACCAAAAAACCAATGCGCAAGGGAAAGCGATTTTCAGGAATTTCCCGAAGGGCGAATTCAGGATTATTGCGGTGAAGCAGCCCAATGCAGGGGAAACCACCAAAACCCTTTCCGGCTCCGCAGTTGAGCTCAACATCACGCTTTACGCCCCGACAGGGACAATCGAATTTTCCGCAAATGACCGCGAGAACAACACGACCGCTATTTCGCAATTCGATGCATTCCTCTACTATAAGAACGAACGCAACAATTCGCTTTACAAGAGCTGCACTGCAACAGCCGGCTCATGCACCATTGATGCGAGGGCCGACAAGGAATTCAGCTATGTTGTCTACTCGAAAAACTATCAGAATGCGACCGGGAATGTCAAAGCGAACCCCAACAACTCCACCCGCATACCCGCATTGCTCTACAGGCTGGATTCAAAAATCATTTCCGAAATCATCCTTGCCGGAATCACGGACATGAATGACGGCGCCGTAACGGAGCTCACAACCGACCAGAGCTATTTGCTCAAGATCAACCTCTACAGCAAGCAATCATCCGAACGGAATGGCATGTTCCTCTCCCTGGAGGGCGCAGGCGGTGCGGAAATAGCGTATTTCACGAATTACTCATATGGGGGCTACCAACCAATTGCATTGCGGGCTGCAAGAAGCCTCAGCAACCTGGAAACATGCAGAACCGACTACAATTCCCTTACGGGCGCATATGATGCGGCCTCCTGGCTTGAAACGGAATACGGCTTTAGGGGCTCCTCCGTTCTGGTGCTGAAATTCCGCATTACAACCAGGATCGCATCCGACAAGCTGGCTGTGAAGTACCGTTCCTATTCGGTTTCAAACGCTGAATTCATCCGCGATCCCGTGGACAATAAGTTGGGATTTGCAGGGGGCAATGCAACCGGCTGGTGTTCTGCTGCCACTTACAATAAAACATATGTTCTGAACGCATGCGGCAGTTTCGGGGAGGCATGCTGCATCTCCCGTATTGAAGGCGGTGCAATAGATTCCTGCAACCAGGGATGGAAGTGCCAGAAGTCGGAATCGGACTCAATAGGTTTTTGTACATACCCCACGAGCTGCGGCTCGACGAATTACCAATGCTCAGACAATTCCGTATGCTGCCTCAATTCCGGAACGGGCATCAAGGCATGCGTACTTTCGTGCCATCCTGCTGACATCCGCGAATGCTCCCCCGCCTGCTCCCCTCCGGATGAGAAATACTGCGACTCCTCCTCTAACATCGCAAATGGCATCTGCAAGGATGCGAGGGGATCCATCTGCGGAAAGGAAAATGCATTCTGCTGCTCGGGGCTGGCGAACGAATGCGATTCCGGGCTCACATGCTCTTCTTCCAACATTTGCATCCCGTGCGGAGGCATTAATCAGGAATGCTGCGATTATTCCGATGCAAACACCGCAACAGCATGCCTTCCGGATTTGCAATGCGTAATTTCCGGAAACTCCCGGACATGCAAAACTGCCGAAGTGTGCGGCTCCTCCTCCCCGGCATTGAGATGCACCGGCGCAACAGTTTGCTGCAATGATGCCTCCTCCAGAGGGCAATGCGTTCCCTATTCGCAATGCACTGCCGAGGTAATCTGCCCCTCGTGCAAATTCGACCAGTACTGTGACGCGGGCAATTTGGGAGGCGCTGGCTCCAAAGGTTTCCCAGTTTGCAGGGACTGCATCTCGAATTTGCCGATGTGCGAATTCGGCGGGAGGGGAGAGCTTTGCAGCCTGACTTTGCCCGGGAAATTATGTATTGGGGGAGTATGCGAACTGCAGCAGGCGAGCAGCCTTGGAATATGCCGTGCTTGCGGGAACGAGGGGTCCGCATGCTGTGACAGCTACCCTAAATGCAACGGAGATAATGTATGCTCATTGACAGACAACAAATGCGTTTACGGTAACCGATTATGCGACAAGAACAACGAAGCATGCGTGAAGGTGGAATTCTCGCAATACCAGTGCAAAAGGGGCTATACTGGCCCTCCATCAACGCTTTTCTGCACCACCAACACCAGCGGCTCGGGCTTTATCGTGCATTCGCTCAAGCCCTGCACAAACTGCACCGAAGGGAAGCTGCAAATCAGGTTCACAATTACGGACAACATGTACCGCTTCACACCCGGCACCCTCACAATAACCATTTCCGACATTTCGTCACTCAGGCCTTATGCCCTCCAAATCGGCAGCCGCATCACCAATTTGGATCCCAATTCTGCAGTAATAACCGCAACTATCAGCTCCCAATCCGACCTTTCCCCAATCCTCACATTCACTCCGATCGAACCCAGCGGCAATTTGCTGCTCACCCTTAATTATACCCACAACTCCAGCATGCAGCCGATCTTATTGCAGCCATATGTGATGGTGAGGTACAATACGCTTCCAACCTACCCTTCGGAGCTGCCCAATATGTATGCATGCAATAAACTGGAGCTAAAGCGCACCCTCTTCGAGGGGATACCGGATCCGGTTGTGGAATCCTCATGCACGAACATAATCTTCCAGGTGGATAGCATTTTCCCGTATGATGCGATACCCCTGAACGACACCGGGCTATATGGCGAATCCCGGATGGCCTTCCTCGGCTACCGATTTGGCGACGACACGGATTTCAACAAATACAACAGCTGCTTCGATTACGATTACACTCCTGGAGGTTCCGCTTTGAGGTATTGGCCCACCCGTAATGGATGCCCGCTTTCCCCAATTGGGAATTCCGTTCCGGGAGCGAAAATCGCAATGCGCGTCTACCTCGCCTCGGATACTTCCCCGAAGAAAATAATCAACATAACCGTAGCGAACTTCACCCTCGTCTCCAGCGGAATAACCGCCTATGATTTCGCCGTCACCCCCTACAAGGATCCCCTCGTCAAGCCCAAATCATATTACGGGCAGGACACGGAAAGCCCCAGCCTGAAGCTTGTTTACGCACTGAACAACCGCTTCATGCCGGGCATGGATGAACAGCTTTCCCAGCCGAAAATCACTGTCGGCACCTATTCGCAAAGGAATGGCGTTTATGCAAGGGACAACGGCTATGCGAGCATCTTCGGCAGCAGCGGAAAAACAGCCGATATGCTCACGTGGAACAGCACGAATGCACCTAGCGTTGCCTTCTACCCGGACAAGGCCTCCTTCGACTACAACCCCGTGCCATTTGCAGTCATCTCCTCCAATGAGCCATCTTCCAAATCGCTGACGCAGATGCTCATCTCCGAAGCGGAGCAATCCGTCGACCTTCCGTCAATAAGGGCCGATATGGCCGAGTGCAATGAAAAATGCGACTTTGAATTCGACCTAAATTACAATGCGTGCATCCAAAAGAAAGAAAGCGCTGGCGAGTATTCTGTATGTTGGTATGAGTGCGGGGGCCAATTGCACCGCGATCAACGCTCGTGCAGCCAATACTGGTGCGGCATTGACTATAACTGCTATTCCCAACGCGATGCCTGCTTTGGGAACTTGGATCGTGACTTTGAAGACTGCATAAGCAATGAAAAATGCGATGAAATTGACCAGGAATTATGGGCAAAGGCGGCAGTGGATTGCACCCAAGCCTCAAACGCCATCAGGTCGGCATGCGAAAGCATTTGCGGCGCCGATTTCAATAAGGATTACGAGCGCCTTTACGCAAAGGAATTAATTGGAGCCTTCCAGAAAAAAGCGCAGCAGGTTGCCAAGGCTACGGCATTCAAGCGCAGCTTTGCAAACACCATCTACTGCCTTAAACAAAATCCCAACACGCAGGACACTCTTGATCCGGCAGTATGCAGGGGATCCGAGAAGGACTGGGCGAAAGTCACGAGAATAGTCAATGAGCTGGATGTCGCATGCCTGTTCTGCTATGACACATACGGGCTCGAATACGGCGAGCCGGAAACAACCGACCAGGCGAGAATTGATATATGTGACCAGCGCTGCACTCCTGAGGATCCGGATGAGACCAACATCTGCGGGATATCCGACAAGGCGGACTACTGTGCGATAATCGAGCCCCGGGAGAATTATACCGATGCTTCCGGGAACACAACCGCCTGCCCTGCAGGAGGCGACTCGTGCGTCGAAATATGCGGGCCAAGATCTGCGAACCCGGGAGATTATTGCGATCCGGAGCTTTGCAGCCAATGCCGGCCCGACGGGACAAAGGCAACTGAGGAGCTTGCGGGCTTCGCGTACGAATGGCAGAATCAATCCGCAATTTATGCAGTTGAGATTGCACCTTCGGGAACCGAAAGCCTTTCCGAACCTTACAAGTACTTTGCCACAGACCCGGAGTCGACCTCCTTCAAATTTTCTGCAGTGATGCCCTTAAGCGCAAACATCGTTTTCAATAAGATGACTGACACCGCGGATTTCAACCTCATAGAGGACAATGCCATTGATGGCATTTCAAGCCTGCCGACCCAGTGCAAAGTACGGCTCGGCAATTATCTCCTGCAGACGGAAACGACCAACGGCGTGGATTTCGAGATTCCCGGAACCCAGAGGCCATTGAAGATCAGCCCGCTCTATATCTCCGAGAACTATCCGAACGCAGTAGGTCCCGGGCAGGATTATTGCGGCCCTCAAGTCGCTTGCAACCTCTTCATCCCCATCACTGCAAGGGCCTCCCGCGGAGCCTACATTGCCAATGAAATATTCCCCGCAGCCACCTACCGCGATTATTGCTTGAGCTGGGAATGGCCAATTGTGCCTGACGGCTTCACCAAGCACTATGCGGGAGTGAAAAATTCCTACCCCACCGGGAATAATTTCTACCAATATCCGGACTCACAAGCTGACGCCCTGGATATCGGGACAGTCTGGACCCTGTTTAAGTCCGCAAGATCGTCCTCGTTGTCATGGGCACTACTTAGAATATCAAAGAACGCGTGCTATGGGCCTTACGACCTTACAAAATACCCTGCTGTTTTCGCCTACAAGACCGGCTCGGCGTGCAAACCGGTATGATCCTTTTTCTAAAATAGGCTTTTCGAGCTATCGACCCCAAGATCCAGCTCTTGCAGCCCCTCTGTTGGCTCCGGTTCGGCCTTTTGTTCCTGTGCCTGCTCTGCCGGGGCGCCGAACATCGTCATTGCATTGGTAAGGTCCGTGTTGGCGATATCCCCGGAAAGGGAGCTTGGGGATGCAACTATTTTTGCAATCGCCTCCGCAATCAGCCCAAGCCGCTGCGCCATCATCTCCTTCAGCTGGCCCTCGTTGTCGAATTCATCTCCTGAAATTATGCAGAAGAACACGCCCTTGCCCTCCGCAACTTCCAGATCGATTATTTTTTCATGCACCAAATCCAGCTCCGCCGAATCTTCCGGGAGCATCGTGAGGAAAACCACTATTGCATCGCATCCGTTTCTGAAGAGCATTTTGGAAAACAGGGGGATTTTCAGGAGATGGGGCGCAGTCATCCTGTCCATATTTACGGAAGGTATTTTCGCATCAATTGCCTTCACCGCATCCTCGTACACGTCTGCGTAATTGAATATGGAATCAAGGAAGCCGAGTTTCATGAGAAAAAGTAGGCGCCCCCCGAATAAAAATACCGATGTTCGAGGCTCACCAATAAAATAGAAAAATAGCCCCGGGCAGATCCCCCTGCCTTGCTTTTCTTTTAAAAGAAAAGCGCAAGGCGCCGCAAAAGAAACAAGGGTGCCTTTGAAAATCGAAAAGAAATAAAATCGAAATAGCCCCGGGCAGATTCGAACTGCCGTCAAAGGCTTTCTCCTTCCTTTCCCTTTTGGGAAAAGGAGGCCAGAGGCCTCTATCCTTGACCATTGTCCTCAATCCGCCAATCCTTGACCGGCGGAAGTCTAGACGACGGGGCTAAACGGAAAGTATTTTTAGAAGTGAGAATATTTAAACAGTCGCAGAAAAGCATATCCGGGGCAGTTTATTTCCGTTGCAGATTTAGCTACCCATAAACACGTTTTTAAACGGTTTTATGCATCTATCTAAGCATGGACTCCGAAGGCGCAGCAGGGGGCTCGTTCCTCGAGAAGCTGAAGGACGGCTATGAGGATCTCATGGCCCAAATGGAAGAGAAAGGAGTGCCTTCCCCGAGGGTGATTTTCCCCGCATTGCTGATTCTCATCATCATTCTTGCTGCATATTTCCTGCTGCCGCAACTTACTGCAAGGCCCCAGACCCTTTCCTTGGCAATCAAAACCTCCGATGGAAACCCCATCCCCAATATGGCCGTTGTGCTTTACGACGGCGATCGCGAACTTGGCACCGGGGAAAGTTCCGCCGATGGAATAGTGACGTTTAAGGAGGTTCCGGCCAATGCGGACCTCCGGGTTGAGATTTCGGATCCGAATATGATTTATGCCGATGTATCCGAATCAATCACCCTTTCAACAAAGGAAATTAAGCTCTCGCAAATACTTGATGCAGGGAAGAACGACAAGCTCTTCAACGTATATGTGACCGATGTGGGCGGGCTTTACATAGCAAGCGCGGCTGTGAGGCTGCAATTCGATGACGGCAAAAGCCTCACCCGCGTTTCCGACTATTCGGGCCTTGCAACTTTCACATTTTCTGATGTGCCCGAGCATGCCACTCTAATAATTTCCGAAAGCAATTACAAGGAAAAGCCGATCAGCTTGCTGAAATCCGACATCGAAAAGGAAGTATACTTCGCCCAGCTTGAGTCAAATGAGGAAGCGAATGCGAAGGACAAGGCAGGGGGGGAACCCGAAAACTCCAAATACGGTAAAATAAGGCTGACGCTCACCTCAAGAAGCGGCGCACAGCTCGAAGCCATTCGCGTTTTACTACTTGATGCCATTTCCTTCAGGACGCTCCAGGCAGCAAGCAGCGATGCAGTTGGAAGGGTGCTGTTCGAGGATGTTTTGATAGGGAAGGGATATGCGATCGAGGTCAAGGAGAGCGCAAAATACCTCTCAGCTGAAACCGAGCAATTCGAGCTCTCCTCTTCCGGCGACGTGCTGGAGGAATCCATTGAACTGACCGAAAAGGTTGACGGCGATTACATCGATCTGCTGATCTCTTCACAAACGGGCACAATTTCCGGAGCACAAATATACCTGTTCGAGCTCGAGGGCAAGCAGCTGCCGAAAAAATTAATTTCCAGTGCAGACGGGAAGGCAAGCATCCTGGTGAAGCAGGGCAATGAGTATTATATTACGGCTTATGCATCCGGCTACCTGCCGGCATCAATCACCGCTTCCGCCTCCACACAGCAGCAGAAAATCATGCTCGAGAAGCAGAATGATGAGAATTCTGCCGATCTGGAAATCACCGTACTGGAGGATGGCGAGCCTTCCGAGTCTGCGGAGGTCGCGCTTTTCAAGTCCGACGGCTACTTCCTGGGAATGCCTGCGGGCAGCACCGATTTCGACGGGAAGGTAACTTTCAGAATTCCGCGGGAAATCGAGGGTTCTTCATATAAATTGCTGGCAACCGCCTCTAGGGAGGCAAGCGTCGGCAGGAGTGCAATAATTTCTTCCGAAGGAGTTGAAAACCTCCTCATCAACCTTGTTTCCGCTCCTGCAAACATGGATGTTGTGCTCGTGGATGCGATAACGAAAGCGAAACTCACAGCTGGGAAGGTGACTGCGCAGACGGATGCGGGCGACATGCTTGGGGAATGCGAAATTGCGGAGTGGAGGTGCGCAATAAGCAACATCCCTTCGAACATCGAATTCTACCTTGTAGGGCTTTCCCCGAAATATTTGAAGACCACGTCCGACCATTACATCCTTTCGCCAAAGGAATTCCGGCAGATGCAGCTTAACCTTGTTTCAGAAAAGGATGCCACATCTGTTTCGGCAGCGTTCATCGGCATTTTCAAATCCGGGGAGGAAGTGAAGGAGCTAGGGAACGGCGAAACATACTATGCGAAATTCATAGTCACATTCCCGTCAGCAGCGGAAATCGCGGGTTTCCATGCACACATCTCGCCAACAAACGGGATATTGAAACTATTGGAAATCGATTCTGCAGCGCAATCCCTTTTCACCTCCTCAAGATACTCCCCAGACACGTGCTATTCTACAACGGATGGCAACGGCACCATCAATTCCGTTGATTTGGTTTTCCCCCGAGGCACTGCAGGGACGAAGGAGATCGCCATAAAATTCTCAGTATCGCATGATGCAACTGCATCCTCTCCAGTCACGTTCTTCTACAAGGCATATTCCGAGAAGAAGGGAGTTGTGATAAGCTACCCCGAATCCGAGGATCTCCTGGTGGAAGATTCTGTAGAGCCCCTCGACCTCGTAAGAAGAATGTGTGCGAACGGAAACAAGGAAGTGCAGATTAAGGTAACTGATTCACCACTTATTTGCAATGCCGACGGCTCCTTCTGCAGGAGAATAACTCTCAAGGCAAGCAGCACCGACATTCCGCTGGGAACTGAATTCACCGTTAATTTCGAAGTGCTTTCGGAGGAACCGATCATTTCTCTGTCGGTGATCAATTCCAACCTCGAACTCGCATCCGCGACAGCCGGCACGGGCCTTGCTGATGAGCCATCCGTCACGCAGCAGGCAGGGGAGCAAAGCGCGGACATTGCAATACCTTCCAATATCAGGACTTCCGGGTCAATAAAGCTGAAGGCGATCAAGGCGGGCACAACCGAATTGCTCCTAGCTTTCAAATCCGAAAACCATGTCTATTCCTACAGGCAGAACCTCCGCATTTCAGGGGAGAACATCATGAGGGCGGCAATTTCCCCATCGCAGTTCAATGTCGGCGAGGAGAAACGACCGAGAGTTTCCGTTTACGATTCCTCAGACAATCCGATCACCGATGCAATCGTGATGCTTTATGATTGCGACCGTGCACCCCTTTCCGCGGAAGATTTGCAGCTTGCAGGAACCAACGAGCGCGGCATGGGATTGGATGGCATTTACCAATTTTCCCTCACGCCGGCGACAACCGGCAAAATCGGGCTGAAAGTGTTCCATCCGAAATACCGCACAATCGACAGATGCGACCTTAACGTGGAAATAACTGATGATGCGCTGCGCGTTTCGCCCCAATCACTGCAATTCATTGGCGATTCCAGCAGCACAATCGAAGAACGGAGCATTTCAATCACTTCCTCCTTCACAGACAAGAGCGACCTCTCAATAATTTCAACCTGCGGCAACCAGGAAACCCCCGTGCTTTATGCATTCCCCAACTACGTCCAGAATTTCAAGGGCTCCTCAGAAATCAAAATTGGCGTGCTTCCGGATGTTAGCGCAACAACAAACTGCCAGCTAATTTTCGAGCAGGCAATTACTTCCAGATCAACAATCAGGACGAGCATTCCCGTGAGGGTCAATGTGAAATCCAGCAGGGTTAGCGATCTGGAGAGCAATGATTTCGCTGCCCTTCCTTCCGTAATAAACCTCCGCCTTGACGAAAACGGCTTCGCGGATGTGATGTATAGTGGCGGCAACATCGGCGAAATCAGCTTCTGCGACATCCAGGCAAAGGATGATTTCCTCGTAACTGCGGATTGCACCGGCAGCCTGGTACATATTTCTGCAGACTATTCCGCTGAATCCCTCAACAAAACTTTCCGCCAGCGCGGAAAGCTGCAGATCCGCACATCCGACCAGCAATTGCGCACATTCTCCATCATCGTGACGGCGCCAGACGCACCCACTCTGGATGCGAGCACAAAAATTATCCGCTACAACAACCTTCCCGTTCTCCCCAACCCGGTCACTTTCTACCTTGATCCCTACACGCGCAGGTTCGACAATTTCTATTCCCTCGGTGTTTTTGAAGAGCCGGTAATCGGCTGCTCCATACAGGATGCGGAGTTCGGGATCACGACTGAGTTCTGCGGCCCGGAAGAGCAGCGCATCCACGTTGTTGCTGATTTCACCGGGAATGATGTTTACAACCGCCTCCTCCAGCGGATATACGGGAGCAACCCAGCTTGCATGCTTTACTTCCAGCAGCAGGGCGGTTATTATGGAAGCGGATATTCTAATCAATATTCGGGCTATTCCCAATACGGCTCATCCGCCTATTCCCCATATTCCCAATATGGCGCCTCTCCCTATCAGTCGTACTCGCAATATGGCTCATCCCCCTATCAACAGTATTCATATTCATCAATCGACCAGACCGGCTTCGGTTCCTATCCGGTTCCGCAATATCGGAATGGCTACGTGGGTTACCAGAATTACCCGCAGATGAATAGCCTCCAATCCCCCTATCCCTATCCCCAGCCTTACTACGGGCAGAACAATTTGATGTATGATTATTCCCTCTCGCAGATTTATGCAAACCCTACTATTGATTCCGGCTATTCATGGGACAGGTGCAATGCTGCTTCTTTTGATGTGCCCCTGCTAATCACTTTGCGCTCCGGCCGCACGAGAACAGTTCCCATCAGGATAATGGCCCGCGGAATGCCCCGCACGCAGCAACAGCGCTTCCAGACTTCAAACAATGAGGAATGGGAATCCCAGGAAATCCAGCTCGACCCGTACACTCTCACGCGCTATGCTGCATATGACGTGCCCCTCGGCCAACAATCCAATCTGGGCTTTCCGCAATGCAAAGTGGCTACTGATTCCTCCTTCTTCAAGCAGGTAACTGAAAATACGCAAATTTCAGCAGGGCAGCAATACGTGCCATCGAAAATAGGCAAGCTGGCCCCCGCTTTCAAGATGGACAAGTGCAGCGAATCCTCCGGCGTTTTCAAGGTGGAGGGATTTGCAGATGGTTCTGGAATAGCTGCCTCCTCAAGATCCGCTTCCGGCGCGCTCAATGATAAAAGCGACCTCTACCTCGACATCTATTACCCTGCAGGAGTTCATAAGCTCGCCCCAATCATCCTGAAATTGGGCGAAGTCAGCGAATATACTCTCGAGCCTATCTCCAGCAATTTGCAATTCATCGTCACCGATGCCAAACCATCGTTTGAGGCAGAATTCAAGGACACCAATTCAATTTTCACGGAAGGCACTTGCGCAATTTCAGGTTTCGAGAACGCGGCTGCGGATACCGGCTTGCTTGGCGATTTCAGGAGCAAGGTGATGATCCAAGCCGGTTTTGAAAAAGAGAAATATTCCCTCGGGGATGACGGCACATACGCAAAGGCAGAAAAGGATGCACAGAATGCGGTTTCCCTTGCCACAGTTCCGGAAACAGCAGGCACCATCAGCTGCAAGGCGAAGAAATCCGATGTGAGCGCAAAGCTCTGGGTCGCGTCATTCAGGGGCTCATACGAATATGATTTGGATGGCCTGGCATTTTCCACTTCCATTTCGCCGGAGATGGGCAAATTAATGGCGGATGCGGGAAAAAGCATTGCATGCGAAGTTACCTCCCAATCATTCTCGAACTCATTCAAGAATAACGCCCAGGGCAACGCCAAATGCACTCTTGAAAACGGCGCCATCCAGGCCTCCGTTGACTATGGATCAATTCTCACAGGGGAGGAAAAAGGCAGCATAGAGAAAAACGGGCTCAAGGACACTCTCACCTTGAAACTGAGTTCGGTGACAGATAATCCGAAATCCCGGCTAAAACAGAAGCAGATTTCCCGCCCACTGGCCGATATCCGCCTGATCATGAACAAAAAAGGCGTTGAAGAAGCGTATGCAATTATTGACAACTATCGCTATTCCCTTTCAACTCCCCTTGATTCCGTATGCTTCCTTGCGGACAGGCAAAACAGGCAGCATCAAGGCATCGACATTGTGGGCACGCCGGATGCAGACGGCAAAGCCAGGGTGTACGCCCCATTTGCCGGCGAAGTCGTTTCCGCAAGGATGCGTGAGGATTGCTATGGCAACACCGTCATAATGAGGCATTCGGTTGCAGGCGAGCCGGATTTCTATACGCTATATGGCCATCTCGCCGAAATAAACGTACGCATCGGCGACAAGCTCAGCAAGGGGAGCATCGTGGGCGTGATGGGCAATTCGAAAGGAAAAGACTGCAACGAAGAGATCGGCTTGCATTTGCATTTCCAGACCTGCTCCCAATATGACGTTAGCGCCGATTTCCTTTCCGAATGCTTCCACCCATGCGCAAAGGGCATCTGCCCCGACGCTCCGAATGGGATTACCCCCTACGGATGCAATGTTTGCAGCAACACCAACCCGCTTGGAGGGCCGGACGACTCCGAATTCTGCAGGAACAGGAATGTTGCTCCTGATGCTTCTGCAACCATCCCGCAAGCACCGGATGTAACCAGGGAAACCTGCGAAAAGCTCATTGAAGGATCCGACAAGACGATCGGCATCGTTTTGAATTTGGATGACAGCAAGAAATTGAGAGTTGCGGACATCTGCATCAATCCGCAGGCAGGCATTGCTGCAGGCCAACGGGAGTTCGCGTTGAATGAAAAAATTCCTATCAGGTACTCCGTTCCTGCAGATTACACGAGGGCTGCAGGTGCGCGCGATTACCTGGTGATCTATTTGCAAAATAAGGACACCGACAAGGTCTTAGACCCTGAAAAAATCGAAATTTCCATATCGGGCGGAGCGCATGAGATTGCCGGCCCTGCAAGCCCGGCAACGTATTTGTTGATAGCGGGGGTCAATGATGCAGGCCAAGTGCTTTGGGACGGGGACGAAGGCAAACCTTTCGGATCGCTAACTTTCGGCGTGTTTGATCCAGAAGATATGAAAACAAACCTATTCTCAATCACGAGCTGCAAGCTTGCTGGTTTCTCCACTTGGATCGACAGTGGGGTGGAATTCAAATTAAAATTCAATAAACCGTTGGCTGAAGCGGATAGGCAAATAGAGGCTGCTGGCAAAAAGGAATCCATAACCTTCGGCGTAAAGACTTATTGCCTTAACGATCCGGACCCCACGGATTCGAGGAACAATGAAAAAATCTGGGGCAATCAGCTAGACCTTCTGAAGCAGGGAAAAGAGATTTCACTTCCCTTATATTATAACTGGGAACAAGAGGATGTTGACAAATGCAAGGATAAAATTTATGTTAAATTGATATCCTATCCTGTCAATTATCTTCCGGAAGAGCAATCCTCTCTCGTTCCCTGCTCGTAAATAATCAGATGTACCTATTCTCCCTCAGCAGCTTCTTTGCTGCGCTGTAATTGTCAACTTTCAGCGAGAGCACCGTCTTCTCCCCTTCCTTGCTCAGAATGAACGCGCTCTCGATCATTATTTTCTTATTTGCGAGGATTCGGGACATTTTTGCAAGCTCTCCCGGCTGGTCGGGCAAACCAATTACAAGCACGCCCGCTTCAACAACCTTGAACCCGGCAGCTTCGAGCGTCTTCTTTGCAGTATGCGTATCGTGCACAAGTATGCGGATGATGGCGGTCCTGGCAGAAGTCTCCACGGAAACGGAATCGATGTTTATGTTCCTGCCGGAAAGAATTTCGCTTATATCGGCAAGCAAGCCTACGCGATCCCTCGCGACAACAGTAATCTCCTTCAATCCATCCATATGCCTCCCCTCTGCAACAACTAAACGGAAAACAAATAAAAAGGATGCGATTGGGCATTATAGCAGATGGACGAGCTCTTCCGTTGTGTAAACCTCAACCTTCTCCTGTTTTTTCAGCATCCGATCATTCGACCAGATGGGCAAATCCAGCCCTAAAGCCAATTCGAAATACCGGAAATCGTCGGGATCCGGGCTAAACTCCCGTGCCTCCTCCTCCAAATACGAAAAAGCAGAGTCGGGAACAATTCCGATCCTTGAAAATAACTGCTTTTCATAATTATCGAATACTTCGTGCATTAAAGTTGATTTAGAAAGAAGCATCGGGCGATATTTCTCAAATTCATCGATGAGAAATTCCGGCGCATACAAATGCATGCCCTATAAAAGAATCAGCCTCCTAGTAAAAGAATTTGTCGAGAAGCAAGCGAACAATATGTTTGCATCAATTACGAGCTCGATTTCCGTTTCTCCCGCTCCTTGCGTATGCGCTCCGCCATGCGCTTGTTCAGCTCCCGGCCCATCCGAATTGCGTCTTCGTCGGTAATTTCGGAATTTTTCAAAAGCTCGTTCATCCACTCCAACATGCGTAGCTTTTCCTCGAAAGATTGCCTCGCTATTTCGCTCCACTTGAGCTCCTTGTGCCTCCTCATTTCTTCCCCAAATCGTCCGGAATGTACAATGTCATGTTCGCCATATCCACATACCCCACATATTCCACAGTTTCCAAATATAAGGCTTTGGTTGATCATCAAGAATGCAGGCAGAAGCTGGGATAAATGCGTTCGGTAGAAAATGAATCAAAAGGAGGTTGATTTTTATTGCTGCGCCGGGTAATTGTCTCATGCCGGAAACAACCGCAAAAGAGCTGGGAAAATTCATTTCGGAAATGCACCTTGGGAATATACCGAAGGAAGCCGAACCCATCATTGCCGAGAAAAAAATCGACAGGGGCCTCCTTGTAGCTGCGCTCGCATTTTCAAAGGGATATGGGAAAATGGCTACCGTGGCAATAGCGCATCACCCTGAAAAAGGGGCCACTGCCGTCGTATGGCAACGCCCGGTGAATCTTTTTATCAATGGTTCCGATTTGGTTAATTTGGTATTGTCCTTCGCATCCCAGCTCGCAAAGAAAAATCAGGTCAATATGGCAGTGGAGCACGACCTCGAGGGAAGAAGGACCACGTTCCTTATAAAAAAATAACTTCGGGATTTTGATGAACGAACGGATCCCATTAAGTAAAAGGAGGGCCGGAGAGCCAAAAATTGCAGCGGAGGCGCTCCGCAGGATCGTTACGGGCTTATATTGGGGGGAGGTGCCGAAAGAATATCTCAGGGAAGTAGGCCATGAGCCTTACCAGATAAGGCATTCCGAGGAGGAACGGGCGCCAAACCGGATGACGCGGAGCTTCTTGGAGCATTTCGGCCAGCCGGTAAAGCCGAAAATCGAGCGCGCGGACAAGGCAAATTCTTCCAAGTTAAAGATTTTGCGCACCAGCGAATTTGTATTCGACACGCAATTGGGGCATGGCATCCCGATTTTTCCGATCGTAAACTTTTATGCAAAGAAAATAGCCGAAAGGTACAAGCTGCAAGTTCAAGTGACGGGTTCTCATCAAACAGATCATATTGGTGTCGAGTTCCTAAAAAAGGAATAAAAAAACCTGCTTTTCCTTTTGTTAAATAAAATAAGCCCAATTTCGCCTCTAAACCCGGAACAGGACTGTTTTAAGGCTTCTTTTCGACCGCTAACTACCATCAAAAATTCCTCCTTCCATAAGCAAACTCCTACGAGGGAAGCTTTATATACACATTCATGCAAAATAATGCTTCGCACAATTGGCATGCAATAGTGCGTTTTTATCGCTGCAGACCCGGTAAATCGGAGCTTCTAATGCAATGACCGATTCTTGAAGGGGTACGGCGCTCTACGATTCCATGACTAGGGCCTAGTACGCTTCATTCCACTGCAGCAAGGATGGGAATTTGAGTTAGCTGCTAAGGCTTCAGATTCGACTCAGGCGCTAAAGGGAGCAAACGCCATTAGTTCTTGCGATTCGTATCACATTCAGCAATTAGCATGAGTGTACAGCTCTTCCTCTTCGGGGGGAGGGCTGTAATACCAGTTGATCCTGCTGGAGGATACCGCTATCAGAATTCGACTAAGCCATGCAAGTTCTACGTTGGGTCATCTTAACGTAGCGAACGGCTCAGTAACACGTACTTAACCTACCCTATGGAGGCGGACAACGTCGGGAAACTGACGGTAATACGCCGTAGTTTTGGATTTCTGGGACGAAGCCAAAACAATAAGGGATGCAAATTGTAGCATTACCGCCGTAGGATGGGAGTGCGGCTGATTAGGTAGTTGGTGGGGTAAAGTTTTCATGCAGGCAATTTCCTGCGGAAATTACAGGCCCACCAAGCCTATAATCAGTAGAGGCTATGGGAGTAGGAGCCTCGAGATGGGCACTGAGACAAGGGCCCAAGCCCTACGGGGTGCAGCAGGCGCGAAAATTCCGCAATGCGCGAAAGCGTGACGGGGGAATTCTGAG
>JBDRLB010000041.1:0-2500 GCA_043813365.1 Microcaldota archaeon | reverse complement strand
TTCACATACCTGGACCATTACGTCAACACAACCGGCGCCGTGATCCTTCTTGCGAATTCAGTAACAAGGGAAGTTACGGTAAATTCGGTCACAGTAGGGGTTGCCGACCAGACGGCGGACACCGATTGCAGCACGGGCCTTCCGCTGTTGGTTGGGGCAAATGGGCAGTTTATTGTAAAGTGCACATCGGTTCCGCAGGGCGTTTTGCCCCTTTCCGGCAACAGGTACGATCTTGCGGTAACAATCGGTTTCACGGACATGGTTAGCGGGAATAGCCATACAGATATCGGGTTCATCAGGGGAAAAATCGGCTAAGGGGAGGGGGATATTCTCATTTCCTATGGAAGGATATCTTGGTCTCCCGCTTTCCTGCGCTTAATTTCGCAAGGAGCGACTTTAGCATCCGCTCATCCACCTTGTCCCTAAGCTTTCCTTGCTGGAAAAGCGTCACAAGAAGCTGGGCCACTTTGAAATAGAGTTCGGTGTTCGTGAGCCGTATATTCTGGAGCCTCTCATAGCCGGGGCCGTCCAATATCTGGCGCAGCATTCCCTTCAATTGCATTTCCTGCTCGCGCTGGCGTTGAATCTCCTCATAGCGCTTGTTTTGGGCGTCCCGTTGGGCTTCATCCCCGCCACCCACCTCTTCATCACTTGCCATAGGACCACTTTTTCTGGAAAGGAGTATTTTCGAAGGCAACGCTTTTAAGAGTGCCTGCATTACTGGATAAAAACCGGGGAAATGCGAACAAGCAGCCGAATGAAAACATGGGGATTTACCCAAAATTTCAAAAAAACCAGTTCAACGGCATTCAGGCTGGCAAGAAGGAAATTTCGGGCAACCGGCAACTAATAAACGCTTTTCAAAAGAGCTGATGAAATGGTGGAACGCGGCCAGATGGCGATGTGGATATTGACCAAATTCGCCCTTTTGTTCTTCATCGTTTCGCTTTTTGCAATCATATTCATTTTCGAGCAGAATGCCCGCAGCCAGACCTGCAGGATGCAAAGCCAGCGCATCGCGGATGGGATTGCAAACCGGCTCTCGCAAATCCTGGATTCCCCGGTTGATGACGAGCAGCGCTCGTTCCCATTTGAGCTTGGCTTGCAGCTTGGCCAAAACGACCTTGGGAGATATGCTGTGAACATTACCGATCGGGCCTACAAGGACAGGGAAAATGCCGGCAAAATACTCATCGATGTTGTCCCGGCAAACGTTAGGGGATGCAATGGCGCAAGGGTCGTGGAATATTCCGAAAGGGAGGTTACGCTCGATTCGGCAAGAATGAGCTATGCAGAAGTTTCCAAATTCAAGGACGAGATCATGACCCTGCGCCCCTCGGACCTTGACGATACGAAGCGATCGTATTACCTCACCATCATCAAATGCGGAGAGAAGGCATACAACGGAAAGAAGTTCCTGTTCATCCAGGATTGCACCCAATTGGATTTCAATAATTGCTGGACGTTTGATGATTCGGGAAGCTACATCAATGATGAAGACCACTGCGGCTTCAAGAACAATTAAAAACCGGGAATCAGTTTGCAATATAGGGGAAAAGGGGGGAACCGATTTGGAAAATAAACAAGGGACGCGGAGGGGCTTCATTGGCCCGCTTGGGGACGACATACCCTCGATCTTTCCGATAGTTGCCGGAATCCTCATTTTCATCACCGCAATCGCATTCGTTGAACAGCAGAAGGCAGAACGCGACAAACTTCTCGAAATAAGGTCGTCCACCCTAAGAATGTCCTACATCATAACGGATAAGGGCTACATGACCGATTCAAGCTTTGCGGCAAGATGCGAAGCAGAACTTAAGCCCTTTGCTGCGGGGAACAATTTCGATTTTGCCGTCATTCTTAAGAAATATTGCGGGCCGCTCAATTACAGGGAAGAGGAAAACCTCAAGCTGATTGAAAAAAATGCCGAGGTATCCGATAGCATCTGCTCATCGGACAAGGACCTTAGCCAAATTACCCCTAAGGAAAGCGGAAGCGCGGAACCGATAAAAATCACCCAGAAAAATTCGGTTATTCTCACCTATCCCGTAGCGGTTGATTGCGAAGAGGGGGCAAGGGGGCTTGGGATGATGGTCGTTGCAGGCTGGGAAGCGAAAAGGAAAGTGGTTTGATTGGCAAGAAAAATAAAAAACGGTCAAAGGAAACGTGCGCAGGCATCCTTCTTTGATGGGATACTGTTCATGCTTACGGTGGTATTTTCCGTTTCCCTCATTTTCATCACACTCAACACTTATGGTGTTGCGCAAGACAAGGTGCTGCGGACGGCATACCTTGCAAATTTCCTCCAAAGCACCTCAAAGGCGGTATACTACATAGATGTTTCCACCCTCAAGGATGTGTTGAGCTACTGCAAGGATCCCGATGCGAATCCGGGCGCGAAGAATGGTCTTTATTCGGGGTATTACTGCATCAACGGCAACACCGGCCAGAAGTTCGATCTTGATTGCTCCGAACTTGCAAACTACCACGGCAGGGTGAC